>NZ_JBVKAE010000044.1:0-69623 GCF_055598845.1 Amycolatopsis sp. NPDC039088 | reverse complement strand
ACCTCGAGTGTGGAGGATTTGGGACCTTCACCGTCCCAAATCCTCCACACTCGCACCCCACAGGCATCAGCGATGCCACATCCAGACCACCAAGAACAGCGCCGACCAGCAACTCTGCGACTTTGCCGCGACCCTGACCCTCAAGGTAGGGAAGAGGCCTTCACGTACTCCGGGATACGGCCTCTTGGTCCTGTCGGGACGGTGACCTCGTCGGCTAGCGTCGGCGCTATGTCGGACCAGGCCACGACGCTGCTCGAAGTGCTCCCGGACCTGGCGGGCAGGTCGGTCCTGGTCGTCGGATGCGGCGATGGCCGCTATCCGCGGCTGTTCCGCGGCAAGGGCGCGCGCCGGGTGGCCGGTGTCGACGCGGACCAGGTGCTGATCGCGGCCGCGCAGCGTGAAGAGGAACGCGATCCGGCAGGCATCTCCTACGAGGTCCATCAGCTCGACCGGATGCCGGTGATGGGGACCTTCGACGTCGTCCTGGCCTTTCTGGAGTCCCCCGAACATCTCGGCCGCATCACCGCGAGCCTTGCCGGGGGCGGACTGCTCGTGGTCGTCGCCACGAACGGGCTCACGCTGGAAGAGGGCTTGCGGCGCAACGGATTCCGGGACATCGTGCTGCGCCGCGACGAACACGGCGACATCCACAGCGCCCGCAAAGGCGCCTGAGTCGCGCACCCTGGTGTCGAGCCAGGCTGGCCGGGGCTATGAATCCCGGCCGGTCGCCGGACCGTGCGCGTCTGGCGGTGTGGAGCACACGGACCCCACACCGCCGCACCGGTACGACGGAACAGGTTTCCCCGCCGTGCCGGGGCGTAGCGCGTGTGGGAGTCGAACCCACGTCACCGGGATGAAAGCCCGGTATCCATTCCGCTGGACCAACGCGCCTTGGCCTGGAACACAGTCCGGCGCGCACCGCGCACCGGACTGCTCTGTTCCAGAAGCAAGGGTTCACCGAAAAGAACACACAACGAAAAAACCGCCCGGTCCGGTTTCCCGATGGGCGGCTCCGCGAGTGCGACGTCGTGTCACGTCGACGGCAGGGAGCCCCGCTTTTCTTTCATGCCAAGGTGTGCGATGGCCTCGCGTCGCCATATCATGTTCGCTCCCTTGGTCGGTGTCCGCACTCATCTTCCGCGCCGCTGCGACAGCGGTCAATTTCTTTTCACCCGAACCCTCGGGCGCCGACGCCGGAAATTCACGGACGCGGCGATCACGGAATCGGGTAGTTCACCCTACGCGAAGGTAAAAAGCCGGACGGTGCAACGTTCACCCTCTGTAGCTGATGCGTACGAGGGAAAACGGGTCCGACTCCTTGACGACACCCCCGGCGGCGGAGTTACGTCCCTGGCTTGAATTCAGGGAAAAAACGCACTCTGAAAATCGTTCATCGGGCCACGGATAGGAATCGAGCCGCGCCACAGATGAAAGAAGACGAACCACTTCGACGCCGTTCTGCCGCCACCTACTGGAATCCCAGTACGTGGCGGCTACGCACCAAGATCTCCGTAGTGCTGTTGTTGCCCGTGCTCGTCGCGGTGCTGCTGGCGGGAGTACGGGTACAGGCCGAGCTCGCCAGGGCGGGCGGGCTCAGCGCCGTACGGGATCAAATGCCTGTCCTGCAAGGGATCGTCGAGCTCAGCACGCTCGTCGCCGACGAGATGATCCACGACGGCGGATCCGCGCAGACCAGCGCGGTGGACGCGAAAGCGGCGTCGGTGCGGCATGACGCCGACTTCGCGCGGCTCGCGCCACAGACCGCGCGGGCACTGGAGACCGAGTTGGGGAAGCTGGCCGAGCTGCGGCAGGAGACCGGGTCGCCCGCCGTCAAAACCGGCGGCTACCACGACTTCTTCTTCGCCCTCACCGAAGTGTTACCCGGCGTGGTCGGACAGGCGGGCAGCCCGGATCTCGACGCCTCGGCAGGCATCGCCAGTGCGCTCGTGCAGCTGCGGACCAGTCTCGCGGTGCAAGAGGTGCTGTCCGGACAGCCACAGGACCCGCCGATCGTGGCCGCCGCTCAGCACGCCGCCGCCGAGGAATCCGTACTGACCGCCCAGATTCGCCGGTCGTTGACGCCGGGTGCGGAAGCCGCCCGGTTCGCCGCGGCGACCATCCCGGGCGCCGGTGGACCGGCGATGAAACGTGCCGCGCTCGGGAGTCTGCTGACGGAGCACGTCAAAGCGCTTTCCGACTCGGTTGGGGTCCAGACCAATCTGGCCCGTTCCGACGCCCTTCGCGACGCCGCGCTCATCATCGCTTCGCTACTCGGTGCCCTCTCCATCGCGCTCGCCGTGGCGCGGTCGCTGGTCGCGCCCATCCGGCGGCTGCACGGGGCCGCGATCGACGCCGCACGCCGACGGCTGCCCGACACGATCGAGCGGATCCGAGGCGGGGAAGCGATCGACTGGCAGGCGATCGAGCCGCTCCCCGTCGACTCCGAGGAGGAGATCGGCCAGCTCGCCCGTGCCTTCGACGACATGCACCGGCAGGCCGTCCGGCTGGCCGTCGGCGAGCAGGCGGAGATGCGCATCCAGGTCAGCGAGATGTTCATGACACTGTCCCGCCGCAGCCAGTCGCTGGTGGAACTGCAGCTTTCGGTCATCGAGGACCTCGAAGCCGACGAGCAGGATCCGCAGCGGCTCGCCGAGCTCTTCCAGATCGACCACATCGCCACCCGCTTGCGACGCAACGGCGAGAACCTCCAGGTCCTCGCCGGTGGCCGCCCGGTGCGGCGGGATATCGGGCCGGTCGCGACGGTCGAGCTGCTGCGGGCCGCGACCTCGGAGGTCAAGGACTACCAACGGATCTCCCTGGGGAACGCGCCGCGCGGGTCGGTGCAGTCCGAGGCTGCCGCCGACGTCGTGCACATCCTCGCCGAACTGCTGGAGAACGCCATCCGCTCCTCGCCGCCGGAGGAGCAGGTCGTGCTCACCGCCGACCGGGGGTTCGACGGCGGAGTGCTGATCGAGGTCGTCGACGTCGGGCTCGGCATGGGCCGCGAGGACATCGAGGCAGCGAACGCCCGCCTCGCCGCCGGTGCCACCGTGAGCCCGGAAACCACGCGCCGCATGGGACTGTTCGTGGTGAGCAGGCTCGCCGCGTCGCACGGGATCACCGTCCGGCTGCGGCCGACGACCACCCGGACCGCGAGCGCGGGGATCACGGCGAGCGTGCACGTTCCCGGCGTGCTCGTGCTGGTCGACCTGCCGCCGCGGCCCGGTCCCCCGGCACCCCGGCCCGCGATCAACGGCAGCGCCCGCCACGAGCTCGAACCCCGATGGCCCTCCGAGGAACCAGCGCCCTCCGGCCCGGAGCCCACCCCGAAGCCGACCCCGATCTTCGACCAGATGCTTTCGCACTGGTTCGCCGACGAACCCGTCGCGGCCGCGACGGACCAGACCGGCCAGTGGGTCACCCCCGTCGACCAGGTCCGGCTGGCCGCGGAAGTCGCGGTCGGCGGCCTGGACGATCTCGAGTTCACCGACTCCGGGCTGCCGACCCGGCAACCCGGCGCACAGCTCGCCCCCGGCGCGGCCGCCCCGCGCCAGCCGCAGCCGGAAGACACGTCGTTCCGCGATCCCGCGGCGGTGCGGAACAACCTTTCCCGGCACTACAACGGCATGCGCGCGGCCCGCCATCGCATCACGAACGAGCCTGCCGAACCGAAGGTGGAGAAGCGATGAACATCCGGCAAGAAGGAGCGGACGTGATCGACCAGTCCCGGAACTGGCTGATGTCGGCGTTCACTCAGGACGTTCCCGGCGTCGCGCACGCGGCGCTCGTCTCGGCGGACGGACTCCTCGTGGCGGCGAACGAGACGCTGCCGCGGGACCGGGCCGACCAGCTCTCGGCGATCGCGTCCGGGCTGTCCAGCCTCGCGCTGGGCACGGCCGAGCTGTTCACCGCCGGCCGGGTCGTGCAGTCCGTCATCGAGATGGAGCAGGGCTTCCTGATGCTGATGAACGTCGGCGACGGCTCGAACCTGGTGGTGCTGGCCAACCCCGGCTGCGACATCGGGCTGGTGGGGTACGAGATGACGTTGCTGGTCGACCGGGTCGGGAAGATGGTCGAGACCCCGGTGCGGCATCCGGCCTCACCGGGGGCCACCCGGTGAATGAAGCCCGGCGACGTGAGGGCGGCCGGCACGCGGCTTCGCTGGCCCGCCCCTACGCGTGGACCGCCGGCCGGACCCGGCCGACGGTCGACCTCCCGGTGGAAGCGCTCGTGGAGACGACCACCGAAGGACGCACGGCGCCCTATAGCCCCACCAACCCGCTGGCGGTGGTCACGCAGCTGTGCCTGCACCAGCGTTCGGTGGCGGAGGTCGCGGCCAACCTGAACGTGCCGCTGGGGGTGGCCAGGGTCCTGATCGGCGACCTGATCGGCGCCGGACAGGTGTCGGTGCGGGACACGCTCACCGAAGACACCTCCTGGGACGAACGCAACGACCTGCTCGAAAGGGTCCTCAGTGGACTACGCGCACTCTGAACGACGGATCACCTCGGCCAAGATCGTGGTGGCGGGCGGATTCGGCGCCGGCAAGACCACCTTCGTCGGCGCGGTCTCGGAAATACTCCCGCTGCGCACCGAAGCCGTGATGACGGCCGCGAGCGTCGGGGTGGACCGGATCGAGGCGGTGCCGGGGAAGATCGCCACCACTGTCGCGATGGACTTCGGCCGCCTCACTCTCGCCGACGACCTGGTGCTCTACGTGTTCGGCACGCCGGGTCAGCACCGGTTCTGGTTCATGTGGGACGACCTGGTCTGCGGCGCGGTCGCCGCGATCGTCCTGGTCGACACCCGCCGCCTCATGGACAGCTTCGCGCCGATCGACTTCTTCGAGTCGCGCGGCCTGCCGTTCCTGGTGGCCATCAACCAGTTCCAGGGCACCCGCCAGCACGCGCCCGACCAAGTGCGCGAGGCGCTCAAGATTCCGGCGGCGGTGCAAGTGATCTCCTGCGACGCGCGCTCGCCGGAGTCGACGAAACAGACCCTCATCGCCGCGGCCGAGCACGCGTTGGCCGAGTTACACGCGCCGCATCAGCGGAAAGCCTGACAGGAGCCCGGAAATGCAGATGAATCACGACGATTTCGCGATGGGGAACTGGCTCATCGTGCTCGCGTACCTCACCTCGGTGGCGGGGTGCGCGCTCGGGCTCGCCTGCACACTGCAGGCCCGGTCCACCAGCAACCCGCGGAGCAGGCTGGGGTGGCTCGCGCTGGCAGCGGTGTCCATCGGCGGGGTCGGCATCTGGGTCATGCACTTCATCGCGATGCTGGGCTTTTCGACGCCAGGTCTGCCGGTGCGCTACGACATCTTCCGCACGGCATTGTCCGCGGTCCTTTCGGTGTCCGCGGTTTTCTCCGGCCTGCTGGTGTTCGGGGTCCGCAACCGGTTCGCGTGGCGGCGGCTGCTGCTCGGCGGACTGCTCACCGGGCTCGCGGTGAACGTCATGCACTACACCGGGATGTGGGCGGTGCAGATCAAGGGGACCATCGGCTACGACGTCCCGCTGTTGGCGCTCTCGGTGATCATCGCGGTCGTCGCCGCGACCGCCGCGCTGTGGTTCACGGTCGGGCTGGACAAGCTCCTGCCCCGGCTGGCGGCGGGACTGGTGATGGGCGCGGCGGTCACCGGCATGCACTACACCGGGATGGCGGCGGTGCGCCTGCACCTGGATCCGGCGGCGGCGGATCCACCGGGGGTGGAGGTCTTCTCCTTTCTGTTCCCGGTCTTCGTACTGGCCACGCTGGCACTGGCGGTGCCGATCTGCGCGGTCCTGATGGCTTCGGCGAGTACCGAGTCGCCGCGGCCTGTCACCCAGTCATAGGAGCCTCAGCAGCACCACCCCGGCTCTACTTGTCCCGTCGGAAGAGCTTGCTCCCCAGCCACACGATGGGGTCGTACTTCCGGTCCGCGACGCGTTCCTTCATCGGGATGAGCGCGTTGTCGGTGATGTGGATGCCTTCCGGGCACACGTCCGAGCAGCATTTGGTGATGTTGCAGTAGCCGAGCCCGTGCTCCTCCTGCGCCGCGTCCCGCCGGTCGGCGACATCGAGGGGGTGCATTTCGAGTTCGGCGATGCGCATGAGGTACCGGGGCCCGGCGAAGGCCTCCTTGTTCTCCTCATGGTCGCGCACGACGTGACAGGTGTTCTGGCACAGGAAGCACTCGATGCACTTGCGGAATTCCTGCGAGCGCTCGACGTCGACCTGCTGCATCCGGTACTCCCCCGGCTTCAGCTCCGGGGGCGGGGTGAACGACGGGATCTCCCGGGCCTTGGCGTAGTTGAACGACACGTCGGTCACCAGATCGCGGATCACCGGGAACGTCCGCATCGGCGTCACGGTGATGACCTCGTCCTCGGTGAAGGTCGACATCCGGGTCATGCACAGCAGCCGCGGTTTGCCGTTGATCTCCGCCGAGCATGAACCGCATTTGCCCGCTTTGCAGTTCCACCGCACTGCCAGATCCGAGGCCTGGGTGGCCTGGAGCCGGTGGATGATGTCGAGGACGACCTCGCCCTCGTTGACCTCGACGCTGTAGTCCTTCAGCTCACCCGAATCGGCGTCGCCGCGCCAGACCCGGAAACTCGCCTTGTAGCTCATGCCGGACTCCCGGGGTGCGAGGCCAGTTCTTCGTCGGTGTAGTACTTGCCCAGCTCGGACAGTTCGAACAGCTCCAGCAGGTCCTGCCGCAGCGGGGTCTGTTCCTTGACCTCGATACCGATCTCCGGCACCACCGGGTTGTCGCCCGGCGTGGCCGAGCAGACGAGGAGTTTGTTGCGCCACTGGGGATCCATGCCCGGGTGGTCGTCACGCGTGTGGCCGCCCCGGCTCTCCGTGCGCATCAGCGCGGCCCGCGCGACACATTCACTGACCATCAGCATGTTCCGCAGGTCGACGGCGAGATGCCAGCCGGGGTTGAACTGACGGTGCCCTTCGACGGTGACCCGCTTGATCCGCTCGCGCAGTTCGCCGAGCTTCTCCAGCGCCCGCTCGATCTCCTCCGCCTTGCGGATGATACCGACCAGATCGTTCATCGACTGCTGCAGTTCGGTGTGGAGGCTGTACGGATTCTCCTCGACGCCGTCACCCGGCGGGTCGAACGGCGCGAGCGCCATCGCCGCGGCGGCGTCCACATCGGACTGGCTGACCTTCGGGCGATCCTTCAGGTCCGCGACGTAGGACGCGGCGCCGAGCCCGGCCCGTCGGCCGAAGACGAGCAGGTCCGACAGCGAGTTCCCGCCGAGCCGGTTCGAGCCGTGCATGCCACCCGAACACTCACCCGCGGCGAACAGGCCCGGCACACTCGACGACGCCGTGTCCGGGTCGACCTCGATCCCGCCCATCACGTAGTGACAGGTGGGGCCGACCTCCATCGGCTCCTTCGTGATGTCGACGTCGGCGAGTTCCTTGAACTGGTGGTACATCGACGGCAGCCGCTTGCGGATCTCCTCCGCGGGCAGCCTGCTGGCGATGTCGAGGAAGACCCCGCCGTGCGGCGATCCCCGGCCCGCCTTGACCTCGGAGTTGATCGCGCGCGCCACCTCGTCCCGGGGCAGCAGGTCCGGGGTGCGGCGGTTCTTCTCCTGGTCGGTGTACCAGCGGTCGGCCTCTTCCTCACTGTCCGCGTACTGCCCCTTGAACACGTCAGGGACGTACTCGAACATGAACCGTTTGTCCTCGGTGTTCTTGAGGACCCCGCCGTCACCGCGAACGCCTTCGGTGACCAGGATCCCCTTCACACTGGGCGGCCAGACCATGCCGGTCGGATGAAACTGGACGAACTCCATGTTGATGAGCGTGGCCCCGGCCCGCAGCGCCAGCGCGTGGCCGTCGCCGGTGTACTCCCACGAGTTCGAGGTGACCTTGAACGATTTCCCGATGCCACCGGTCGCCAGCACCACCGCCGGTGACTCGAAGAGGATGAACCGGCCGCTTTCCCGCCAGTACCCGAACGCGCCGGAGATCCGGCTCGGCCCATCCGGGGCACCCGGACCCGGGCGATCGGTCAGCAGTTCGGTGATCGTGCATTCGGCGAAGACCTTGATCCTCGCCTCGTAGTCGCCGGTCTCCTTGAAGTCCTCTTGTTGCAGCGAAACGATTTTCTGCTGCATGGTGCGGATCAGTTCGAGCCCGGTGCGGTCACCGACGTGCGCCAGCCGCGGGTAGGTGTGCCCGCCGAAGTTGCGCTGGCTGATCCGGCCGTCGGCGGTGCGGTCGAACAGCGCGCCGTAGGTCTCCAGTTCCCAGACCCGGTCGGGCGCCTCCCTGGCGTGCAGCTCGGCCATCCGCCAGTTGTTGAGGAACTTCCCGCCGCGCATCGTGTCGCGGAAGTGGACCTGCCAGTTGTCGTTGGAGTTCGCGTTGCCCATCGACGCCGCGCAGCCGCCTTCGGCCATCACCGTATGCGCCTTGCCGAACAGCGATTTGCACACCACCGCGACGCTGAAGCCGCGCTCACGGGCCTCGATGACCGCGCGGAGACCGGCGCCGCCTGCCCCGATCACCACCACGTCGTAGTTGAGCCGTTCGACCTCGGTCATAGAAAAAGCCACCTCAAAGCTGGACGCCGTTGTCGGGGACGGGAGATTCCCGTGCCACTAGTTGATGAACCGCAGATCCGAAATCGCCCCGCTGGCCACGAGCATCACGTAGAAGTCGGTCAGCACGAGCGTGCCCAGCGTCGTCCACGCCAGCGCCATGTGCCGGGTGTTGAGCTTCGTGATCTGCGTCCAGATCCAGTAGCGGACCGGATGTTTCGAGAAGTGCTTCAGCCTGCCGCCGGTCACGTGACGGCACGAGTGGCACGACAACGTGTAGGCCCACAACAGGATCACGTTGCCGAGCAGCACGACGTTGCCGAGCCCGAAACCGAACCCGCCGGTCTTGCCGTGGAACGCGGTGATCGCGTCGTAGGTGTTGATCAGCGAGACGACCACGGCGACGTAGAAGAAGTAGCGGTGGGCGTTCTGGATGATCAGCGGCAGCCGCGTCTCACCGGTGTACTTCGCGTGCGGTTCGGCGACCGCGCACGCGGGCGGCGAGAACCAGACGGCCCGGTAGTAGGCCTTGCGGTAGTAGTAGCAGGTCAGCCGGAAGCCCAGCAGGAACGGCAGGACGAGGAACCCGAGCGGGATGAAGCCCGGCAGTTCACCGATCCAGGCCCCGAAATGCCGGGAGCCTTCGACACAGGATTCCGAGACGCAGGGCGAATAGAACGGCGTCAGGTAGTGGTACTCGGGCACCCAGTAGGCGGTGCGCACGAAGGACCTGATCGTCGCGTAGATGATGAAGGCGGAGAGGCCGAGGACGGTCAGCAGCGGGGAGAGCCACCACCGGTCGGTGCGCAGCGTTTTTTCGGCGATCCGGGCCCGCGACGGCGCGCGGACCCCCGTACCCCGTCCGGCCTCGTTGCCGGCGGGGGCGCTCACCGCTGGTCGCGCTTGTAGCCGCCGACGCCTTCGTCATCGGCGCCTTGCCAGAGCGCCGGGTCGTAGGGCGTGTCGGGTATCTGGACCCGATCGGCGGCCTTCGCCTGCGCGGGTACCGCGTTCGGGGTCGTGTCGAGATCGGCCGCGTCGATGTCGAGCCGCTCCACGTCGTTCGCCAGGCGCCGTACCGCCGACGCGTCGCCGTATCGGGATCGCAGCGTGCCGACGCACTGCCTCAACTGACCGATGGCTCGCCGAAGTTCGGCGATCTCTGTGGTGGACATCGGTACCTCCCGATGGTCGGTTCGGTTGGCCGCTTGAGCCTTCGAAGGCAAGCGATCCTCGCCGTCTCGACTCTGCCGCGCATTGTGCAATGTGACAAGTAGCACAGTGGAACCTAATGACGTGACGGAGGTCACGCGAGTCGATCTTCTGTATCGATTTTGATTCGCGGTTTCCCCCGAGGTACTGTGGCCACTGTCACGACCCAGCGACGTCAGCGTTGCCGTCCCGCGGACCACCACGACCAGTGATCCGGAGCCGGACAATGCGCACCGCCCCGAACGTCCACCCCATCATCGCCGAAGTCACCGAACGCGTCGCCGCCCGCAGCGCCGAAACCCGCGCCGCGCACCTCGAGCGGGTCGCCACCGCCTACGAAGAAGGTCCGGTGCGGCGCGGACTCGACTGCAGCAATCTCGCACACGGCTTCGCCGCGATGGAGGGTGTCGACAAAGCGGCACTGCGTGCCGTGCGGGCGCCGGGCGTCGCGATCGTCTCCTCCTACAACGACATGCTTTCGGCGCACCAGCCGATGCAGGAGTACCCCGCCATGCTGAAGGCGTCGGTCCGCGAGGCGGGCGGGGTTGCCCAGTTCGCCGGCGGCGTCCCCGCGATGTGCGACGGCGTCACCCAGGGCCGTCCGGGCATGGAGCTGTCGCTGTTCAGCCGCGAGGTGATCGCGATGTCGACCGCGATCGCGTTGTCCCACGACATGTTCGACGCGGCGCTGCTGCTCGGCGTCTGCGACAAGATCGTGCCGGGCCTGCTGATCGGCGCGCTGTCCTTCGGCCACCTCCCGGCGATCCTGGTGCCTGCCGGGCCGATGAACTCGGGCCTGCCGAACAAGGAGAAGGCGCGCGTTCGCCAGCTGTACGCCGAGGGCAAGGCGACCCGCGAGGACCTGCTGGACGCCGAAGCGGCTTCGTACCACTCGGCGGGAACCTGCACCTTCTACGGCACGGCCAACTCGAACCAGATGGTCGTCGAGGTGATGGGCCTGCACCTGCCGGGTGCCAGCTTCGTGCAGCCGAACTCGTCGCTGCGCCGCGCGCTCACCGAGGAGGCCGGGCGCCGCGTCGTGCGCATCTCCCGCGGCGAGGAGTACACCCCGGTCTCGCGGGTGATCGACGAGAAGGCCGTCGTCAACGGCGTCATCGCGCTGCTCGCCACGGGCGGTTCGACCAACCACACGATGCACCTCGTCGCGATCGCCGCGGCCGCGGGCATCCAGCTCACCTGGGACGACTTCTCCGACCTGTCGGCGGTGATCCCGCTGCTGGCGCGGGTGTACCCGAACGGCAGCGCGGACATCAACCACTTCCACGCCGCCGGTGGTATCCAGTTCCTGGTCGGCACGCTGCTCGACGCGGGTCTGCTGCACGAGGACGTCCTCACGGTCGCCGGGCCGGGCCTGAGCCGTTATCGGCAGGAGCCGATCCTGTCCGAGGACGGACTGGTCTGGCGTGACGTGCCGACGCGCAGCCTCGACGAGGACGTCCTGCGCCCGGCGTCACGGCCGTTCGCCGCCGACGGCGGGCTGCGGATGGTGGCGGGCAACCTCGGCCGCGCGGTGATCAAGGTGTCCGCGGTGGCGCCCGAACACCGCGTCGTCCAAGCCCCGGCGCGGGTGTTCACCGACCAGAAGTCGTTCAAGGACGCTTTCGAGGCCGGCGAGCTGAACCAGGACGTCGTCGTGGTCATCCGGCAGCAGGGCCCGCAGGCCAACGGGATGCCCGAGCTGCACGGGCTCACCCCGGCGCTGGGGGTGCTGATGGACCGCGGGCACCAGGTGGCGCTGCTCACCGACGGCCGCATGTCCGGCGCGTCCGGCAAGATCCCCGCCGCGATCCAGGTGACCCCGGAAGCCGCCGTGGGCGGCCCGATCGCGCGGATCGCCGACGGCGACGTCGTCCGGCTAGACGCGCAGGCCGGGACCCTGGACGTCTTCGTGGGTGACGAAGAACTCGCCCGTCGTGAGCTGGTGGACTCCCCGCCTTCGGAGGCATCCTGGACCGGCACCGGCCGGGAGCTGTTCGCGGCGCTGCGCCGCGCGGTCGGCCCCGCCGATCAGGGCGCGAGCGTGTTCGGACCGCTCACGCCGGAACACTTCGGCGCTCCGGCGCACACGTTGAACCCTGTGGAGGTAAGTCAGTGACCACCGGCGCCGACCTGCTCGGCCTGTCCCCTGTGATGCCCGTCGTCGTCCTCGACGACGCCGCCGACGCGGTGCCCACCGCGCGGGCCCTGCTCGCGGGCGGTATCGGGGTGATCGAGCTGACCCTGCGCACCCCGGCGGCCCTCGCCTCCATCGAGCGGATCGCCGCGGAGGTCCCGGAGATCGTCATCGGCGCCGGGACGGTCACCGCGCCGGAGCACGCCAAGCGGGCCGCCGACGCCGGCGCGAAGTTCCTGGTGACCCCGGGCTGCACCGACTCGGTCCTGGACGCCGCGTTCGACACCGGGCTGCCGTTCCTGCCGGGCGCGAGCACGGTTTCGGAGGCGATGCGGCTGGCCGAACGCGGGCTGACGGCGTTGAAGTTCTTCCCCGCCGAGGCCAGCGGCGGCGTGGCGTACCTGAAGTCGATCGGCGGGCCGTTGCCGGGGCTGCGGTTCTGCCCGACCGGCGGGATCACCGTGAAGACCGCGCCGGACTATCTCGCACTGTCCAATGTGGGCTGTATCGGTGGTTCGTGGCTGACCCCGAAGGATGCTTTGGCCGCCAAGGACTTCGGGAAGATCGAAGCTTTCGCCGCGGAGGCGTCGAAGCTCTGATCCGTGCTGTGAAGGCCGCCCTCGCGAGGGCGGCCTTCACCGTTTTCAGAGTGGTAACTGGTACTGGATGAAGCCCCGGTTGACCGCGACCTGGTCGTACAGGCGGCGCGCGGTGGCGTTGGTTTCCTTGGTGTGCCAGTAGACCCGGTCGCAATCGCGGTGACGCGCCCAGTCCGCGACAGCCTCGATCAGTGCCCGCGCCACACCCTTGCCCCGGGCTCGCGGCGCGGTGAAGAGGTCCTGGAGATAGCAGACGTCGGTGAGCGCGGAAGTGCTGGGGTGCACCAGAAAGTGCGTGATTCCGACGAGTTCGCCGTCCAGGCGGGCGACGAGCGCGTGCATCCGTTCCCCTGCACGGAATTCCTGCCAAGCGCGGTCGTAGACCTCTTGGGGCGAAACACGTTCGTAGAAGGCGACGTAGGCGCGGAACAGGTTCTCCCAGGCTTCGCGGTCTTCAGGCTCCGGCGGGGCGATGGTGATCATGGTGTCCTCCCAGTGATCATCCGAGCCTAGGGAGTCACCTCACCACTGGGAGTGGCCAATCATGCGGTAAAACTCAGTGCCACTTATGCCGCACAGGCCTGCTTCACGAGCGCGGTGACGCGCTTTTCCACGGCGGCCGTCATCTTGGTCAGCGCGAAGGCGGTCGCCCACATCTCACCCTCGTCCAGGTTGGCCGCGTCGTTGAAGCCAAGGGTCGCGTAGCGCGTCTTGAACTTGGCGGCGGGCTGGAAGAAGCAGACGAGCTTGCCGTCGAGGGCATAGGCGGGCTGGCCGTACCAGAGCTTCGGCGCGAGCATCGGGGCGTTGGCCTTGACGATGGCGTGGACGCGTTCGGCCAGCGCGCGGTCGTCGTCGGCCATCTCGGCGATCTTCTCGACCACATCCTGCTCGGCGGCCGCGGCCTTGTCTGCGGCCGAACTGCGGCGGGCCGCCTTCTTCATGTCCTGGGCGTGTTCCTTCATCGCGGCCTTCTCTTCGGCCGAGAATCCTTCGTAAGTGGTGGTGCTCATGGCGTTTTCTCCTCGGTAGGCGGCGAGCGGGGGCATCCGGTAGTGGCACATCAGGACTGGGCGGCGAGGGTGGAGGTCTCCCAGCGGAAGCCGTCCGGGTCGGTGAACGGCGCGGCGGGGCCGCTGACCGCGATCCGGTGCGATCCGGTGCCCTCCGGGGCGACGCCGGCGTCCTTGGCCAGGGCCTTGCGCCGGTACAGCGCCAGCTTGACCGGGCTCGACCCGGATTCGAACTCCACGTACACGCGGCCGAAGCTCTTGCCCACGGTGAGACCGTGCTCGACGTAGAACTTCTTGCTCGCGGAGATGTCGGCGACACCCAGCAGCAACACGATGTCGTCGAACTCGCGGGTGGCCGGGCCGGTGTTCTTCTTCGCCGAGGTGGCGATCTTCCAGATCGCGCCGTCCGGGGCCTGGACGACACCGCCGTAGCCCCACATCGACTTCGCGGCGGGCTTGATCGCGGTCGCGCCGGCGGTGAGGGCGGCTTCGATCAGGGCGTCGACGTTGGCGGGCTGCGACACCGTGAGGGAAAGGGTGTAGCCACGGAAGCCGCTTGTGGGCTCCTGCGAGGCCCGCAGACGCAACTGGGAGCCGAGGCCGAAGGCGGTGGTGTAGAAGTGTTCGGCGGCCGCGGTGTCGGCCACTTCGAGGGTGATGGCGTCGATGAAGTTCATGCCGGTAACGCTATTTCGCGGCGGGCACGCGGTGCTTCTTGATTCCTGATCGGTCGTATCGGCGCTGGTCAGCGCCTTGCGCAGACAGCAGAACACCGGCCGGCGGGCACGAAGGCCCGCTCGACCGGTGAGAGCAGCTCAGGTGTGGGGCGACTCAGTCGAGGGTGGGGTCGTCCAAGAGGGCGGCCTCGGCACCGAACTCGCGGAGTTCGTCGCGGATCACGGTGTAGGCCAGCCCCTGGGGATAGCCCTTGCGGGCGAGGACGCCCAGCAGGCGACGGATCGCCGTCTGTTCGTCGACGTTGCCCAAGGAGCGCATACGCTTGCGTACCAGCTCTCGGGCGCGCTGCTCCTCTGCCTCTCGGTCCACCTCTTCGGCGGCCTGGACGGCGATATCCCCATCTATTCCTTTGCGTTTGAGTTCGGCCACGAGCGCGTTCCGTGCCAGGCCCATGTTGGCATGGCGGGAACGAACCCACATTTCAGCGAACTCGGCGTCGTTGACAAGCCCTGCCTGGTCCAGCTTACCGAGCAGGGTCTCCGTCGTCTCCTCGTCGAAGCCTTTGCGCTTGAGAGCCTGACGCAATTCCTCCGTGGAGCGCGGGCGCGCGGCCAGGAGATCGAAGCAGATCTCCTTGGCCTTCTTCCTCCGCTCGTCCGGCGGCAACTCCGCCGGATCCACCTTGGGCGCTCGCAAACCCGTTCCTCCTAGAAGTCGACCGGCGCCGGGGCGGCCTCGGCGTCGACGACGGCGCCGATGCCGAGCTTCTCCTTGATGCGCTTCTCGACCTCGTTGGCGATGTCCGGGTTCTCGAGCAGGAACTTGCGCGCGTTCTCCTTGCCCTGCCCCAGCTGGTCGCCCTCGTAGGTGTACCAGGCACCGGACTTGCGCAGGATGCCCTGGTCGACACCCATGTCGATCAGCGAGCCCTCGCGGGAGATGCCCTTGCCGTACAGGATGTCGAACTCGGCCTGTTTGAAGGGCGGCGCGACCTTGTTCTTCACGACCTTGACGCGGGTGCGGTTACCGACGGGCTCGCCGCCGTCCTTCAGCGTCTCGATCCGGCGGACGTCCAGCCGGACCGACGCGTAGAACTTCAGCGCCTTACCACCGGTCGTGGTCTCCGGGGAGCCGAACATGACGCCGATCTTCTCGCGCAGCTGGTTGATGAAGATCGCGGTGGTGCCGGAGTTGCTCATCGCACCGGTCATCTTCCGCAGCGCCTGGCTCATCAGCCGCGCCTGCAAACCGACGTGGCTGTCACCCATCTCGCCCTCGATCTCGGCTCGCGGCACGAGCGCGGCGACCGAGTCGATGACCAGGATGTCGAGCGCGCCGGAGCGGATCAGCATGTCCGCGATCTCGAGCGCCTGCTCACCGGTGTCCGGCTGGGAGACCAGCAGCGCGTCCGTGTCGACGCCGAGCTTCTGGGCGTAATCCGGGTCCAGCGCGTGCTCCGCGTCGATGAACGCGGCGATGCCGCCGTTCCGCTGCGCGTTGGCGACCGCGTGCAGCGCGACGGTGGTCTTACCGGAGGACTCCGGACCGTAGATCTCGATGACGCGGCCGCGGGGCAGGCCGCCGATCCCGAGCGCGACGTCGAGCGCGATGGCACCGGTCGGGATGACCTCGATCGGCACGCGGCCCTCTTCGCCGAGGCGCATGACCGACCCCTTGCCGTACTGCTTGTCGATCTGGGCGAGGGCCAGTTCGAGGGCCTTGTCCTTGTCGGGTGCTGCTGGTGCCATGGAGTCCACCTCGTTGGTTGAGCCGGTAGGGCTTGTTTCAGTTCTGAGCTGTCGGGCTCGACGCTACGGGCGACCACCGACAATTCCAGGCCTCGCGCCCAAGCTGTGGATCGCTGACCCCGTTGTGGACAACACCATAGACGAACGTGTGTTCGAGCCGGTGACCGACACGCCGTCGCGCTAGGGTGCTCGCCTTCATCCCGAGGTCAGCGCCGCTCCGGCGGGATCTCGAAGGCGTCGCAGACCGCCTTCCAGACGTCCTTGGCCGAGATTCCCGAGTCAAGGGCCTGTTCGACGGTCCGGCCCCCGAGTTCGCCGAAGACGTGATCCCTCGAGAGGGTTTCCGCACGTCCGGGACCGAATTCGTCGGCCATCAGCCGCCGGAAGACCGTGATACGCATCGGGCGGAGTCTAGCCCCGAGCCCGGCCCGAAACGCGTGAAGGCCCCCCTTCACGCAGTCCGTCAAGGCCTCCTTGAGGGACTTGTATTTGTTTACCCACTGGTGTGGAGCTTGTGCGGGTGGCCGGTGTAGTCGGGTGGGGAGGATTCCGGCCGTTGGACGGCCGGAACCTTCCCCGCTCGGTCGCCGGTCCGCAGATCGTGAGGGACACGAGCTTGATCAACGGAAGATCGGGGACGTTGAGTGTCCCGGATCTTCCGTTGATCAAGGTGTGAGACCGGGGCGACGACCACCACCCTCGTGCAAGTCAGGCGCAGGTACACAAATGCGGGTCACCCTTGAAGGACTCCCTACCTTGAGCGTAGGGTCCCGGCAAAGTCGGGGTAGGGCTCTCCCGACGGCCTCCAGGTCGCCGAAAATCGACGATGAAGGAACCACGACACTCAACGTCCCAATTCCTTCATCGTCGCCACCTCACCACGCCCCTGACAGGATCGCCCACGCTCGACTGTCCACCAGAGACGCTTCTCGCGACCCGCACGGAACCGGCATAGCGGAATAGGGCAAACGTGTCGCGGGGTAAGGGGGTGTGTGGAAATAGGGACGTTGAGTGTCCCTATTTCCACACACCCCTCACTCCGCGTAGCGACGCCTACTGACCGTGTGGATTTCAGGACGTCAGATGTCCCAAAATCCACACGGTCGCCGCGCTGACCTGCGAAAAGAGAGCAAGGGACCTTTGCTACCACTTACGTAGGCATGCTCGCGCCGACGATGAGCGCCGCGCCGTGGAGCTCCATCATGATCAACAGTCCGGTGTCCGGACCAGGCGAGAGCAAAGGTCCCTTGCTATCGCTGCTGCCGCTCCGTCCCTCGGCGGTCCGTGAAGGCCCCCTTCCCTCGACTGAGCCGCAATGCCAGGAGCTTAAGGCCGGCGGGGCGGTCGCGTGTCGGACATGTTCGCCCAGGTCGGGTAGCCCGGCTCCAGTACGTACCGTCCGTTCGGGCAGCGACTGTTCGCCCACGAAGGTCGATGGTGTCGATGGTCCGTGAAGGCCTCCTTGAGGGACTCAGAGTCCCTCAAGGAGGCCTTCACGGACTTGATAACACGGGCAAAGGGTGATCAATCGGACGAATCGGCTCTCGATGAATCCTTTATGGACAGTTGGAGAGCCTCAGGAACCGTCGCTTAAGTTCCTGGCATTGACCCTGAAGGTAGTGAAGGAGGCCTTCACGGACTCTGATTCCCTCAAAGAGGCCTTCACGGACCACCGAGGTCACCCCAGGTGTCACAGAAGTCTCACGCGCCACAGCAGAGGCCCTGAAGGTCCCTTCCCTACGTCCGACCAGTCCCTGAGCGGTGATTCGGCGGGCCATCGAGGGTGTCTGTGAAGGAATTGGGACACTCAACGATGCTGTTGGTTTATTCGTGTTGAGCGCAGGATCCCCTGGTCGTCGCGCGCTCTGAGGGAAGACCTGCGTGATCGGATGGCGATCTCGTGTGCTTGAAGGGACGACACGCGTGATCAGACGGAGGGCACCTGTGTCCAGACAGACGACACGCGGCGGAACCCGGCTGCACGCGTGCCGTCCGTCCAGACACGCGTGTCCTCCGTCTGATCACGCGTGTCCTCCGTCTGATCACGCGAAACCGCCCGAACCCGAATAAACCAACAGCATCACTCAACGTCCCAATTCCTTCATAGACACAAGGGATGACACCGCTCGGATGTCACTCAAAGGGCGCGCATCCAAGTCCACGACTCAGTGCGGCACCCAGAGCGTCACCCGGGTCCCCCGACCCGGATGCGAGTCGATCGTCCCCCGCCCGCCGACCTCCGCGAGCCGCGCCATGATCGACTGGCTGATCCCGAAGCCTGGCGGCCGGTCCAGCATGCTGAAGCCGGTCCCCTGATCCCGCGCGATGACCGCGATACCGCCTTCGCGCTCTTCGACGCGAAGCACGACCTGCTTGGTCCCGGCGTGCTTCACAGTGTTTCGGAGTGCTTCGCGAACGGCGTCGCGGATGGCGGTCCGGCGTGCGTGCGTGAGGCGGTAGTCCTCCTCGGTCTCGGCGGCGACGAGCTGGGTGCGGAGGCCGTCGCGTGCCATTTCGGTGGCGACCTCGGCGAGGTCCGCCGCGAGGCCGCGGGCCGACGGCGCTTCCGGGCCGGTGAGTTCGCGCCGCAGTTCGGCGGCCTGCGCCCGCGCCGTCGCGCGCATCTCCGCGAGTCGTTCCGCGGCCGCGGAATCGTCGTCGGGCGCCTCCATGCCCATCGCTTCCAACGTCTGCAGCACGGAGTCGTGCATGACCCGCCGGGTCCGCAGCCGCTCGGTGCGCTGACCGCGACGCATCCCGATCCCCAGCGCGAACCGCGTCCCGACGCCGAGCAGGATCAGGATCCCCGCCGTGGTCACCATCGCCACGACGAGCGCGACCATGCAGCCAACCGAACGGCTCACCGCGAGCGGGTCGTCGAGCGGGAGCCCGCCGATCCAGGTCAGGAACACCCGGAACGGAAGAGCCGCGATCAACAGCAGGAAAGCGGCGGGCAGCCCGAACGACAACGTCCACAACGCCACTGTGCCGACCAGCCACGTCCACGCGACGTCGACGGCGAACGGCTGGATCTCGGCAGGCGCGGTGGCGGCCACGAACGTCGCGAGCACCACGCCCACCGCGAGATCGGCGTACATCAGCCGCCCGGACGTCTTCGCCCGGATGCCGCGGCCCCGCACCACCCACCAGACGGCGAAGACGTTCAGCAGCACCGCCAGGATCGTCGTGCTCAGCACCGGGACGATTGCGGCCGAGCCGTTCGCGACCAGGAAACCGAGGTACACCTTGGGAAAGGCGGCCACGCGGTAGAAGATCGGGCCGAGCGAGGAATAGCGGATCGCGCGCATCAGCAGCGAATCCGCGGAATCCTCGCGATAGCGCCAATCGGGCACGGAATCGGGGTCGGGTGCTTCGTCGGGCGGGCTGGCGCCCAGCACCGAAGATCCCTTTCGCAACATGGCGCGCACGAAGGTGACCGATTGCGACTCGGACATCCGCCGCCTTTCCGTGCGTCCGGTATGTCGAGCCTGGCAAAGCGGGTCATCCCCGTCAAGACGGCCGAATGCGCAGCTCCGCGACGAGAAGTTTCACCAACGCGCCGAGACGTTGCCGCTCCGGCTGGACGGTCGGTACCCCGGCGGCTTCCAGCGGCGCGGCGGTCACCGGTCCGACACACGCGCACAACACCGGACCTCGCAGCGCGGCAAGAAGTTCCTCGCGACGCGATCCGGCCAGCGCGAGGAGATTCGTCGCCGCGGGCGCGGAGGTGAACGCCAGCGCGTGCACCCGCCCGGCGACCACACTTTCGACGAGAGCGTGCACAGGTTCGACGTTCTCCGGCGAAAGCCAGCGGTACGGCTGCGCCTGGACGACGTCCGCGCCGGACTCCCGCAGCAGCCCGGTGAGTTCGGGCAGCAGGGTGCCGTGCAACTGAACGGCGACCCGCGCACCGCGGACCCCGGCGTCGCGCAATCCCTCGAACAGTTCGGCGTTGCTCTCTTCCGGCGCGGAGAATTCCTCACGAAGACCTTCACCGCGTACCGCACCGGCCGCTTTCGGCCCGCGCACGAAGATCCGCGACGCCCCCAGCCGTTCCAGCAGCGGTTCACGCAGGCCCCAGCCTTCGGCGGCCGAGAGCCAGCCGCGGAATCCGGCACCGGTGGTGACCGCGGTGAACCCGACCGGCGCGGCCAGCACGGCGTCTGTCGCCGCGCGCAGTTCGGTGTCGTCCGGCAGCGGCACGATGCGGATGGTGGGCGCGTGCAGCACGGTCGCGCCGTGCCGTTCCAGTGCCGCGACGAAGTCGTCGGCCCGCCGTTCCGCGGTGATCCCGATCGTGATGCCGTCCAGGTCAGCCATAACGCGCGCCCATCTTCCTGATCTCCTCCGCCAGCCGCTCGCGCAGCTCCGGCGGTTCGAGCACATCGAGGTTCCCGCCGAAGCGCAACAGTTCACCGACGGCCGGTTCTCCCGGTTCCACGGGAAGTTCCATCGTCAGCCAACCGTTTTCATCCGGCTCGGCATCTGCTTCCCTCAGCGCCCGCACGCCGACCGCGCCCAGATAGAACGGCAACAGTATGCGGGCGAACTCGTTCAGCCGGACCACCGCCACCCGCGAGTACATCCGCTTTTCGAACTGTTCCGACCACTCGTGCCAGTAGCGCGCGAGGTCGAAGTCGGACGGCCGTTCGAAGGTCTCGCCGAGATCTTCGAGCTCCTCGATGCGGGAAACCCGGTAGGTCCGGTCGTTCCCCTCGCACCGTGCCGCGAGGTACCAGTTCCCCGCCTTGAGGATCAGGCCCAGCGGATCGAGGACACGCTCGACCTTCCGCTGCCCCCATCGTTCGTACCGGACCTTGATCCGGCGCGTATGCCACACCGCGTCGGCCAGTTCGGACAGTCGCGGCAGGCTCTCGATGCCGCGGTGCCAGCCCGGGACGTCCAGGAAGAACCGTTCGGAGACCTTGCTCGCCCCGGCGCGCAGTTCCGACGGCATGGCCGCGTGCAGTTTGAGCTGCGCGGCGGCGAGGACGGTGCCCAGCCCGAGTTCGGCGGCCGCGCCGGGCAGACCGGCGAGCGAAAGCGATTGCGCCTCCTCCTCGGTGAGCCCGGTCAGCCGGGTGCGATAGCCGTCGACCAGCTGATATCCGCCCGTGCGCCCGCGATCGGCGTACACCGGCACGCCGGCCGCGGACAGCGCCTCGACGTCGCGGTAGACAGTCCGGACCGACACCTCCAGCTCGGCGGCCAGCTCCTCGGCCGTCATCCGGCCGCGGTTCTGCAGCAGGAGGAGGACCGACAGGAGTCTGCTCGCACGCATGAATCCAGTATCGCCGAAAAACCTGACATGTTCTGACAGGTTTGGCTGTCAGGGTGAGTCCCATGAACACGTTCGCCATGAAGAACTGGGAAGAGAACATCGTCAGCGGCACCGACGGCGGGCCGCGCGTCGCCTACGCGCACGCCACGCTCGCCTACAGCGGGCTGATCGAAGGCGAGTCGATCGTCGACTACCTGCTGTACTACGCGGGTGAGGGCTACGACGGCGGCGGCACGACCGCGCCGGGCTTCGAACGCGTCGAAGGCAGCGTGGACGGACGTAAGGGCAGCTTCGTGATCAAGCACGACACCGGCTTCGACGCGAAGGGCATCTCGTCCACGTTCTCGGTGGTCGAAGGCTCCGGAACGGGTGAACTCGCCGGGATCAGCGGCACCGGTACCACCACGGGCGTCCTCGGTGAGCCGACGATGTCCTACACGTTCGATTACGCGCTTTAAGGAGGACAGGTGCTCGAGGTCGACCGGCAGCAGGTGCTCGCGTACCGGATCGCGGCGCACGGACTGCACCGTGAGGAGACGGACGCGGCCGCGGCGACCGTATTCGACCTCGGTCTGCAGGACTCGATGCGGGACACCGCGCTGCTCGGTCTCGCCGCCCGGATCGACGGCGACATCACCCCGGCGGTCTGGGAAGACGGACGGTTCGTGCTCGCCTGGACGCACCGCGGCGCGCCGCATTTCCATCGCCGCGCCGAACTGGACGCCATCAGGGCAGCGCTCGTGCCGCTCGACGAGAAGGACGCGATGGCCAGGATCCTGTGGCAGCGCAAGCAGGTCGAGGACGCGGGCAGGTCCGCGACGGACGCTCTGTTCACCGCCGCGAAGGCGATCCGGGAGGTCGTCACCGGCCGACAGCCCAAGGGCACGGTGAGCGGCGCGGTCACGAAACTGATCCCCGACGGCCTGTCGTACGCCTGCCGCGGCTGCGGGGTCGTGCACATCTACGAGCAGTTGATGCGGGTCGCGTCGATCCACGCCGGGGTCCGGCTGGAACCGGGCGCCAGCCCGGCGACGTTGGCGCCGCTGGAAAAGCGCGGCCGCCTGAAGACCGCTCCCGATGCCAAGGCGGCGACGCGGGTGGTCGAGGGCTACCTGCGGATCAACGGCCCCGCCGCTCCCGGCGACGCCGCCGCCTACGTCGGGACGACGCGAACCGGTGTAGACGCGATGTGGCCGGACAAGCTGGTCGAGGTCCGTGTCGACGGCAAGAAGGCGTTCCTGCCGGAAGACCGCCTGCCTTTGCTGGAGAACCCGCCGGAGCCGGACGTGGTCCGCCTGCTGCCGCCGCTGGACCCGTTCGTCCAGGCGCGGGATCGCGCCGTGCTGGTGCCGGACAAGGCCCGGCAGAAGGAAGTCTGGAAGATCCTCGGCAATCCGGGCGCGTTGCTGGCCGACGGCGAGATCGCCGGGGTCTGGCGGGCCAAGGCGAGCGGGAAGAAGCGGCTCGACTTCACGGTGACCCCGTTCGACGCGCTCCGCCCGGCCGTGCGGAAGGCGGCCGAGGAGGAGGCGGGCCGGGTCGCCGCGGCCCGGGAATTCCCCGATCTCCGCGTCACCTTCTCCTGACCCACCACCCGCGTTTCGTCCTCTGAATGCGGTAGTTGCACACGCAAGTACCGCATTCAGAGGACGAAACGCGAAGGTCACGGGTCGACGGCCAGGCGATATCCCCGTTTCACCACCGTCTGGACCAGCTTCGGTGACCCCAGTGAGTTCCGCAGTCGTCCGATGGCGGTCTCGACGGCGTGTTCCTCGCCACCGTCGGGCAACGCGGAGACCAGTTCCCGCCGGGAGAACACCCGGCCCGGCGCCTCCGCCAGTGCCCGCAGCAGCGCCATCGGCGCGGGCGCGATGTCACACCACTGACCGTCCACCAGTGCCGCCTGCCCGCGCAGTTCGATGCTCCGCCCGCCCGCGGTCAGCCGTGGCGAGCGGGCTTCGAGCGCGTCGGACACCGTCCGCGCCAACGCCCCGATCCGCGCCCGAGTCGGCTGGACCGTCGGGATCCCGAGCGCGGCCAACGGCCCCGCGGTGATCGGCCCGACACACGCCACCACGACCCGCTTTTCCAGCGCCTGAACGATTCCCGAAAGCCGACCGGTCCGCTTCGCCAGCCCCAGCATGGACGCGGCGGCCGGCGCGCTGGTGAACGGCAACGCGTCCACCGAGCCGTCGAGCACCGCGTCCAGCAGCCGGTCGAGCGGGCCGGGGTCGGTCGGCCCGACCCAGCGGTACACCGGCACCTCGATCACCTCGGCACCCGCGTCCCGCAGACTGTCCACAAAGTACGGAAGCGGCTCACCGTGCAACTGCACCGCGACCCGCTGACCGTCCACCCCGGACTCGAGCAGATGCTGCAGGACCTCGGCATTGCTCTCCGAACCCGGCGAGTAGTCCTCCGAGAGCCCGGCCGCACGGATCGCTCCCTTCGCCTTCGGACCGCGAGCGAGCAGCGCGGACTTCCCGAGCCGATCCAGCAGCTCCTCCCCCAGTCCCCAGCCTTCGGCGGCCTCGATCCAGCCACGGAAGCCGATCCCGGTCGTCGCGACGACGGCGTCGACCCGGTCTTCCAGCAGCCGCATGGTCGCCGACCGCAGTTCCGTGTCGTCGGAAAGCGGCACGATCCGGATCGCCGGGCCGTACCGCACGGTCGCACCTTTACGCACGAACAGCGCGCCGAGCTCGTCAGCTCGTCGCGCCGCCGTGATACCGATGACGAATCCCGCCAGGGGAAGGACTTCTGTCACGGTGAAGCTTCCACCTCCACGACACCGCCGGTGACCCGGACCCGGTACGCCTCGACCGAGACACCCTCGGCGTCGAGACATTCGCCGGTCCGCAGGTCGAAACGTTCCTTGTACACCGGCGAAGCCACCACGGGGACACCGCCGGCGTCGCCGACGATCCCCCGCGAGAGCACCGCGGCACCGCTGATCGGGTCCAAATTGGACAGTGCGTACCACCGGTCGCCCGGCAACCGGAAGATCGCCACCTGCACGCCGTCGTCGAGCAGGGCGGCGACGCCGGACCATTCGGCTACCGCGCCCGCCGCGCAGATGGCGGTCCAGGTGCGCTCGATCGAGGTCGTCACTGCTTCACCTCCGGGATGCCCAGCAGGACGGGCACCTTCTGTTCGCGTTCGGTGCGGAAGGCGATCGTCGGGTCCGGCGTGCCCGGCGCGTTGACGAACGAGCTGAACTTCGCCAGCTTCTCCGGGTCCTCCAGTACCCCACGCCATTCGTCGGCGTAGTCGCCGACGTGCTTGGCCATGGCGGCGTCGAGGTCCTCGCAGATGCCGAGCTTGTCGTCGACGATCACCGCGCGCAGGTGGTCGAGGCCGCCTTCCATCTCCTCGACCCACGGCGCGGTGCGCTGCAGCCGGTCGGCCGTGCGGACGTAGAACATCAGGAACCGGTCGATCGTGCGGATCAGCGTCTCCGTGTCCACTTCGGACACCAGCAGATCCGCGTGCCGCGGGGTCGCACCGCCGTTCCCGCCGACGTAGAGGTTCCAGCCCTTGTCGGTGGCGATGATGCCGAAGTCCTTGCTCCGCGCCTCGGCGCATTCCCGAGCACAGCCCGAAACCGCGGACTTGAGCTTGTGCGGCGAGCGCAGACCGCGGTACCGCAGTTCCAGTTCGATCGCGAGCCCGACGCTGTCCTGGACGCCGTAGCGGCACCAGGTCGAACCGACACAGGACTTGACCGTGCGCAACGACTTCCCGTACGCGTGCCCCGACTCGAACCCGGCGTCGACGAGCCGCCGCCAGATCAGCGGAAGCTGGTCGACGGTGGCGCCGAACAGGTCGATCCGCTGTCCGCCGGTGATCTTGGTGTACAGCCCGAAGTCCATCGCCACCTGCGCGATGACCATGAGTTTCTCCGGCGTGACCTCACCACCGGGGATCCGCGGGACCACCGAGTAGGTGCCGTTGCGCTGCAGGTTCGCCAGGAACTTGTCGTTGGTGTCCTGCAGGGTCGCCTGCTCACCGGCGAGGATGTGCCCGTTGCCCAGCGTGGCCAGGATCGAGGCGATCGCCGGTTTGCAGATGGCGCATCCGGTTCCCTTGCCGTACCGGTCGATCATCTCGCTGAACGTGCTGATCCGCGTGGCCTGCAGGATCTGGAACAGCTCCGCACGCGACTGCGAGAAGTGCTCACACAGCGCCTTGGACTGCTCGACGCCGCAAGCCGTCAGCAGCTTGCCCAGCAGCGGGACACACGACCCGCACGCCGTCCCGGCCCGCGTGCAGCCCTTGATCTTGGCGACCGAATCGCAACCCTCTTCGGTGATCGCGTGCGTGATCGCGCCCTTGGAAACCGCGTTGCAGGAACAGATCTGCGCGGCGTCCGGCAGCGCGTCGACCCCGACCGCCGAACCACCGCCCGCCGGGGCGAGGATCGCACCAGGTTCGGCGGGCAACGGCCGCCCGACCATCGCGCGCAGCGTGTTGAACTCGCTCGCGTCGCCGACCAGCACCCCGCCGAGTAACGTCTTCGAGTCGTCTGAGATCACGAGCTTCTTGTAGGTTCCGGCGACCGCGTCGTTGAACGCGACCTCCAGCGCACCCTCGGTGGCCGCGTGCGCGTCACCGAAGCTGGCGACGTCGACACCCATGAGCTTGAGCTTCGTCGACATGTCCGGCTCGGGGAACGTGCCCTCGCCGCCGGTCAGCTGCGCGGCGACGATCTCCGCCATCGCGTAGCCGGGCGCCACGATGCCGTACACCTTTCCCGCCACGGCGGCGCATTCGCCGATCGCGTACACCGACGGGTCGGACGTCCGGCAGGACTCGTCGACCAGGATCCCGCCGCGGGCGCCGACCTCCAGGCCGGACGAGCGGGCGAGGTCGTCGCGCGGCCGGATCCCGGCGGAGAACACGACCAGGTCGACGTCGAGTTCGGTGCCGTTGCCGAGCTTGGCGATGTACCGCGCGCCGTCCGGTTCGATGGCGTCGGTCGACGTTCCCGTGTGGACGGTCACGTCGAGGTCGGTGATCAGCCGCCGGAGCAGGCCACCGCCGCCCTCGTCGACCTGCAGCGGCATCAGCCGCGGCGCCATCTCGACCACGTGCGGCGAGAGACCCATGTCCCGCAACGCCTTCGCGGCTTCGAGCCCGAGCAGGCCGCCACCGATGACGACCGCCGAACGACGGCCGCGGCCGGGCCGCTGAGCGGCTTCCCTGATGGCGTCGAGGTCTTCGATCGTCCGGTAGACGAAGCAACCCGGGAGATCGTGACCGGGCACCGGCGGGACGAACGGCCGTGAGCCGGTCGCGAGGACGAGCGCGTCGTACGGCTGCTCGTACCCGGACTCGGTGACGACGACCTTGCGGTCCCGGTCCACCGACGTCACCGCGTCACCGAGCCGCAGTTCCACCTGCGGGTCGTCGGCGTAGTCGGCGCCTTCGAGGGCGAGCGAAGCCGGATCCCAAGTGTCCACATAGGACGTCAGGGCGACGCGGTCGTACGCGGGCCTCGCCTCCTCGGCGAGGACCACCACCTGCCATTCGCCGGTCTTGTCCTCCGCGCGCACGGCTTCGACGAGCCGGTGCGCGACCATGCCATGTCCCGCGACGACGAGTTTCCGCATCAGACCTCCGCCCCGGCGAGCGCCAGACCTCGGGTGCTCGCCACCTCCGCCTGCTGTTTCCGCAGGTACACCGCCCACGTGACGGCAAAGCACAGTCCGTAGAAGGCGAGGAAGGCGATGAACGCCGGCACCCCGCTCTTGGTGTCCGCGAACGACTGCCGGAACGCCAGGTTGATGAACAACCCGCCCAGCGCGCCGATCGCACCGGCCAACCCGATCAACGCGCCGGAAAGCTTGCGCGCCTTCAGCAGTTCGAGGGTCTCGTCGGCGCCTTCGCTGATCGCGACCTTCGCCTTGGCGCGGAAGATCGCCGGGATCATCTTGTACGTCGAGCCGTTGCCGATCCCGGTCAGCACGAACAACACGATGAACGCGACGGTGAACAGCGCCAGCGAGTTCGACGTCGACGCCAGGATCAGCACCACGGTCGCCGCGGCCATCCCGACGAACGTCACGAAGGTGATCTTGCCGCCGCCGATCCGGTCGGCCAGCCAGCCGCCCGTCGGCCGCGAGAAGGACCCGAGCAGCGGCCCGAGGAACGTCACCGCCGCCGCCTGCAGCGGAGTACGGCCGAACTGGTTCTGCAGCACCAGGCCGAAGGCGAAGCTGTAGCCGATGAACGAACCGAACGTGCCGACGTAGAGGAACGACATCACCCAGGTGTGCGGGTCCTTGACGACCTCGCGCATCGCCTTGGTGTCGCCCTTCATCGAGGCGAGGTTGTCCATGAAGAAGTACGCGCAGACCGCGGCGACCACGATCAGCGGGATGTAGATCGCCAGCACCAGCCGGGGCGCGGTCGCGCCGACGGTGCCGATGATCAGCAGGCCGATCAGCTGGATCGCCGCCACCCCGAGGTTGCCGCCGCCCGCGTTGAGCCCGAGCGCCCAGCCCTTGTGCTTCTCGGGGTAGAAGGCGTTGATGTTGGTCATCGACGACGCGAAGTTCCCGCCGCCGACCCCGCCGAGCGCGGCGATCAGCAGGAACGTGCCGAGCGAGGTGCCCGGCTCCATCGCGATCGCGGCCAGGATGGTGGGTGCCAGCAACAGCAGCGCGCTGACGATCGTCCAGTTCCGGCCACCGAACTTCGCCACCGCGAAGGTGTAGAGCGGCCGCATGAGCGCGCCGATCAGCGTCGGGGTCGAAACGAGCAGGAACTTGTCGGCGGCCGAGAACCCGTACTGCGGGCCCATGAACAGGACCATGACCGACCACAGTGTCCAGACGGAGAAGCCGATGTGCTCGGCCAGAACGGAGAACCACAGGTTCCGCCGCGCGATCTTCTTCCCGGTCTCTTCCCAGAACTGCTCGTTCTCGGGATCCCAGTGCTCGATCCAGCGCTTGCCGCGGTGAACGCTCCCGGCGGTCATGGGGGCCTCCTTCTTGGTGGACGTCGTTCGGGTTTCCTTCAGCCGGATCACTGCGCGGCCAGCCATCTCGCGACCCCGCTGACGGCGTCCTTGCAGCCGCCGCAGCCGGTCGTCGCGCGGGTCGCTCCGGCGAGGGCGGGCACGTCGGTGGCGCCGGCGCGCCAAGCCTCGACGAGCCGTCCCTTGGTCACCGCGTTGCAGCGGCAGATGACCGCCGACGCGGGCAGATCGGCCGGGCTCGACGCCGACGGCGCCCCGGCGGGCAGCGCGCGTCCCAAAAGGACGGCGAGCCGGTCTTCCGGCACCGGGGTGCCCCGGTCGTAGAACTGCGTGATCGTCGCGGCCGCGTCGGGAAGGCCGAGCAGGATCGCGCCTGCCACGCGATTTTCCCGGAGGACGAGCTTGCCGTAGCGGCAGCCCGCCGGGTCGCTGAAGGTGAGGACTTCGGCGGTCGGATCGTCCGCGCCGGTCATCGTCTCGCCGAGGGCGGTGAGGTCGATCCCGCGCGCCTTGAGCCGGGTCACCGGCTGGGTGCCGCGGTAGCGCGACGCGGATTTCGTTCCGGTGACCAGATCCGCGACGACGGCGGCCTGTTCCCACGCCGGCTGCACGAGTCCGCCGAACGCTCCGGGGTGCTTCGCGCAGTCACCGATCGCGTGGATCCGGCCGTCGCTGGTCCGCAGCAGATCGTCGACGACGATGCCGCCTTCGACGGTCAATCCGGCGTCCACGGCCAGTTTCGTCTCGGGCCGGACCCCGGTGGAGACGACGATGAGATCGGCGGGCACGTGCGTGCCATCGTCGAGTTTGAGCCCGTCGCCACTGACATACCGCGCGGCACCGACGCCGAGCCGGAACCCGACACCGAGTTCTTCGAGTTTCCTGGTCAGCACCCGCGCGGCTTCCGCGTCCAGCTGACGTTCCATGATGTGCGGCATCGGATGCACGACGGTGACGAGGTTTCCGCGCCCCGCGAGGCCGCGCGCCGCTTCCAGGCCGAGCAGGCCGCCACCGAGCACGGCGACCGGGGCGCCCAGTTTGGCGGCGTCGAGGATGCGGGCGCAGTCGTCGAGGGTGCGGAACGCGACGACGTCAGGGCCGGGTTCGAGCCCTTCGACCGGCGGCATCCACGGGTTCGCGCCGGTGGCGAGCACGAGTGCGTCGTAGTCCACAGTGGACCCGTCGTCGAGGTGCACCCGCCGCGCCGCCCGGTCGATCGACGTCGCGGCGACCCCGCGCCGCAGGTCGGCCCCGGTGCGGGCGGGCCAATCGTCGTCGTGGAGCCGGACGACCTCGGGCCGCATGGTCCCGGCGACCACCGACGAGAGCAGCACCCGGTTGTAGGCGGTGTGGGTCTCCGCGCCGACGACGGTGAGCCGGACGCGTTCACCGTCGGGATCGCGGCGGCGGATGTCGTCGGCCAGCCGCGCGCCCGCCATCCCGTATCCGGCGATGACCACCGACCGGGCGCTCACGCGACCGCCTCGGCCGGGGCGAGCGCGACCGCGCACACCTTGAACTCGGGCATCCGGCTGGTCGGGTCGAGCGCCGGGTTGGTCAGCAGGTTCGCCCGGCCCTCGCCGGGGAAGTGGAACGGCAGGAACACCAGATCCGGGCGCAGCGACGCGACGCAGCGGATCCGGGCGTGGGTCTCCCCGCGCCGCGACCGCACGACCGCGAGGTCGCCCTCGGCCAGTCCCGCCCGGGCGGCGGTGTCCGGATGAACTTCCACGAAGGCCTCCGCTACGACGTCGTTCAGCTCCTTGACCAGCCGGGTCTGCGCCCCGGACTGGTAGTGCTGCAGGACCCGGCCCGTGGTGGCCTGCAAGGGGAATTCGTCGTCGGGCAGCTCGGCCGGGCCGACGTGGTCCACCGGCACGAACCGCGCGCGGCCGTCCGGGTGGGCGAAAGAGTCGAGGAACATCCGCGGCGTACCGGGATGCGTTTCCGCCGGAACCGGCCAGTACAGCGCTTCGCCGTCACGGAGCCGGTCGTAGGTGACGCCGAAGTAGTCGGCGACGCCGCCTTTGGACGCCTGACGGAGTTCGGTGAAGACGGTCTCCGCGTCGGCGGGAAAGCGCCCGTCGGGCTGGCCGAGGCGCTTGGCCAGTTCCGAAAGCACGGAGAGATCGGTCCTCGCTCCGGACGGCGGATCGATCGCCTTGCGGCGCAACAGGATCCGGCCTTCGAGGTTGGTCATCGTGCCGTCCTCCTCGGCCCACTGGGTGACCGGCAGGACGACGTCGGCCATCGCCGCGGTCTCCGACAGCACGAGGTCCGAGACGACCAGGAAGTCCAAAGAGGACACCTTGTCCTGGACGCGTCCGGCGCCGGGCGCCGAGACGACGACGTTGCTGCCGAACACCATCAGCGCGCTCGGTCCGTCTTCGGTGCCCAGCGCTTCGAGCAGTTCGACCGCCGAACGGCCCGGCCCCGGCAGGGATTCCGCGGGCACGCCCCAGACCCCGGCGACGTACTCGCGCGCGGCGGGGTCGTCGATCTTGCGGTAGCCGGGCAGCTGGTCGGCCTTCTGGCCGTGTTCGCGTCCGCCCTGTCCATTGCCCTGGCCGGTCAGGCAGCCGAATCCGGACCCCGCCCGGCCGGGAAGGCCGAGCGCGAGCGCCAGGTTGATCCACGCGTTGACCATCGCGGTGCCGTTGGCGTGCTGTTCGGTGCCGCGCGCGGTGAGGATGTAGGCGTTGCGGGCGGCGGCGAGTTTGGCGGCGACCCTGCGCTGGTCGGCCGCAGAGACGCCGGTGATCTGCTCGACGCGCTCCGGCCACCATGCCGCGACCGAGCGCCACAGCTCTTCGAAGCCGTTCGTGCGCTCGTCCACATAGGACTGGTTCAGCAGCCCGTCGGCGACGACGGCGTGCAGAATCCCTTGCGCGAGCGCGAGGTCGGTACCCGGCGCGGGCGCGAGGTGCAGCCCGGCCAGTTCGGCGGTCGCGGTCCGGCGCGGGTCGACGACGATCAGATCCGCGCCGCGCAGGTGCTGGGTGAACGGCGGCATCGTCTCGGCCGGGTTCGCGCCGATCAGCAGGACGGCGTCGGCGCCGGCTAGGTCGGTGACCGGAAACGGCATCCCGCGGTCGGCGCCGAACGCCTTGATCCCGGCGGCGGCCGCCGAGGACATGCAGAACCGGCCGTTGTAGTCGATCTGCGAGGTGCCCAGCGCGACCCGGGCGAACTTCCCCAGCAGGTAGGCCTTTTCGTTGGTGAGCCCGCCGCCGCCGAAGACGGCGACCGAATCGGCTCCCTTGGCCGCGCGGATCTCGGTGAGCCGTCGTGCGACGAGGTCGAGCGCCTGCTCCCAGCTCGCGGGCCGGAGCTCGCCGTCGACCCTGATCAGCGGCGTGGTCAGCCGGGAAGGCGAGGTGAGCAGTTCTCCCGACGTCCAGCCCTTCTGGCACAGACCACCGGCGTTGACCGGGAAGTCGCGCGGGGCGACGCGGGCGCCGTCGAGGCTCATCCCGCACTGCAGGGCGCAGTACGGGCAGTGCGTGTCCACCGCGGTCGTGGTGGGGGCGGCGAGCGGCACGGGCACCTCCTAAGGCGTCGATTGCGCTTGAAGGTAGGTAGGCCGTGTTACCTGAAAACTCCTGAATGTTTCAGGCGTTTGACATTGCCTGCCGACGGCGAAGGTCACACCGTGAGGTCAGGGCAGCAGGTCGAGAGCTATACACACGATGTATAGACCCGGCGTATACACCCTGTGTATAGTCACCGCATGTCCATCGGGAACACCCTGCTCGGTCTGCTGGAAGCCGGCCCCAAGCACGGCTACGACCTCAAACAGCTCTACGACAAACAGTTCCGGCAAGACCGCCCACTGCACTACGGGCAGGTCTATTCGACGCTGAACCGGCTCCTGAAAAACGGGCTGGTGGAAGAGAACGGCGTCGAAGCGGGCGGTGGGCCGGACCGGAAGCGGTACGCCATCACCGACGCCGGGGTCAGCAACGTCGAGGAATGGCTGAAAAGCCCGGAAAATCCCTCCGTCTACCTGCAGAACACGCTCTACACCAAGGTGGTGCTCGCGCTGATGTCCGGCCGTGGCGCCCAGGACCTGCTCGACGCCCAGCGCGGTTCCCACCTCCGCGTCATGCGCGAGCTCACCGCACGCAAGACCACCGGCGACCTCGCCGACCAGCTCATCTGCGATCACGCGCTGTTCCATCTCGAAGCGGATCTGCGGTGGCTGGAACTCACGGCCGCCCGTCTCGATGATCTCGCGCGCCAGCTCGGGCGCTGAGCCGCCCACAATCCGGGGGACTTCCAGTGGAAACATCGTTGTTACAAGGCCTGGGCCTGCATAAGGCATTCGGCCCTGACCAGGCACTGGCCGGGGCCGGGCTCGAACTGGCGCAAGGCGAGATCGTCGCCGTCATGGGGCCGTCGGGATCCGGCAAATCGACCCTGCTGCACTGCCTGTCCGGCATCATCCGCCCGGACGAGGGGCAGGTGCTGTTCCGCGGCCGCGCGCTGTCGGCCATGTCCGACGCCGAACGCAGCGCTCTGCGGCGCACCGAATTCGGCTTCGTCTTCCAGTTCGGCCAGCTCGTCCCCGAGCTGACCTGCCTGGAGAACGTCGCGTTGCCGCTGCGGCTCGGCGGGATGAAACGCCGTCCGGCGGAACGGCTCGCCGAAACCTGGCTAGGCAGGCTCGAGGTCGGCGACGTCGCGGGTAATCCGCCCGGCCGGGTGTCGGGCGGGCAGGGCCAGCGGGTCGCCATGGCCAGGGCACTGATCACCGAACCGTCGGTGATCTTCGCCGACGAACCGACCGGCGCACTGGACTCTCTCAGCGGCGAGCTGCTGATGAGGCTGCTTTCGGAGACCGCGAAGCAGACGAACGCCGCCGTCGTCCTGGTCACCCACGAACCGCGGGTGGCGGCGTATTCCGACCGGGAGGTCATCGTGCGGGACGGCAAGACCCGCGAACCGGCGGTGACCCGATGAGCCGGTGGGAAGATCTGACGCTGGGGTTCCGGCTGGCCGTCGGGGGCGGCCGGGGCTCGATCGTCAGGCTGGTGCTCGGCACCGTCGGGATCGGGCTCGCGGTGGCGATCCTGCTGGTCGCCGCGTCGGTGGGCAACGCCTACGAAAGCAGGCAACAGCGCGAGAACGCCGCCTACGCGAACTTTCAGGTGACGTCCGGTGTCTCCCCGTTGACCTTCACGGAGCGGACGACCGAGTTCCGCGGCGAGCCGATCGGGCTCAGGTACGTGCACGCGACCGGACCGGACTCACCGGTGCCGCCGGGGCTCGACCGGATTCCCGCGCCGGGCGAGGTCGTCGTTTCGCCCCGGCTGAAGGAACTGCTCGACTCGGACGCCGGGGAGCTCCTGCGGCCGCGGTTCGCGGGCGAACCGGCCGGGCTCATCAAGGTCGAGGCCTTGCAGAACCCGCGTGACCTGACCGCCTACCTGGGTATGGACGGGTCCTTACCGGGAAACCCCATCTACGCCTTCGGCGGCACCGGACCGAGCGAACCGCTCCCCGTCGGCGTCCTGGTGGTGCTGCTGATCGGGATCGTCGCCCTGCTCACGCCGGTGTTCATCTTCATCGGCACGAGTTCCCGTGTCGGCGGCGCGGAACGGGACCGGCGGCTCGCCGCGCTCCGGCTGGCGGGCGCGACAGCCTGGCAGGTCCGGCGGGTGGCCGCGGCCGAAACGCTGGTGAGCGCGGCGACCGGCCTGCTCGCCGGGGCCGGGCTGTTCCTGCTCCTGCGCGACCGGGTCGCGGATCTGCAGGTGTTCCGCTTCGGGATCTTCCCCGCCGATCTGACGCCGTCGTGGCCGCTGGTGGTCCTGATCGCGCTGGTCGTCCCGGCGCTGACCGTGGTGACGACACTGGCCGCGCAGCGCCACACGATCGTCGAACCGCTCGGCACGGTCCGCGAGGCGTCACCGGTCCGCCGGCGATTGTGGTGGCGGCTCCTGCTCGTCGTCGCGGGTATCGCCCTGCTGGTCCCGGACTACGCCATCGGAAGCGAGCTCGCCCGTGCCGCGATGATGGCGGGCGCGTTGTCGCTGCTGGTCGGCATCCCGGCGCTGCTGCCGTGGCTACTGGACCGCGCGGTCTCGCGGATCCGGGGCGGGCCGCCCGCGTTCCAGCTCGCCATCCGGCGGTTGCAGTCCGACAGCGGGACACCTTCCCGTGTCGTCGCGGGGCTCTGCGTCGTGGTGGCCGGGGCGATCGCACTGCAGTCCTTGCTGGCCGGGCAGGCAGCGTTCTATGCCTCGCGTCCCGCTTCACCGAGCGACACCATCCAGGTCAACTCCTATGGCGCGCCCGCGGACAAGGTGCTGGCCGCGGTGCGGGAGATCCCGGGCGCACAGGACTTCCGGTCGCTCCGGACCCTGCTCGTCAACGACCCCGGCGTCATCGTGGGCGTCGCGGACTGCGCCACGATCCGGGCCTTGGCGGAGACACCGGCGTGCGCCGACGGCGATATCTTCACCTTGGCCGACGGGCAACGGGGCGCCAAATTCCACAGTGGACAGACGGTGACGTTGGTCGACGACGCGAAACGGGAACAGCGCTGGACCTTTCCGGCCGCCCCGAAGCCGGCCGCGGTCCAGCCGGACGGCTCCGCCTTCGACCCGGGCGCGCAGCTCCTGCTGACTCCCGCCGCAGCGGCGGGCATCGACCTGACCGGGGCCGGGGCCAGCGGGTCCCTGCGGCCGTCGGCCGCGGACCCGGACTTCATCGAAAGGGTCCGCAACGCCATCGCCCCCTTCGCCTGGCGCGCGCAGGTGATCACCATGGACGGGAAGAAGCTGACGGACGAGGCCAGGATGTTCGGCGACGTCCGTGACGGCCTGTTCGCCGGCGCGCTGCTGATCCTCCTGCTGGCCGGGGTGAGCCTTCTGGTGCTCGCCCAGGAACAGGTGCGGGAGCGGCGCCGGGCCATTTCGGCGCTGGCCGCGACCGGGGTGCCGGTCCGCGTCGTGATGCGGTCCCTGTTGTGGCAGAACGGGATTCCGCTGCTGCTCGGGGTGGTGGTCGCGGTCGCGACCGGGGTCGGCATCGCCGCGCTGGCCACCCGCCTGCTGACGAATCCGCTGGTCGTGGACTGGGCGGGTGTGGGCGCTCTCGCCGCCGCCGCTGTCGCGGTGGTCCTCGTGGTGACCGCGTCGGCGTTCCCGTCGGTGCGCTCGGCCGCGCGGCTGGAAAGCCTGCGGACCGAGTAGGCCGGTCCGTGAAGGCCTCCTTCCCTACGCTGAAAGCAGGGAAGGAGGCCTTCACGGACTTACAGCACAGCGCTCACATCGCGGGCCGCGGCGCGGAGCCCGTCGTGCGCCGCTCGCGTCGACCGAGGGTCGAGGGCGTTGGCGGCCAAGCGGAAGAGGACGGCCCGCAGGAGAAGTTGGGGCCATTGCGGGAGATGCGCCCAGCGTTCGAGGAGTTCGATGGTGGCGCCACCCCAGGCGAGCGCGTCGACCGCGACGATCGCGGCACCCCATTCACCGGGCCGGTAGTACGGAACGAAATCGACGATCCCGGGCGCCTCGTCACCGTCGAACAGCACCCCGGCGAGCAGCTCCCCGTGGACGACCTGGTCCGGCAGCTTGATCGGTCTTCGGGAACCGGCCAGTACCTCGAACCAGCGGCCGCCCTTGTTCTCATCGAGCGGCACATCCGCTTCGCCCCAGGCGAGTTTGTCGGCCAGTGCCTCGATGTCGGTGCGGCGTCCCAGGAAATCCGGTCGCGGCAACCCCGCCGTCGCACGGTGCAGTTTGATCGCCGCGTGCACGACCTCGTCGTACCGGTGCTCGGCCGTCCCGGACACGAACCGGTTCGCCGACCAGCCACCGACCACCCACCGGCCGTCGCTGGACCGGACCGGCTTCGCGACCCGCAGCCCGGGCTCGTTCACGGCTTCCAGCGCCCGGGCCGTCCACAGGGTCCGCGACTTGTCCACGACCGGCTTCAGGACGAGATCGCCGTAGCGCCAGGCGGTGGTGCCCGGCAGCGGCTCCGCGTCACCGTCACGTCCGCCGAACGCCGAACAGACGTGTTCCGGAGGGCTTTCTAGGGTGGCACGCACGGCACGGGACGTTACCTCGTCTTCCGCGCCACTAACGAGAAGACGCGCTGGTCACTTGAGTAGCGATACTCAAGACAACATCACTCTGACCTGCCATTCTTCGGCCATGGTCCCCCGAACGGCCCAGGGTCGGCTCACCGATGGACAGCTCGTCGCCCTCCAGCTCGGATCGTTGTGGCTGCTGGGCACCCTCGGCGCGATCACCGTCGGCTGGCTGCTCGTGCTCGCCGCTTTCCTGCACGTTCCCTGGCTGGCGTTGCCCGTCCCGATCGTGTCGATCGCGACGGCGTACCTGGCCGGTTTCGCCGCGCGGAACGTCTCGCCCCTGACGGTGCGGCCGTGGCCGAGGCTGGCGTGGGCGTTCGTCGTCGGGATTTCCGGTGTTCTCGGCGCGATCTTCGTGGTGGAAGTGGCGGAAGCCTTCGAGCCCGCCGAGTGGGTGGCGGTGCCGTTCCTCGGACTACCGGTGACGATCGTCGCGGGCCTGTTCGTCGGAGACTGGCGCGTGCGGACCGGCGCCGCGATCCTCGGCGTGGCACTGGTGGCAGGCGGCATCGCCGTCCCCGCCGCGCTCCCCGAAGACACCGCCGCCCGACGGCTGGCCTCGACCGGCATCCCGCACGAACGCACCCTCGCGGCCGATCTCGGCGCACAACGCCTTCCGGGCAAGGCGACCGAAGACTCCGGCACGCTGATTCTCGAGTACAGCCCCATGCTGTGGGTCTCGCCCGTGTGGACCTTCGTGACCGACGCCGTCGAGAGCTGCGAGACGTCGGTGAAGACGGACTGGCGGTTTGAGAACGCGACGTGCACTCAGGTCGGCGAAGGCGAGTTCCTGCGCCAGAACGCCGACCGGATCGAGTTCATCCAGCGACGCGGTGCGGTGTCACTGCACCTCGCGGGCAACCACAACTGGAAGCCGTCGGAACTGCGGGACCTGGCCGCGAAGACGCATCCGCTGACCGACGCCGAGATCATGGCGGCGCTGCCCAAGGCGAGCGGCGGGCACCGGACCGACGTACCCGCGGGATACGCGCGATTCGTGCGGGCGATCTTCACCGGCGGCTCGATCGGCTTCGGCGGCTGAGCGGGAGCAAGGGACCTTTGCTATCGCCTGGCCACGGCGGGGCCGTGAAGGCCTCCTTGAGGGACTCTGATTCCCTCAAGGAGGCCTTCACGGCCCGAAACGTCACGACAGCAGCAAGGAACCGGAGCCTCAGTAGGTCGGCAGGCTCTGGTCGATCTGCCGCGCCCAGGCCAGCACGCCGCCACCGAGGTGGGTCGCGTCCTTGAACCCGGCCTTGTGCAGTGCCGCCAGCGCCTCCGCCGAACGCGCACCGGACTTGCAGTGCAGCACGATCGGCTTGTCCTGCGGCAATTCCGACAGCGCCTCGCCCGAGAGGATCTTGTCCTTCGGGATCAGCGTCGCGCCCTTGATGCTCACGATCTCGTACTCGTGCGGCTCGCGGACGTCGATGAGGGCGAAGTTCTCCCCCTTGTCGAACTTGGCCTTGAGCTCCGCCGGAGTGATCGTGTGGCCCGAAGCGGCCGAAGCGGCTTCGTCGGACACAACACCACAGAACGCTTCGTAGTCGATGAGCTCGGTGATCTTCGGGGTCTCCGGATCCTTGCGGATCTTGACCTCGCGGTACTTCATCTCGAGCGCGTCGTAGCTGACGAGCCTGCCCAGCAGCGGCTCGCCGATGCCGGTGATCAGCTTGATCGCCTCGTTGACCATGATCGAACCGATCGACGCACACAGCACACCCAGCACGCCACCCTCGGCGCACGACGGGACCATGCCGGGCGGCGGCGGCTCGGGGTAGAGGTCGCGGTAGTTGAGGCCCTTGCCGTTCGGCGCGTCCTCCCAGAACACGCTCGCCTGGCCCTCGAACCGGTAGATCGAGCCCCACACGTAGGGCTTGCCGGTGAGCACGGCGGCGTCGTTGACCAGGTACCGCGTCGCGAAGTTGTCGGTGCCGTCGAGGATCAGGTCGTACTGCTCGAACAGTTCGAGCGCGTTCGACGACTCGAGCCGGTCGGTGTGCAGGTGCACCTTCACGAACGGGTTGATCTCGGCGATCGTCTCCTGTGCCGACGCGGCCTTGAGCTTGCCGATGTCGGACTGGCCGTGGATGACCTGGCGGTGCAGATTCGATTCGTCGACCTCGTCGAAGTCGACGATGCCGAGCGTGCCGACACCGGCCGCGGCCAGATACAGCAGCGCGGGGCTGCCGAGGCCACCGGCGCCGATGACCAGCACCTTGGCGTTCTTCAACCGCTTCTGCCCGGTCACCCCGACGTCCGGGATGATCAGGTGACGGCTGTACCGGGCCACCTCTTCCTTGGTGAGCTCGGCGGCCGGCTCTACGAGCGGCGGCAGCGTGCCTGACATCGGGTCCTCCATCTCGCGTGGATCGCGGGTCGCATCCCAGTATCTACAACAACGACAGGCGGAAACGACTTCCCCTGTTTCAGATCCTGGGAAATTCCAGCAGATGGGATGGCGGGACTAGGGTGTCTGGTTCGGCCAGGAGCCCGGTTTGCAGACCTTGCCGTCCGCGGGCACCTTGCCGCGGTCACCGCCAGGGAGATTGTTCAGCTGCGCCACGAAGTCGTTGGAGACGCCGAACGTCTGCTGCATCATCACCGGCGCGATTCCGCCGTCCACCGGGCAACCGACGTGCTTGCCGCCGAGGGCGTGGCCGACCTCGTGGTTGATGGCGTATTGGCGATACCCGGTCATGTCACCCTGGAACGCCATCGCGCCGCGTACCCAGCGGGCGAGGTTGATCACCACGCGCTTGTCGAAGCTCGCTCGGTAACACGAGGTCTCGTAGGTGATCTGGAACATGCAGACGTCCGCGCGGTGCGTCGTGTTCGGTGTGGTGAGACTCACGCGAAAGGTGGGGTTCGGGAAACTCGCGTCGACCCGCTGGAGCGCCTTCTTGCCGTCCCAGGTCCAGCTCTTGGGATTGGAAAGGGTGTCCTGCACCATCGTGGCGAAGCTGTCGTCGCCGGCGTAGCTCGCCGAATCGATGCCGTCCTCGACCTCGACCGTGTAGGTGAACAGCTGCCCCGTGCCCACCTTCTCGCCGGATCCCGGCACCACGTGATAGGTGCCCTTCCCGGACTCGGTGAAGTTGCCACCCTTGGGCAGGTCCGCGGTCGGGATCTTGAGATCGACCGGTTTGGCCGGATTTTCGGGAAGAACGTCGCCGCCCCCGTCGACGCCCGAGCCCGGCTCACCGCCGTTGCCGGCGGAACCGTCGGCCGAAGCGAGGCTCGTCCCGTCGGAGGCGATCGGCTCCGGCGGGCCGGTGGCGGTGTTGAACACCACCAGCGCGGTGATCACCACCAGGATCGGCAGCGCGTACACCCGCCAGCCGTAGGTCTTGGCGAACCGGCCGATGCCGCCGCTGCTCTTGCTCTTGCTCTTGCGGTCGGCGGCCTTCGCGGCGGGCTCGTGCGGCTTCCAGGACGCGCTGAGCGGCTGGGCGCTGGTCCGGCGGGTACCGGGCCGGTAGCGATCTTCGTCCAGGCGTTGCGACGGCGGCGGCGTCGGCCGGTACTGGCCGGTGCGCGGGACATCGGAGGTGCGGGGCTGCGGGCGCGCCGAACGACGGGCGGATGCGGAGTACTGAGACCGCCGACCTTCGCCCTGCGCGTCTTGCTTCACCCGGTCCACGGCACCAGGGTGCCATAACCGAACTGTGATGTTGTGAGCGACCGGCGCTTCGCGCGGCGTGTTGCGCGCACCCGAATGGGCTACCAGGTGCCCGATTCGACCGATTCCCACATCCCCAAAACGGCCTTCGCTACGACATTCGGGCGTTCCATCTGCGCCACATGGCCGGTTCGGGGGAGGACGAGCAACCGGGCGTGCGGAAGTAGCCGAGCGGTGCGCTCGGCGCGCCGGACGGATATCACCCGGTCGTGCTGTCCCCACACCACGAGCGTCGGCGTGGTGACCGTCGGCGCGACGGCCCACAGCGACGCGGGACCGCGGGCGGACCACGTCCGGAAGATGCCGAACGTGCTGCGGGCCAGCGCGAGCGCGGCCCAGGCGAATTCGGCGCGGGCGCTGTGCTCCTCCTCCAGTTCGTTCAGCCTGCTCTCGGCGAAGCGCGAAGGGTCGGCGAAGCACAGCTTGATGACCTGCATGGCGCGTTCACGTGGGCCGAGCGCGGCCAGCTGACGACGCACCCGCGGGCCGATCAGCGGCAGGTACGCGAACGCCATCCGCGGGTCGGACAGGCGTTTCATGCTGGGGCGAAGATCCGGCATCGCGGGCGAAATCAGCGTCAGTGTCTTCACCAGTTCCGGACGACGTGCCGCGACGAGCAGCGCGACCGCGCCGCCCATCGAGTTGCCGAACAGATGCACCGGCCCGGTTTCGAGGCTTTCGATGTGCCGCGCGACGATCTCCGCGTGCGCGTCGAGACTGAAGTCGAATCCGTCAGGCGGCTCCGAATAGCCGAACCCCGGCAGATCGATCGAAGTGCCGCCTGCCTGAGGCGCCAAGAGCGCGGCGAGGTCGGTCCAGTTCGTGGACGAACCACCCAGCCCGTGGACGTAGACCGCCGTCTCAGGGCCGCCTGGAGTCCGGCGGATGTGCAATTTCACCCCGCCGACACCTATTGTTTCCCCGGGCCAAGGTGACGGCGCGGGGTCCAGCGACGGCAATGACCTGCGCGACAGCGGTACGTGGGTCAGTGGCGGGCGGTCCCCGGCGGCGCGAGAAACTGAAGAAGACACAGCATCAAGGATGCCCGACCCTTGGCGGTCCGGCCGTACCGGCGAGTAATCTCGAGTTCACTTCACGCGGCGGTGACCCCGCCCGGCGGAGCCCCGCTCGACTGGAGGAACGATGACCGAAATGGCGCGACTGCAGGCGCGAGGCGTCCGCCTGCCCAGGACGGAACGCCGCGCCCAGCTGCTGGCCGCCGCGCAGCGGGTGTTCGCCGCGAACGGATACCACGCCGCCGCGATGGACGAAATCGCTGAAGAGGCCGGAGTCAGCAAGCCGGTCCTCTACCAGCACTTCCCCGGCAAGCTCGACCTCTACATCGCGCTGCTGGAGAGCCACGTCGACGAACTGGTGCGGCGGGTCAAGGAAGCGCTCGACTCCACGACGGACAACAAGCAGCGCGTCCCGGCGACCGTCGGCGCGTTCTTCGACTTCGTCAACGGTGACGCCGGCGCCTTCCGCATGGTCTTCGAGTCCGACCTGCGCGGCGAGCCCGCCGTGCAGGAGGCGGTGGACCGGGCGACCTCGGCCAGCGTCGACGCGATCACCGAGACCATCACCGCCGACGCCGGCCTCGACGAGGACAAGGCGCGGCTGCTCGCGGTCGGCCTCGTGGGTCTCTCGCAGGTCAGCGCCCGGTTCTGGCTGGCGCACCACAAGTCGATGAGCCGCGAAGAGGCCGTCGCCCTCACCGCCAACCTCGCCTGGCGAGGCATCGGCGGTGGCTTCCCGCTGCAGCACTGACCCCCGCGTTTCGTCCTCTACTTGCGATCCTTGCGCGTGCAACTACCGCAAGTAGAGGACGAAACGCGTGTGATTACTGGGGCAGGAGCTTCTTGATGCGGTCCGCGGCGGCCTGAGCGTCAGCGACGACCTTCGCGGTGTCGAGACCGACGACGCGTCCTTCGCGCTTGAGAGCGCGGCCGTCGACGAACACCCACGAGACGTTCGCGGGCTGGGTGTTGAAGACCAGCTGGTTCACCCAGTCCACCTTCGGCGCGAAGTTGACCGACTGGGCGTCGACCAGCTGCAGGTCCGCCCGCTTGCCCGGCGTCAGCGACCCGATCTCCTTGTCCATCCCGAGCGCTTCCGCGCCGCCGAGGGTCGCCATGCGCAGGACGTCCGCCGTCGTCGGGTAGACCGCCGGATCCGTCGTGGTCGCCCGCTGGAGACCGACGGCCGCGCGCATCACGTTGAACATGTCGCTCGTGTCGTTGGTGCCGCCGTCGAGGCCGAGGCCGACCTTCATGTTCCGCTTCTTCATCTCCGGCAACCGGATCACGCCCGACGCGAGCCGCATGTTCGACAGCGGGTTGTGCGCCACACCGACCCCAGCGGCCGCGAGTTCGTCGAGGTCGGCGTCGGTGGTCTGGATGACGTGGTTCGCGACCAGCCCCGGATGCAGCGCGTTAGCCCGCCGGAGCGCGTCCATCTGGCCCGCGGTCAGGTCGGCCTTCGATTCGAGCAGGTGGACGTTCAGCGGGACACCGAGTTCGCGCGCGAGTTTCTCCGACGCCTCGACGCTCGGGAAGTTCCCGGTGGACGGATGCGTGCCGATCTGCAGCCGGGCCAACGGGTTCGGGTCGATGACCTCGCGCTTCACTCGGCGGATCTCGTCCTGCAATGCGGGGTCAGTGTTGCCGTTGTAGGAGAAGGTGAACCGCAGCTTCGACTCACCGAGCGCGCGGAGACCGCCCTTGGCGAAGTCGGTGTTGAACGCGTGCGACCAGTCGGTGACCGTGGTGATCCCGGTCGAGACGACGTCGGCGGCCGCGAGCTTGATGCCCGCGTACGCGTCCGCGTCGGTCACCGGCGCGCGGTACAACGGGATGACGCATTTGCCGAGCCAGCCGATGAGTTCCTTGTCGGCCGCGCAGCCGCGGATGAGCGACTGCCACAGGTGGTTGTGCAGATCGACGAACCCGGGCAGCACGATCTTGCCGCGACCGTCGACGACCCGGGCGTCACCGGTCTGGAGGTCCTTGCCGACCTGCTTGATCTTGGTGCCTTCCAGCACGACGTCGGCGTCGGCGAGCGCGCCGAGCGGACCTTCGCCGAGACTCGGGTCCATCGTGAGCACCATCGAGGCGTCACGGATGACCACGTGACCGGCGCCGGTGAATTCCGCGTCGCTCCCGGCTTCGACGGACTTGCCGCCGAGGCCGTTGAGCAGGGCGGCGCCGAGGACCACGGCGAGGGTGAGGGTGAAGACGGACAGGATGGATCCGCGCTGTTTCATCGTTCCAACTCCCCAGTCGAAAGCAGCGTTGCGAGATCACGCTAGCGGACCGCGCACGAGAGCAAGGGACCTTTGCTCTCGCTTTGGTCCGTCCAGCGGCACCGCGATGGGCCGGGTTTCGGATAGGACTTCGGAGACCGTTTCGGCAAATCCGCGAGGAGTAGCCCATGCCCCATATCGCTCTCGACGAGAACCTGCCCGGCATCACCGGTCTGTTCGCCTTCCGGCCGGAGACCGCCGCGCCGCTCGGGCAACTCGCCGAAGTCCTGCTCCGCGGGCCGAGCAGCCTCAGCGTGGGAGAACGCGAACTGATCGCCACGGTGGTCTCGCGCGGAAACGACTGCACCTTCTGCTCACGCAGTCATGGCGCCGTCGCCGCCGAAGCACTTGAGGGCGGTATGCCGGTCGTCGAAGCGGCTTGGAAGGACGTCGATGCTGCACCCGTGTCGGCGAAGGTGAAGGCGCTTTTGCACGTCGCGCTCGCTGTTCGCGAAGGCGGGAAATCGGTCAGCGAAGACCTGGTCACCGCCGCCCGCGCGGAGGGCGCGACAGACCTCGAGGTCCACGACACGGTGCTGATCGCAGCCGCGTTCTGCATGTTCAACCGCTACGTCGACGGGCTGGCCACAGTCGCTCCGGACGACCAAGACGCCTACCGGGCGACCGGCGTCCGCCTCAGGGAAATCGGCTACACACACCTTTAGCGGACCGGCCGGTGAGCACCGGCCGCCCGTCCGATCAGCGCGGGGAGCAAGGGACCTTTGCTATCGCTCGCCCCACCGAAAGCGATAGCAAAGGTCCCTTGCTCCCTTTTCAGACCCTCGCGACGCGGCGCACGAGTGCCGCGATGCGGTCCGAGACCTCCTGTGCCCGTTCCTGCGGAAGCATGTGCCCGGCACCCGGGTAGCGCACGAACTCGGCCTCCGGCAGCGCGTCGGCGATGACCTTGGCGTGCGGCGGCGGACAGAGCCGGTCCTGCTCCCCCGCCAGCACGGTCACCGGCGTCCCCGCCAGCGCGGCGAGCGTGACGCGGCAGTCGTGCCGCGAGATCGCGTCCTGGAACCCGGCGACGCTCGCGGGATGCGCGCACAGCAGCTGCTCCGCGACCGAGTCCACGTCCGCCCGTCGCGGCTTGCGCCCGAAGACGAGCAGCCGCGCGCCGGGACGCACCACGGACAGCGGCAACGGCAAGGCGTCCCGGCGGTTCTTCGCGAGCAGCTTCGCGAGCCGCCGTTCGAACCTCGCCGCGCCGCTGCCCGCGATCCCCGGCAAGCCGAGGGTGATCCGGTCCATCTCACCGGACGACGTGGCGACGAACGCGACACCGGCGACGCGCCGGGACACGAGTTCGGGGTGCCGCCTGGACAGCTCCATGATCGTCATCCCGCCCATGGAATGTCCCGCGAGCACGATCGGGCCGTTGGGTACGCGGTCCGCGATCAGTTCGGCGAGATCGTCGGCGAGGGTCGGGATCGTGGCCGTGCCCGGTTTCGCCGGCGCGGAACCGCCGTGCCCGCGCAGGTCGTAGCGCAGGGTCCGGACCGAATCACCGAGCCGCGAGACCACGCCGTCCCAGGTGCGGTGGTCCTGTGTCCAGCCGTGCACCAGCACCAGCGTGAGCTCGGAATCGGCCGGACCGCTCGTCTCGACGTGGAGAGCGGTGCCGTCACTGGTCACGAAGCGATGTTCGCGCGACGGGTCCCAGGAAACGACGCCGCGCTGCTTGACGCTCCTCATCGTTTCCCCGGCAGCAGGAACGACTTGCGCCAGAAGTACATACCGGGCTTGCCGACCAGCCCGGATTCCTGCAGGAACGGCATGATCTTCTCGCCCGCCCACTGGATGCTTTCGCGCCAGTTCGGGTTGTTGAGCGCGGCCTCGACACCATCGCGCGGCCGGATACCGACGGCCTTGTAGACATGCGGGTTGATGAAGGCCCGCGTCACGAAGTACGAGATGAGCGCGATGATGAACTGCTGGTAGACGATTTCCTTCTTCGACAGCTTCGCCATCCCGCGAGTCACCTCTTCGCGGGCGAAGGTGACGTGCCGGGCTTCCTCGAGTACGTGGATCCGGTTGACCATACGCACCAGCGGCTGGATCTCCGGGTCGTTCATCTGCTCGCGCTGAAGCCGGTCGAGGACCTCTTCGGCGACGAGGATCGCGCCGTAGCGCGCGGGCCCGTAGCTGATCGAGGGCATCAGTTTCGCCAGTCGCCGCAGCCACGGCACCGGCCCGTACGACGGGCAGCCGATCCGCGCCGCCATCCGCGCGAACATCGTCGAGTGACGGCATTCGTCCGCGATCTCGGTCAGCGCGTACTGCGCGTGCGAGCTGGTCGGGTCTTCGTCGTAGACCTCTTTGAGCAGCATCTGCATCAGGAGGATCTCGAACCACAGCCCGGTCGTGGCAACGCTGGCGACCTCGTGCTTGCCGAGTTCGATGCGCTGTTCCTCGGAGAGGGAATCCCACAGCTTCGTGCCGTACAGCGAGGAACGATGTGCCGGGATGTAGCGCTTCCCGTCCACGAGCGGAGCGTTCCAGTCGATGTCGACGTCGGGGTCGTAGAACTTGTTGGCGGAGGACTTGAGCAGCCGCTCGGCTGTCTTCTCCCGGTCCGTTTCCTTCAGCGCCCGCGTCATTGCCGACACACACCCCTATCTGTAACTCGTGGTAACAGTTACCTCTGGTAGCATGACTCGGGTGATCGAACGTGTCAAGCGCAACAGCAAGCAGTCGAGCAAGCACCCCACGGCGGACGAAGCCGACACGGGTGACGCCCGCCGCGACCGCTGGCGCAAGCACCGGATCGCGCGCCGCGCGGAGTTCGTCGAGGCCGCCCTCCGGGCACTCGACACCCACGGCCCGGACCTCGGCATGGAGGACGTCGCCGCCGAAGCCGGCGTCACGAAACCCGTGCTGTACAGGCACTTCGACGACAAGGCCGACCTGTACGTCGCACTCGGGCAACGCGGTACGGAGATCCTCTTCCAGCGGCTGATCCCGGCCATCAACGCCGAACTCGCCCCGGTCCCCCGCATCCGGATGGCCCTCGACGCGTTCTTCAGCGTCATCGAGGAGCACCCCAACCTGTACCGCCTGCTCGCGCGCGGCGGCCTGCAGGAGAAGGTGGTCGTCAAATCCGACGTCGTCGCCGAGGACAAGGAACTCATCGCCACCGCGCTGACCGCGCTGCTCGGCGACTACATGCGGATGTTCAACATGGACTCCGGCGCCGCCGAACCGTGGGCGCACGGGATCGTCGGCATGGTGCAGAGCACCGGCGAATGGTGGCTGGACCGGCGCTCGATGGGCCGCGACAGCGTCGTCGAGTACCTGACACAGATCATCTGGGCCGCGATCGACGGCCTCTCCCGGCAGCAGGGCATCGTCATCGACCCGAACCTGCCGCTCGAAGAGAACAAGGTCGTCCAGATGCGCAAGAGCCAGGAGAAACAGGTGGAGGGTCAATGAGCGAGCACGACGAAGACGGCTACTCCGGCGAAGCGGTCCTCGTGATCGACGGGACCGAGGTCCCGGCCACGGTCGAGCTGCGAGGCTACTTCCAGCCCATCGACGGGTACTACCGCTGGTACGGCCGGGTGGCCACCAACGAACAGGTGTCCGCGGCCGCCGGCGGCAAGAAGACCGCCGTCGAGATCCGCGCGGGCGAGTACAGCGCGAAGGGCGAGCTCTCCGACCCGGACCCGTGGGACCGCTACCGCATCATGGGCACCAGCACGCCGCCGTTCCACGTGCCGACCAGCCTGGAAGAACTCAACGAGCTGAACGCCTGAAGCCTTTGGGAAGTGAAGGCCCCCTTCATCGCGCTAGGCGCCGATGCCAGGAACTTCAGGTCGGCGGACGGAGCTGTTTCGGGCGCGTTTGGGCAGGTCGCGATGCTTTTGTCGGCGCGGTCCGTGGAGGCCTCCTTGGGGACCCGTACTTGCTTACCCACGGCTCCCGCTCGCACCCCGAGAGCCGCACCCTGCGTGGCAGTGGCTCGTCAATGAAGGAATCAGGACGCTCAACGTCCCCAAGTCCTTCATCGACGAGGTGACCGCACCACCCGACGGCCCACAGGTCAAACGTAATGAAGGCCTCCTTCCCTACTATCAAGGCAGGGTCCCGGCAAAGTCGCATAACTGCTGGTCGGCTCCATTACTCGAGCGGCTCAAGGCAAACGGTGTCGTGGCGGACCCGGCGGGAGCGGGTGCACGTAAAGGGGCCTCACCTGGCTCCCGACTGTCCATAAGGGACACTTCTCGGGACAAGCGTGCCCGATTTGGGCGAGTTGCGGGGTTTTGCGAGGGGGTCGTGAGTGATGTGGGTCGTTCTAACCCTCATTAACACTCACGACCCCGCACGGAAACGTATATAGCGGCATCAATCGGACAGTCGATCGGCTGGCGGTGTCCCTTGTGGACACTGAAGCCCGACTGGCGTCCAGAATCAGACCTGCCCTACCCCGGCTCGCCCTTGATCAACCGCTGGTGCGCGGCCCGTGACAGTGCAGGAATAGTCGCCTGACTTGCAAGACCGCGACTTTGCCGAGACCCTGACTTTGAGGGTAGGGAAGGAGGCCTTCACGGATTCGGCTCCGGCGCGAAAGGCAGTCAGACTCAAGGCCTGGAGCAAGGGACCTTTGGTGTCGCCGCCGAGGCGATAGCAAAGGTCCCTTGCTCTCTTTCCGCAGGTCAGCCGCGCCGCTGCGCCGGTATCCGCACGACGGCTCCCACGTACTTCGGCCAGCTCGACAGCTTGTTCATCGCCCATTCCAGCGGCCCGCGCCCGATGAACTTCCGCCACAGCACGGCCGCGGTCAGCGCGACCACCGAGAACTCGACGAAGTGCAGCACGCTGAAGATCGAATCGCCGTCGCTCTCGTCCCACAGCAACGCGATCGCCACGAAATGCAGCACATACGCGCTCAGCACCCGCCCACCCAGGTCCGAAAGCGGCCGCAGCACGCGCTCGAACTTCGGCATCAGCAGCTGGCACCCGCCGATCACCGCCGCCGCGATCCCGATCGAGATGACCAGGTCGAACGGCGTGTACGAGGTCCCGGTCGGCAGCAGTTCCCAGGCCCAGCTGGTGGTCGGCGGCGTGCCGTGGATCCAGGTCTGGTGGAGCCGGAAGAACTCGGACGGTGTCATCCCCATCTGCGCCGCGGCCGGCTCCAGCGAGCGGTAGACCGCCTGCATGCCGCCGAGCGGCCCGGTCGCGAGCCAGGACACGAAGTATCCGCCCACCGCGAGCGCCGATCCGCCGAAGAAGAGGCGGCGGCACACGCTGCGCGAGGTCAGGTCCATCCGCCCGATCGACATCCCGGCGAACACGTACGCCATCAGCGTCAGCGCGGGGAAGGTGCCGGTCAGGACGAGCACGGTCGCGGCCTTCAGCAGCCCTGTCGACGTGATGTCGTCCGCGGTCAGGTCGGGCGCGAAGAACAGCAGGTCACGAGGCAGCAGCTGCGCCCTGATCAGATGCGAGAGCAGCGGGGCGGCGACAGCAACGACGATGGCCGCGATCGCCAGCGTCTTCGCGCCCGCCCGCAGCCACGGGATCGCGAAGAGGAAACAGGCGCCGTAGTAGGCCAGGATCACCATGTAGCCGGTTTCGAGGCTGGTCAGCCAAAGCCCCAGCGCCACCAGCAGCGGCGCGCGCGTCGCCAGTTTGAGCGCGACGCGCGTCCGGGCCCGGCCCTGCTTCGGCCGTCGCCCGCCGGACATGAGTGCGATCGAAACACCCGCCAGCACCGCGAACAGCGCCGCCGAATGGCCTTCGAAAGGTTTGAACAGCACCCCGACGCCGCCTTTGGCGGGATCGGGGCCGACATGCACCGCGTACATGCCGAGTACGGCCAGGCCGCGGGCGACGTCGATACCGGTCAGCCGCCCCGCGACCCGCTTGCCATGTTCGGGAACCGTGCGCGCGCCGTCCACCAGCGCGCGGTCGATCACAGTGACGCCGTCCACCTCATCTCTCGGCTAGCCCCCTGCCGTCCCCGCATCAGCGTGACGATCAAATCTGAGAGCGAGCTGAGACGCAGTGGTGACGCCGCTGTGACATGCGACTACTACCCGATCGGGTCAGCCACCGACGGCGAAACCGACCTTGCGGACGTCCGACGGCGCGATCTCCACGTAGGCGATGCGGTCGGTGGGCACGATGTACTTGCGGCCCTTTTCGTCGTCGAGGCGGAAGATCCCGTCGCCGGCCCTCAAGGCGTTCGCGACCAGTTCCTCGACCTCGTCGGGCGACTGGCTGCTGGACACCACGAGCTCCCGCGGCGTGTCCTTGATGCCGATCTTGACCTCCACGTGGGACCTCCGCTTGAAAGTTCGAAATCAATGATGAACCAAGGCTAGCCGACTTGTGTTGACGCATCCTCAGCGGGAAAGAGTGCTTCGGATGTACCTCAGCCGAGCCCGAGCACCTGCATGCGCTTGGTGTGCCCCTGCTGCAACCGGCGGAAGAGCGCCGCGATTCCCGAAAGATCACCGGAGCCTTCGACGATCAGTTCGGCGAGCCCGTCCCGCTCGGCTACGACGTACTGGGCCTGCGTCAGCGCCTCGCCCAGCAGACGGCGGCCCCACAGCGCGAGCTTGTCCTTCGCCTTGCGGTCGGCCTCGATCCCGGCCGCGACTTCGCGCTCGGCGAAGGCCGAATGCCCGGTGTCGGCGAGCACGGTGAGCACCAGGTCCTTGGTCTCGGGGTCGAGCCAGCTGGCGATCTCGCGGTAGAGATCCGCCGCGAGCCCGTCGCCGACGTAGGCCTTCACCAGCGACTCCAGCCACGAACGCGGCTTGGTGGAGGCGTGCCAGGCGTCGATGTGCCCGACGAACGGCCGCATCGCGTCTTCGATCGCGATGCCGTGCCCGGCGAGGTGCTTGGTGAGCAGGTCGTAGTGCCCGATCTCGGCGGCGGCCATGGACGCCAGCGCGGCCCGGCCGGACAGCGTCGGCGCGGTGCGCGCGTCCTCGGCCATGCGGTCGAACGCGGACAATTCCCCGTAGGCGAGTACGCCGAGCAAATCGACTACGCCCTCGCTGATCTGCTTTGCCTCCGTCACGGCGAAGAGGGTATCGCCGAACACACCTTCGGGGTGGGGAAGAGACCGATCCCACCCTCCTCGGCGCGGCGGGGACTATCGCAAAACCGCAGACCAGGTAGACTGGCCGACGGAAACGACGGATCTTCCGTCCGGACCGGGACGCTGCTGCGGCTGAAGGACAGCCGGTGCGGCCCCGGTCAGCACAAGAATGATGTGCGTGCACGCCATCCTGCGGCATTCCCACGAAGGGCCGCTTCAGCGCCAGTAGCGCGGAGCCGAGCGAAACCTCGTGGTCGAGTGTCGATCCGGTGACCAGGGCAGTGCGCGCTGGTCACGAGAGAGGCGAGCACCCTGACCACGAACAAATCCACAGCCGTCGAGAACACCACGACCGAAGTCCCGGAGGCAGTCGCGCTGGAACACAGCGAGACCGGCCCCGCGGCGCTGGACGTGTCGCACCCGCTGCAGGCGGGCGCCCCGGTTGAACCCGAGTCCCCCTCCTTCGCATCCTTCGGCGTCAAGCCGGAGATCGTGAAGGCGCTGAGCGAGGCCGGGATCGAGCGTACCTTCGCCATCCAGGCACTGACCCTGCCGCTGGCCATGGCAGGCGACGACCTTATCGGCCAGGCCCGCACCGGTATGGGCAAGACGCTGGGCTTCGGTGTCCCGCTGCTGCACCGCGTCGAGGTCCCCGGTGACGGCACCCCGCAGGTGCTGGTCGTCGTGCCGACCCGTGAGCTGTGCGTCCAGGTCGCGAACGACCTCAAGGGCGCGGGCAAGCACCTCGGCATCCGCACGCTGGCCATCTACGGCGGCCGTCCGTACGAGCCGCAGATCGAGGCGCTCCGCAAGGGCGTCGACGTCGTCATCGGCACTCCTGGCCGTCTCCTGGACCTGGCCGAGCAGAAGCACCTGGTGCTGGGCAAGGTCCGCGGTCTGGTGCTGGACGAGGCGGACGAGATGCTCGACCTGGGCTTCCTGCCCGACATCGAGCGCATCCTGCGGATGGTCCCGGACAAGCGGCAGACGATGCTGTTCTCGGCGACCATGCCGGGGCCGATCATCACGCTGGCCCGCACGTTCCTCACCCAGCCGACGCATATCCGCGCCGAGGAGAACGACGCGGGCGCGATCCACGAGCGCACCACCCAGTTCGTCTACCGGGCGCACTCGATGGACAAGCCCGAACTGGTCGCCCGCGCGTTGCAGGCCGCGGACCGCGGCCTGACGATGATCTTCACCCGCACCAAGCGCACCGCGCAGAAGGTCGCCGACGAGCTGGTGGAACGCGGTTTCGCGGCCGCCGCCGTGCACGGTGACCTCGGCCAGGGCGCCCGTGAGCAGGCGCTGCGCGCGTTCCGCGCCGGCAAGGTCGACGTGCTGGTCGCCACCGACGTCGCCGCCCGCGGTATCGACATCGACGACGTCACGCACGTGATCAACTACCAGACGCCGGAGGACGAGAAGAACTACGTCCACCGCATCGGCCGCACCGGCCGCGCGGGGCGCACCGGTGTCGCGATCACTCTCGTCGACTGGGACGAGATGCCGCGCTGGAAGCTGATTTCCGACACCCTCGGCCTCGACATGCCCGATCCGGTCGAGACGTACTCGTCGTCGAAGCACCTGTTCGACGACCTCGGCATCCCCGAGGGCACCACCGGGCGTCTCCCGCTGGGGAAGCGGACCCGCGCGGGTCTCTCGGCCGAGGTCGAAGAGGACCTGGGCGGCAAGCGCCGTGGCCCCCGTGGCGCCAAGGGCGGTGCCCCCGCCGAGGAAGAGGCGCCCCGCAAGCGCGCCCGCGCGCCGCGTAAGCGGACCCGTGGTGGAGCCGACGCGGCCGCCGAGATCGAGGCCGCGGACGCCGCGGCGGCGGCTTCGACTTCCGCCGAAGGCACTGAAGGCGAGGGCTCCTCGGAAGGCCGCACTCGCACACGTCGCCGCAGCCGTGGCGCCGCGAAGCCGAGCCCCGAGGTCAGCGGTCCCGCGGTCGAGAAGGAAGCAGGCGACAGCGCCGAGCGTCCGGCTCGACGACGCCGCCGTCGCCGTCCCTCGGCGACTTCTGATACACCTGCGTCGGCAGACTGAGCACCTTCAGCGCGGACATGGGGAGCTAAGGGCACGTGAACGAACGTTGGGAAGCCGCGCCGGACAACGATCCGGCGCGGCACGTGCCCGCTGAACCCGACCAGGCGTCGAACGGCGACGAGCCGGAGACGACGGCCGCGATCGGCACCGAAGACGTGCTGGACGCCGAACCCGCCCCGCCGGTGGCCACCGAGCCGCCGCTGGGCGGGAAACGCGCCAGGCGGTCGCCGTGGAACCGCACGCGGGACCGTGCGTTCGCCGCCGCGATCGTGGTGGTCGTCGCCGTTACCGGCGTCGTCATCGGGGTGAACAGCGACAACGCGGCCACGGTCGCGCAGGTCGCCGCCACCGTGCCGCCCGCGCTCCCCCTGTCCCCGGCAGAAGTGCCCGGCTCGTTGACCGAGCTGTGGCAGGCACCCAGTTCGGCGACGCCCGTCCCGATCGGTGAGGCCAACAGCGTCGTCACCGCCGACAAGGGCGAGGTACTCGGCCGGGATCCGTTGACGGGCACCGTCCGATGGCGCTACTCCCGCGATCTGGAGCTGTGCACCGTCGCGCTCGCCGGGATCAAGGTGGACGCGGTGTACCGCAAGGACACCGGCTGCAGCGAGGTCACCCAGCTCGACACGGGCACCGGACGCCGGACCGCGCAGCGCAACGGCGACGCCGAACTCGGCACCCGCCTGGTCGTCGACGGCTCGCACGTCACCACGACCGGCAAAAAGCTGCTCAACACCTGGCGCGACGACCTGGTCAAGAGCATGGAGTACGGCGAGGTCCCGGCCGTCGTCCAGCCGAACAAGCAACCCCGGTCAGGCTGCACCTACGGCACGGTGGCCGCCGCGTCGGGGAAGATCGGCGTGATCGAACGCTGCCCCGGCGACCCGGCCGACCGCTTCACCGTCTACCGCGCGACCAACGATGAAGCCGATGAACCGAAGGTCGACTACAGCAGCGTGCTCGCCGGGAAGAACGCGAAGGTCGTCGCGATGTCCGGCGACCTCGCCCTGATCGCGCTGCCGGAACAGAAACTGCTGGTCATCTACGGTGCCGACGGAACGCAGAAGTCGGCGTACCCGCTCGACGTGCCCGCCGCGGACATCGCGCAGGACCCGGTGGGCGGGATCATGGCGACCGCGTGGACCGCACAGGGCGTCTACTGGTTCACCGGCTCGAAGACCATGGCCTTCTCGCGGGACGACCTCACGCCGCGCTGGTCGCTGAACAACGCCGTCGGCCCTGGCGTGACCTTCGGGGATCAGCTGGTCGTGCCGATCCAGGGCGGTCTGGCCGTCCTCGACGAGCTGACCGGCACCACGATCCGCACCGTCGGCGTCGACAGGCACGGCTACAGCGGCCCCGTGCGGCTCGCTTCGGTCGGGCCGGTGCTGCTGGAGCAGCGCGGCGCCACACTGGCCGCCCTCAAGTGACCGGCGGGCGATAGCAAAGGTCCCTTGCTCTCCGCGCCGTCATCCCGGCACCGAGGTCTTGGCACGGGGTCGGCCGAGTTCCTTCCAGCACCATCGACCGCCCTCGTCAGCGAGCGTGCCCGCGGCGGTGCGGGATCGCCCTTTGACGCTCACCTCGACGACCACCGAGTACTCGGTTTCGGAGACCTTGGCGAGTTCGCCGAGCGTCGCGTTCGCCGTTTCGTCGACCTGATCGATGGCCTGGTCGATGTCCTTGTCGGCGTTCACGCACTTGAGCGCCCTCAACGCGGTCTTGTCGTGGGCGTTGATGCCCGCGACGACCGCCCGCGCGGTCTCTTCCGGGCTTGCCGCTTTGTCGGCCTTGTCGTCGCCGAGGAAGAAACCGGGAGCGACGAATCCGGTGATACCCAGCGTGACCAGTACCACGACGACAGCGGCGGCGATGCCGACCAGCAGGCCGGTCTTGCCGTTCTTCGGTGGCGCGGGCGGCCCGCCGAAACCCGGTCCGTACTGCTGGTTCTGGCTGTACTGCTGCTGGCCGTAGCCGGGATACTGCTGCTGGGGGTACGCGCCGCTCTGGTCGTAGCCGCCCTGCGGGTACTGCTGCTGTGGGGGCTGCTGCCCTGGGTACTGCTGCCCGCCTTGGCCGTGGTCGGGCTGTCCTGGCTGGGGTGGGTAGGTCATCAACGGTGCCCTTCGTCCTCGCTGGACAGCGTGGTCTTCCACGACGTGCCCGGTGATACAGAGTTTCCAGGGACCGAAGGGGTTTTTGGGCAGGGTGGCACTTTCCTGCCGCGGTCAGCTCCACCAGAACAGGCTCAGCGCGGCCGTCACGCTCACCACGACGACGAGACCCGCGAAGCCCGCGACGCGGCCATTCCGCGCATCAGCGGTCCGCTGTGCGAACACGGCGAGCACCGCCGCGACCGGATGGCCGATCAACATCAAGGGACCCGGCCCTGGCGCGGCGGTGAAGAGACAGATCCCGGCGATCACCAGGACGCACGTCGCGAGCACGACCATCCCGGCCGCGAGCGAGCCGGTCAGGCCGCGCCAGAAATTTCCGCGTCGGGTCGCCGTGGGCTCGTCCGGGCTCACGGGCAGCGGCGTGGTCGCGAGCTCTTCGGTGTCCGGTGACGACACGTCCTCGCCTGTCCAATCGTCGAGGTCTCAGGATTTCAGGGGCGCCAGCAGCTCCCACGGCTGAGCCGCGGGGCCGGCCTCTTGACCCGCCGCGCAACTGGGCCGGAAATCGCACCAGGCGCAACGGCGGCCAGGGCGCGCCGGGAACAACACGTCCTCGTCGCCGCCCGCGCTCAGGGTATCCGTTGCCAGCCGCAGATCCCCGGCGGTCTCGTCGGCGCGTTGGAGATGCCGTTTGAGGCTCTGCTCGGTGTGTTCGGCTGCCGCGATGGTGCCGGTGGGCACGTGATGCAACTCGACCTGATAGCACGGTGTGCGCAGCGTCCGGGCGGCCGCGACGGCGTACAGCGCCAAGGCCTGCGAAGACCGAGCCTCGTACTCGTCCGGCTCACGACGACCGGTCTTGTAGTCGATGATCACCAGTTCCCGGCCGCGCTGGTCGATACGGTCGGCGCGACCCTCGATGATGAGGCTGGGCCCGCTGCCCGGTTCGAGCGTGACGGGCGCCGAAACCCAGCGCTCCAGCCCGACCGGATCGACGCTGACGTCGTTGTGCTCGACGTAATCCGCGACCCAGGCCTTCGCGCGGGCGCGATACCGGGCTGCCTGGTCGGTGTCTTCGAACCCGGCGTCCTTCCAGTGCTCGGCGACGAGCGCCATCGCCCGCTGCGGCACGCGTTTGACCACCGGCAGGTCGAACAACGCCCGCAACGCGTTGTGCACCACCGCGCCGAGCGTGCTGTGCGCCCACGCCCCGGTACGGGTCGGGGACGGGCGGTCGAGGTACGACATGCGATAGCGGCGCGGGCAATCTTCGAACGTCGCGAGGCGCGCGGGCGAGACCTTCGTCAGCTTGCGCGGCGCCTCGACGCCGAAGTCGAAACCAATCTGCTCCATCGGATCACCCCGCCCGCAACGCTACGCACCCCCACCGACACTTTTCGAGGGGATCCCCAGGAGGAGAGCAAGGGACCTTTGCTATCGCCCGGCCGCCGACCCCCTGCCGAGCGTGCGCCGGTCCGTGAAGGCCTCCTTGAGCGACTCAGAGTCCGTGAAGGCCTCCTTCACTACCTTCAAACGTGGCGTGTTGCGTGCGGTATCGGCTCGCGCTGCGATCTGATGTCCCCAATGCGGCATTGGGGACGCTCACCGTCCCCAATGCCGCATTGGGGGCATGCCCGGCTCCCGATTTCCCGGCTCACACCGCCTCTTTCGTAACGTTTAAGGTTGCGGAAGAGGCTTTCGCAAAACCGAACCGGCCCCCAGGGGGTGCGCGCCCACGCGACAATGCGGGAACAGTCACCTGACCTGCAAGATCTCGACTTTGCCGGGACCCTGACCTTCAAAGTAGGGAAGGAGGCCTTCACGGCACAGCGACCGAGACCGGAAGCCCGAAAAGAGAGCAAGGGACCTTTGCTATCGCCGGAGGGCCGTCCCGCAGGTCAGGTCCCCGCGATGAAGCCCTTCACCGAGTTCGCCACCAGTTCGACGGCGATCGCGGCCAGCAGCAGACCGGCGATCTTCGCCAGCAGCGTGATCCCGCTTTCCTTGATCAGCCGGATGACCACGCCCGAGTACCGCATGCACAGGTACAGCACGAAGTGCACCGTCACGATCGAAAGCGCGAGAGCCACGTATGCGCCCACGTGCCCGTCGGCCTGCCGTACGAAGACGATGGTCGCGGCGATCGCACCGGGACCGGCGAGCAGCGGCGTCCCGAGCGGTACCAGCGCGACGTTGACGTCGTCGCTCGCCGCCTCGGCCTCGCCGCCGGTCTTGCCGGTTAGCAACTGCAACGCGATCAGCAGCAGCAACAGCCCGCCAGCGCCCTGCAGCGCGGGGATGCCGATGCCGAGATACGACAGGATCGCCTGTCCCGCCACGGCGAACAGCGAGATCACCAGCAGCGACACCAGCACCGCCTGCCGCGCGGCCTTGGCGCGGAACGCCACGGATTTGCGGCCGGTCAGGCTCAGGAACACCGGCACCGTGCCGGGCGGGTCCATGATGACGATCAGCGTGATCGTCGCGCTCATGAACAGGCGCGCGTCGAAGAAGTCCGTGATCGTCACCGCTTCACGACCTCGTACCCGGTCGACCGCGAGACGAGTTCCTCCAGCGCGAGCGGGTCGGTGGTCTCGTCGCCGAGGTCGATGGTCTTGTTCGTGCCGTGGTAGTCGCTCGACCCGGTGCGCACGAGTCCCAGCTCCCCCGCGAGCCCGTGCAGCTGGACGCGGGTCTCTTCGTCGTGATTCGGGTGGTCGACCTCGACCCCGGTCAGGCCACGCCGGGCGAGATCGGCGAGGACGTCGACGGTGATGGTCGCGCCCCGCGTGTAGGCGAAGGGATGCGCGATCACGGTGACCCCGCCCGCTTCCGCGATCATGTCGATCGCGTCCTCCACCGCCGTGTCCTGCCGTGCCACGAAATACCCGCTGCCGTTGCCGAGATAGCTCCCGAAGGCCTCGTTCACCGACGAGACGACCCCGGCGCGCACCAGGGCTTGCGCGAGATGCGGCCGTCCGGCCGAACCGTCCTCGGGCAGCAGCGACATGACCTCGTCGGGATCGACGGGCAGACCGTCGGCCGCCATCCGTTCGGCCATCACCCGCAACCGCCACCGCCGCTCCGACCGCAGCCGGGTCTGCTCGGCGACGAGCGCCGCCGACTCGGGATCGAAGAGGTACGCGAGCAGATGGACACTGACGTGCCGCCCGGTCACCGGATCGACGGAGATCGTGGACAGCTCGGCGCCGGGAACCAGGGAAAGGCCCGGCGGCAGTGCCTCGGCGGCCGGGGCCCAGCCGGCCGTGGTGTCGTGATCGGTGATCGCGACTACGTCGAGGCCCGCCTTCGCGGCGGCAGCGACGAGCCCGGCAGGGCTGTCGGTGCCGTCGGAGGCGGTGGAGTGGGCGTGCAGGTCGATGCGCATCAGCTGTATTGTCTATCGCGCTGGTCAGGGCCGCGCTGCCAGGGCGCGACAAAGTGCCCTGCGTCGCCATCGCGGTAAGGGCGCCCTGCCATCGCACCCCTGAGGCCTGGCGGCCAAAAGGCGCGCGACTCCAAAAGATCAAAAGACCTGGGTCACCGCTGAGTCGGTACCTGCGCTCAGCCGGGTCAGACCTGAGTCAGGACTGAGTCGGTACCAGCGACTAGCCGACCTTCTTCTTGCCGCGGGCGGCACGCTGGGCCTTGATCATCGAGAAACGCTCGGCCTGCTTCTGCTTGTCGCCGAAGACGAGTTCGGAGATCGTGTCGTAGAACTCTTCCGGCCGCGGCAGGTAGTCGATGCGGTTCAGCGCCTGGATCTGACCGGCCGACTCGACCACCATCGTGCCGTACCCCATCATCCGGCCCCACGCCGAACGTTCGTAGGTGAGGTCGGTGACCTTGGTGATCGGCATCATCAGCACCTTCGTGGTGAAGACGCCGGTGGTCATCACGAACCGCTTGTCGGTGACGACCAGCCGCTCGACCCACCACTCCATCACGATGTACGCGAACCGCAGGACGACCAGCAACGCGGCGTACCACAGGATGTTCTGGATCACCCACGCGGCGGGCGGCAGCAGGTAGGACACCAGGACGCAGATCGCCAGGAGGGCGACCGCCTCGAAGGTGTCCCACAACAGCACAGCCCAGTGCCGGCGGATCCTGATGACCCGCCGCTCGGTGTCGAGGAGATACTCGTCTGGATCGCGTGGGGCGAACATACCGATAGAGTATCCGCCGTCCGCTAGCTGAAGACGTTGCTGACGAAGGTGATCACTGATTCGGCCGAGTCACGCAGGAAGCCGATGATGTTTCCCACGAGGCCCGCGGCCTGACCTGGCTGCGCGATCACGAAGAACAGCACCAACGCGATTCCTGCGAAAGTGAGGAGCTTTTTCGCGTTCACAGCGATCAATCCTGTCTCTTGCGGTGACTGACTGCGGATACTGACCATTCATTTTGTACCGCACCTTCCACCCGCGCGGGAGGGAAGTCCCGCGCTTGGGTCAGCCGGCGAGGGGAAGTGTACCGTACGGCTACTCTCCGTGTATAGGACAGTCGTTGTCAGGACGTCCGCGTCTACCATTCGGGAATGAACACCGTTTCGGACAGCACCGTCCGCTGTGTCGGCGGGATCGTCCACGACGAACACGGGCGAATCCTCCTGATCCGGCGGGCGAATGAACCCGGACGTGGACTCTGGTCCGTCCCCGGAGGACGGGTCGAACCCGGCGAATCGGACGAAGCGGCCGTGATCCGTGAAATGCGGGAAGAGACCGGACTGGACGTGACGCCGGGCACATTCGTCGGCAACGTGCGGCGCGGCCCGTACGACATCCACGACTACGCCTGCGCGGTCACCGGCGGCACTCTCCGTGCCGGTGACGACGCCGACGACGCCCGCTGGTTCGACGCCCGCACCTTGATCGAACTCGACAAAGACGGCCGGTTGGCCGAACTCCTGTTCGTCACTCTCCGCGACTGGGGTGTGTTGCCGACCGGGAATATCTCCCGGGCGTGACAAATGCCGTGCTCGATTTGGCAAATGACGTGAGGATAAAGCAGCGCGAGAGGTGAAAATTATCCTCCGCGATGCTTTACCGACATCTTCTCCAGCAGGCAAAAAGGCTAAACCGGCAGCCAAGTCATCCGCTGCCCGTGCGGCGCCGTCCTGGCGAGCGCTCGCACCTCCGGCGTGTCGCCTTCCCATCGGACGAGCCCGAGAACAGCCGTCCCGTTGGTGTCGGCCAGTTCGGCCCGCCCGGGCAGCAACGGCTCCAAGGCGGCGCCGTAGAACTCCTCGCTCACCCACCACAGCGGCCGTTCCCCCGCCAGCTTCCGGAGCGCGTCGACGAAGTCCGCTCGCCGCTCCCCCAAGTACGCCAGCACGTGGCTGGTCAGCACGACCAGCGGCACGTCGGCGGGCAGGGTGGCGGCGGCCGAGGCGAGGTCGTCGACGGCGTCGCCGGTGATGAGCTCCGGCCGCTGCTTGCCCTGCGCGGCCGCGGCCGTGCGCAGCAGCCGGATCCGGTCCGGCTGGTCGGCCCAGACGCAGGCTTCGAGCCAGGCCAGTTCGTCTTCGTCGCTCAGGTCTACTGGGGCACGGTCGAGACCGGCGCGGGCGATGATCGCCAGCTTCTTCGGCACCTTCGGCGTGACGGCGCCGGGGGCGAGGTCGAGCGCGCAGTGCAGGCCGACAGCGGCCTTCGCGGGCCCGGCGGTGAGCTGCTCGCCGCCGTCGCACTGGTAGCGGTAGGCGTACTTGTCCAATCCGAGCAGCAGCCCCGCGCTGCAGCCGACCTCCAGCAACGCGATCTTGCCGCCCGCCTCCTTCGCCGCCGTCGTGACGGCGGGGTAGAGCAGCGCGGCGCGGCGGACCTCGTTGGTCTGCGTGTAGCGCGAAGAGATGATCGCCCGCGCCTTGTCCGCCCGCTCCAGCAGGAACGAGCGGAACAGCGGCCACGTCTCCGAGTCCACGCCGTCGAAGCCGCCGACGGACGGGTAGTACCGCGAAAGCGGGTGGATCGGGTCGGCCTGGATGAGCCGGTGCGCGGTCGCCATCAGCAGCGTCCCGCGCGCCTCGCCGCCGCGGGCGTCGGTCAGCAGCCCGGCGACGTCGTCGTCCTCGGCCGCCTTGGCCGCCAGGTGCTCGTACAGCGGCGAAACACCGGCCGCCTCGACCGTCGCGAACTTCCGCAGCCTGCTCTTGATCTCATCCAGCCCGATGGGCATCGACGCGCTCCCTCTTCCCGTTCGTGACACCCATTATTCGTGCGGAACGGGGCGGCCGGGCTGTTCACCGCCCCTGGTGTCACCGTAGGACCGCTTCGGCACCATCACCTTGCGACGGAACACACACACGATCGTGCCGTCCTGCTTGTACCCGCGCGTCTCGACGTAGACGACGCCGCGATCGTCCTTCGACTTCGACGGCGTCTTGTCCAGCACCTCGGTCTCGCCGTAGATGGTGTCGCCGTGGAAGGTCGGCTTCACGTGCTTCAGCGACTCGACCTCGAGGTTCGCGATCGCCTTGCCGGACACGTCCGGCACCGACATCCCGAGCAGCAGCGAGTAAATGTAGTTGCCGACCACGACGTTCTTGCCGAAGTCGGTGGTTTCCTCGGCGTAGTGCGCGTCGAGGTGCAGCGGATGGTGGTTCATGGTGATCAGGCAGAACAGGTGGTCGTCGTACTCGGTGACCGTTTTGCCCGGCCAGTGCTTGTAGACCGCGCCGACCTCGAACTCTTCGTAATAGCGACCGAACTGCACCCATTCCTCCTGCACGAGTAACGCGGCGTGAGCCTGGAACGACAGGCCTTCGTGTTGAGGAGTACCCTCGACCATTGGTGTCGGGTCGTCAACGCGACCCACACCACTGCGTAACCGTCCGCCGAGCCGAGGAGGTGAGGAACCCGATGTCCAGTGGCGATAGTCCGCTTCCTAGTAGTCGCAGCGTTCCCGCTTTCACGTCTCGCCGGTTCCCCACCTGGTAGGGCTGACGAAACCGGGAACGCTGGCCTAGCCGAGCGGCCCCCCGACCGCTTGGCCCGTCGTCTTCGCGCACAACGCACGACGTCTGCCCAGGAGATCCCATGCCTGCCATTCCCTCGCTCGGCGGCCTTCGCGGCCGGAGCAACGGCCGCGCCAAGAGCGTCCCCGAACGCCCGTTGCCCGTCCCCCTTTCGGCGTACGTCGTCGATTGCGCGGTGTACGTGGAGGGCAAGCGCCTGCCCGGCCGGTGGTCGCACTCCGAGGCGATCAAAGAGGTGCGCAAACGGCACGCCGGATTCGTCTGGATCGGCCTGCACGAGCCGGACGCGGTCCAGATACAGGGCATCGCGGACACCTTCGGCCTGCACGAACTGGCCGTCGAGGACGCGCTCGAAGCGCACCAGCGGCCCAAGCTCGAACGCTACGACGACACGCTGTTCATGGTGCTGAAGACGGTCCGCTACGTCGAACACGAGTCGCCCGCGACGGCGAACGAGATCGTCGAGACCGGCGAGCTGATGGCGTTCCTCGGCCGCGACTTCGTGATCACCGTGCGGCACGGGAACCACTCGGGGCTCGCCCGGCTGCGTCGCGAACTCGACCAGGAGCCGGAGCGGCTCGACCTCGGCCCGTCCGCGGTGCTGCACGCGATCGCCGACCACGTCGTCGACCACTACCTCGACGTGACCACCGCGATCGAGTCGGACATCGACGAGATGGAGACGCACGTCTTCGCGCCGCGCTCCAAGGTGAGCGCCGAGCAGATCTACTTCATGAAACGCGAGGTGCTGGAGCTGCGGCGCGCGGTCATGCCGCTGGGCACACCGCTGCAGCGGCTCGCCGAGGGCTACACGCGGCTGATCCCGGACGAGGTCCGCTCGTACTTCCGTGACGTCTCCGACCACCTCACGACGGTCGCGGAACGGGTCGCGAACTTCGACGAACTGCTGACCACGCTGGTGGACGCGACGCTGGCGAAGATCACGCTCCAGCAGAACACCGACATGCGCAAGATCACCGCGTGGGCGGCGATCATCGCGGTCCCGACCGCGCTGGCCGGCATCTACGGGATGAACTTCGACTACATGCCGGAGCTGCATTGGCGCTTCGGCTACCCGGTGGCGATGACGGTCATCTTCGGCGTCTGCATCCTGCTCTACCGAATATTCAGGAAGAACCGCTGGCTCTGAGCACCTTCCCTTCGGTAGTACTGGAGTTCCCTCATGCCAAGGATCCTGACCAACCTCAAGTTCTGGGCTCTCGCCTTCTGCCTCGTCTGGCTGTGCGTCGTGATCGCGATCATCGCGAAGGACCCCGCGTTCGCGCACGGCACCAAATAGCGCGCTCGGCATTACGCTGGGGCGTATGAAGGCGCTGGTCGTCGCGGACGAGGTCGAAGAGCGATTGTGGACCTCCGCTGTCCACAACCACCCGGCCGACCTCGTCATCGGCGCCGGCGACCTGCCGTACGACTACCTGGAGTTCCTGGCGAGCGCGCTCGACGTGCCCTGCGTGTTCGTCCCTGGCAACCACGATCCCGACCTGTCGGGCTACACCCGTTACGGCGGACTGTCCATGAAGGACGGTTTTCCCGCGGAGTGGCCGGGCCCGGCGGGCGGGGTGAACGCGGACGGCCGGATCGTCGACGTCTGCGGGCTCCGGGTCGCCGGGCTCGGCGGTTCGGTCCGCTACAACGACGGCCCGAACCAGTGGACGCAACGCCAGCAGGCGCGGCGTGCGCGGCGGCTCGTGCGCCGGGCGCGCTTCCGCCGTCGGCGGGACGGGCGGGAGGTCGACATCCTGCTCACCCACGCGCCGCCACGGCACTGCGGTGACCGCGAGGATCCACCGCACCGCGGCTTCGACTGTCTCCATCGCACGATCGAGTCGCTGCGGCCGAAATGGTTGCTGCACGGGCACATCCACCCGCACGGCGAACCCGTGCCGGACCGGGTGGTCGGCGAAACCACGGTACGCAACGTGGTCGGGCACCGGATCATGGAGTTCTTATGAAGGACACCGGTTTTCCCCGGGCGGACGCGGAGCACGACTTCCTCCGCGCGCGACGGCGACAGGTCCTGTCCCGGCTGGCGACCTGGCTGCGCCGCGAGCCCGACGACGTCAACATCATGCTGCCGTTCCACGAGGTGGTCGACGCGCTCGGCTATCTCGGCGAGCGGAGGATCGGGTCGCGGGTGATCCGGCTCGACTCGATCGTCGGCAGCGTCGACCGCGGCCGCGATTTCGACCGCCGCTTCCGCCCGACGTCCGGCCGCGTCCGCGAACGCTGGGAACGGCTGGCGCTCGCGACCAGACGCGGCGAATCGATCCCGCCGATCGAGGTGTACCGCGTCGGCGAACTGCATTTCATCATCGACGGGCATCACCGCGTTTCGGTGGGACACGCGATGGGACTGTCCACAATAGAGGCGATGGTCACCGAGGTGCGGACCAAACTGGACCCGAGCGGCATCCGGTACCGCGGCGACCTGATCGTGAAGGACTACCGGCGGCTGTTCCTGGAGCGCGTCCCGCTTTCCGGGCCCTCGCGGGCTTCGGTGGTGTTCACGGATCCGTGGGACTACGCGCGGCTCGGTGAGCACGTGGAGGCGTGGGGTTTCCGGCTGATGCAGGACGAAGGCCGCTACTCGGACCGTGCGACGTTGGCGCAACGGTGGTTCGACGAGGAGTACGTACCGGTGGTGGCGATGCTGCGGCAGGCCGACATGATCGGCTCGCGCACGGACGCCGAGGCGTACCTGTGGGTGGCGTGCGAACGGTACCGGCTGATCCGGACCCACCGGTGGGACGACGAGGTCTTCGAAGCCGTGCGGTCACAGTCCCGTTGACACCCCTCTCGCGCGCCATGAAAGGTCCTTTCCTTGCAAATTTTGCAAGGAAAGGACCCTTCCTCTCATCCCCTACATGTGCACCGCGACCGGAGCCTCAGCCCCCTCCGGAGCCTTCGCCGGGGCCCCCGACCGCAGCAGCAGCCCGCAGATCACCGCCCCCGCGACGAAGATCCACCCGCCCCAAACGAAAGCGGTCGTGTAGCTGTGCACCGCCGCTTCGGCCGCGAGTTGCGGCGAAGGCGTCTTACCGACCAGGAACGACGTCGCGGCGTTCCCGGCGAGCGTGCTCAGCAGCGCGGTCCCGATCGAGCCGCCGACCTGCTGCGCGGTGTTGACCGCGGCCGACGCGACACCGGCGTCGTGCGTGTCGACGCCGAAGGTCGCGACGCTCATCGCGGGTGCCATGGCCAGGCCGATACCGACGCCCATGACCATCAGCGGGAAGAGCACGCCGCTGGCGTAGGTGCTGGTGGTGTCGATGGCCGATAGCCAGAACAGGCCCAGTCCGGCGATCAGCATTCCCAGTGACACCAACGGTTTCGCACCGAACTTCGGCAGGAGCACGGCGGTCGCCGACGTCGCGCTGGCCATCAGGGTGGCGACCATCGGCAGGAACGCGACCCCGCTCTGCACCGGCGTGAATTTCAGGTTCAGCTGGATGTAGAAGGTGAGGAACAGGAAGATCGAGAACATCCCGATGGCGAGCAGGAACATGGCGAGGTAGGAGCCGCCGCGGTCACGGTCGAGCAGGACGCGCAACGGCAGCAGCGGATGCGCTGCCCGTTGCTGGATCACGACGAACGCGGCGAGCAGCACGACACCGGCGGCGAGGAAACCCCAGACCGAGATCGAGGACCACGAGTCACGTTCGGCGTTCGCGAAGCCATAGACCAGCGCGAACAGACCGGCCGACGCGGTGATCGTGCCCGGGATGTCGAGCTTCGGACGCGGACCTTCGCTTTCGGCGTTCTTCAGCAGTACAGCCGCGCCGGCGAACGCGATCACCGCGAAGATGATGTTGACGTACATCGACCAGCGCCAGTCGAGGTATTCGGTCAGCACGCCGCCGAGCAGCAGGCCGATCGCGGCGCCGCCACCACCGATCGCGCCGAAGACACCGAAGGCTTTACCGCGTTCCTTCGGGTCGGTGAAGGTCGTGGTCAGCAGCGAAAGGGCCGCCGGGGCGAGAAGAGCGCCGAAGGCACCCTGCGCGGCGCGGGCGACGAGCAGCATTTCGATGCTGGTGGCGGCGCCGCCGATCGCCGACACGATGGCGAAGCCGGCGAGGCCGACCAGGAAGGCGCGTTTGCGACCGAAGAGGTCCGCGAGCCGCCCGCCCAGCAGGAGCAGGCTGCCGAACGCGAGCGCGTAAGCGGTGACGACCCATTGCCGGGCGTCGTTCGAGAAGCCGAGGTCTTGCTGCGCGGACGGGAGCGCGATGTTCACGACGGTGGCGTCGAGCACCACCATCAGCTGGGCGAGGCCGATCACGACCAGGATCAGCCATCTCCTGGCGTGGTGTGGGTTGGGGTGCTGCGCGGCCGCGTCCCCCGGCGGCGTGGCGACAGCGGTGGATGACTCAGGCATACGGGCGGTTTCCTCACCGATAGTGACGAAGAAGCTATGTGGAGTAGGTATCTCCCCTTTCGTCGCCAACGTACCCGAAAAGCGGAGAAGCGTCCTCTACTTTGTTTGTTAAGCTGGACCGATGGCTCGGGACCTCGCTCCCGCCGCACCGGCGCGGCCGTTGCGGCGCGACGCTGAACTCAATCGGCAGCGCATCATCGCGGCGGCACGCGACGTCTTCGGCGAGCGCGGGCTCGAAGCGACGCTCGATGACGTCGCGCATCACGCCGGCGTCGGCGTCGGCACCGTCTATCGCCGGTTCCCGAGCAAGGAACACCTGGTCGAGGCCATGTTCGTCGACCAGTTCGAGACGATCCGCCAGTTCGCCGAAGAAGCGCTTCGCGCCGAAGACCCCTGGGATGGCTTCGTCAGCTTCACCTGGCGCGCGGCCGAGTTGCACGCCGGCGACCGCGGTTTACGGGAAGTCATGCTGTCGAACGTCTTCGGCCACGAGCGCGTCGCCGAGGCGAAAGCGCGCATGGTGCCGTTGATCACACAGCTCGTCGAACGGGCTCAGTCGGCGGGCGCTCTCCGCGCGGACTTCGTACCGACGGACATTCCGCTGCTGCACCAGATGATCGGCTCGGTCATCGAGTTCACGCACAGTATCCAGCCGGACCTGTGGCGCCGGTGTCTCGCGATGCTGCTGGACGGCCTGCGCGCCGAACCCGGCCGCGCCACCCCGCTGCCGCATCCGCCGCTGGACGCCGAAGCGCTGGACGAGGCGATGTGCTCCTTCCGGCTGCCCAAGCTCCGCTGACTCCCCGCATTTAGTCCTCTAAATGCGGTCCTTGCGCGCGCAACTACCGCGTTTAGTCCTCTGAATGCGGGGGTGGCGGGCTACGGGAGCTTCGGGAACACCGCCACCGCGGCCTCCCGCGCCGCCGAGCAGGTCGCTCCCCCGACGTCGCCGGTGGCATCAGCGTCATCAGGGCCGTCGACGCCGACCACCGAGAGTGTCGCCTGCTCGACCCGGTCCGGGGTGCCCGGGATCGGCCGGTGCGTGGTCACCTGACAGAACGCGCCCGACGTGGTGACCTGGACCTGCCGCCCGCCCAGCGCCTCCGTCGCGCCCGGCGTGGTGTCCGCGCCCACCGACAGCGAGACACTGACCTTGCCGCGGATGCAGCTGTGCCCGGACAGCTCCGGGGCGGGTTTGCTCTCCGGACCGGCGGAAGCGTCGAGTTCGTGCTGGTCGAGCAGGGCACACGGGGCGACCCGGCCCCACGAACGCTGGTCGAGGTTCAGTCGCCCGACCTTGTGCTCGGCGATCACCCCCGCGGCACTCCCCACCGCCGCGTCGGCGATCCGGCAGCGGTTCGCCTGGTCGGCCGCGTCCACGTTGTCGGAGGTGACGACGAGGGACAGCCGGATCCCGTCGGCGAAGGTCAGCAGCCGCGTGCAGGTGGTGTTCTCGTTGAACGTCGATTGCTGGACGCTGACGCCTTCCGGCAGTGGTCCGCCGTATTCGTAGGGCTGATTGTTCGGATCCTGCCCGGCACCGATCGGGCCGGTGGTCACGGTGTAGCGATTGGCGCCCTCGACGAATTCCAGGCGGCAGAACTCGAAAGAGGACAGCGGCGGCTTGACCGCGTTTCCGCCGCCGATCACTTTTCGCTGGTCGACGAGGCTGCAGTAATCGAGCGACGAGTATTCCCCGAGCGCCGCGGAGGCGGTCAGGGCTTCGTCGCGGTCCGTAGTCGGCGGCGGTGTGGTCGCGGATTCCGGTGTGGCACAGGCCGCGGCGAGGAACAAGCCACAGATGACTGCGATCAGGCTCTTCGAGGGCACCGGAGCAGTATCGTCAAAAGATCCGGGAACGCCAGCCCTTACGGGCGAAGAACACAGGGTCTTCGTCGTTTTCCCAGGTGGCTGCTTTACCGCGATTTCACGCCCTTAGGGGTGCGTTTCGTCCCGCGGTGGGATGCGGCCGGACGGCCGCGAGACGAAAATGGGTTTCACACACCGGATCGGATCCACCGATTCAGAACCCACCGTGACGATCGAGAGGGACGAACCCGTGAGCCAGCCCGTAGCCACCCGCCTCACCCGCCCGCGACAGGGCCGCATGATCGGCGGCGTCTGCGCCGGTATCGCCAACCGCTTCGGCACCACGCCGGGCAAGGTCCGCCTGCTCGCCGTGCTGTCCTGCCTGCTGCCCGGTCCGCAGTTCATCGTCTATCTCGTGCTCTGGCTCGCCCTTCCCGAGTCCGAGTACTGATCCCGGCCTCAGCCGTTGGGGTCGAACGGGATGCCCGCCGGCTTGGCCTTGGCCAGATTGTTCGCGAACGAACCGTCCTTGATCGCCAGGCTCGCGCTGCCGAAGTCGGCGCGGACGAGGGTGTCGCGGATTCCGGGCGGGAACCCGTCCCAGCTGACGAGGTCCGGGTACTGCCAGGCGCCGTAGTGGTTCTCCGGCGGTTCGGTCGCGCTCGCGATGCGGAAGCAGTGGGTGCTCACGCCGTCCTTGTGATAGACGATCTTCGGGTGGGTTCCCTCCCAAGAGACCTTGGAGCGGTCGTAAGTGGAGTAGTTGCCGTGCGCGGACGTCGAGACGTACCGGGCTTGGCCTTCGCTGACCCAGACGACGACGTGTTCGATGTCGTGCCGATGCCCGCAACAGTCGATGCCCGGGACGGCTTGGTCCTTTTCGAAGTAAAGGTCGTACAGGTACGCGCACCAGCCGTTGTTGCACTTCGACCGCGAGTAGGAGTTGGTGTTGTCGAGGTCTGATCGGTCGCGGCACTGACCGTTGAGGGCCCCGGAGTTCTTGAGCCCGGGGGCGAGCGCGCCGGTCGGCGAGATCGCGGGCGTCGGGTAGCAGCCGTCGGTGTCGTAATCGAACGCGGGCTGCCAGGTGCTGTCGGCCTCGGTCGCGTTCGACGGCAGGGCCTGCGGGGGTTCGGCCCAGGCGACGGCCGGGGCGAGCGTGGTGAGGAGAACCGCTCCGAGGAGACCCTGCAGGAGACGGCGTGGCAGCTTCTTCGTCAAGACAGGCGCCCTTCGCTCGGTTGCGGTGTTCCGCGCGTCGCGCTGAGGGTCTCGGATCGGCCGGTGATCGTAAACCGCCGAAGGTGGGGAAGTTATTTGAGGGGAAAGTCAAACGTGTCGGGACGTGGGGCCGGTGTCGCTCCTGTGTACGCGTTCTTCTGGTAGTGAAGGCCTCCTTGCCTACTCTGACGGTAGTGAAGGAGGCTTTCGCTACCGTCGGATGTGAGCCCTGGTGACAGTGGGACGGCTGTGACCTCGGCGGCCGGTCGTGAAGCACATGAAGGCCCCCTTCCTTGCGTGTCGTGGCGGACCCGGCGGGAACGGGCTCACGCATAGGGGCCTCACCCAGCTCTTGACTGTCCATAAGGGACACTTTTCGAGACGAACGTACCCGGTTTGGGCGACTTGCACGGTTTCGCGAGGGGGTCGTGAGTGATTTGGGTTGTTCTATTGAGAGGTAACCCAAACGTGGCGTGCCCCGGCGTGGGTCCGGACCGGCTGACGGAAGCGGGGACGGCGACTGGTCTGTCCACAAAGGACTCTATTTGCACGGGTAAGTGTCCAACTTGGGCGGTATGCGTGGTTTTGCGAGGGGGTCGTGAGTGCGAAGTAGGGTTCTATTGAGGGGTAAGGTAAAGGTGGCGTGGTGGGTGGTAAGTCCGTGAAGGCCTCCTTGAGGGACTCTGGGTCCCTCAAGGAGGCCTTCACG
>NZ_JBVKAE010000043.1:0-70770 GCF_055598845.1 Amycolatopsis sp. NPDC039088 | reverse complement strand
CCGCATTCATCAACATCTCCATGATCACTATGATGACCAGGCGCCTGACCCGCCCAAAAAGCGGGCCAGGACCACCTAGACAGGTTCAAAGACAGGCTCTAAGACGCAAGTGCCCTCACCCGAACCGCCCCTCACACCATTCCTCCGAAACCGCACCTGCAGCCCCGCAGCATCCAGAATCAAGCTCTACCTCGGCTCGCCCTTGATCAACGGAAGATCAGGGACGTTGGGTGTCCCTGATCTTCCGTTGATCAAGCTTCGCCACCGGTGCGCGCGACCCCGTGACAGCGCAGGAACAGTCGCCTGACCTGCAAGACCGCGACTTTGCCGGGGCCTTGCTGTGAAGGTAGGGAAGGAGGCCTTCACGGACTTTCCGGACCGGCTTCCTCGGTCAACGCGGCCGCCGTCAGGGTGAGGTGACGCGCCAAGGCTTCGGCCGCCGCGTCGGCGTCGCGGGCCAGCGCGGTCTCCTCCAGCAGGCGGTGTTCGGCGAGGTGGTCCCGGCCGGGCGCCCGCCGCGCCGCCCACCGGCGAGCCAGTTCGCTCGCGGTCCACATCCGGTCGAAGGTCTCCAGCAGGACCGGGTTTTCGCAGCCCTCCAGCAGGGTGCGATGGAAGACGCGGTGAGCCTCGGACCACGCGGCGTTGACGGAGTCGCCTTCCTCCGGCGCGAACGGGGGCGTACGGCTCAGCCGGTGGTGGGCGGCCCGGACGCGGGCCTCCCAATCGAGGTCGCCGCGTTCGACGGACAGGCGCAGCACGAGGGGTTCGATGGTCCGGCGGGCCTCGGTGATCTCCTGCCAGCGACGGTCGGAGAAGGCCGGAACGGCGAAGCCGCGGTTGGGCAGCCGGTCGGCGAGGCCGTCACCGACCACGCGCACGAGGGCCTCGCGGACGACCGCCAGGCTGACGCCCTGTTCTTTGGCCAGATCCTGCGGTTTGAGCGCGGCGCCCGGGGCGTGGTCGCCGCGCATGATCGCGTCCCGCAGGCGGGTGTACACCTGCTCGGAGAGCATCTGCTTGTCCGGGGAGGGCGAGGCGTCGGGCATCCGCGAAGTATAGACGAACGGACAGATAATCGATTATCTGTGTTATGGTCGATTCATGACCCACGCTAACGACCCCTTCGCCCGCCTGCCCGAGGTGGCCTCCTTCACTGTCTCCAGCACTTCTGTCGCCGAGGGCGCCACCTGGTCGCCCGACCAATGGGCCGGAAAGGACATCTCCCCGCAGCTGAGCTGGAGCGGAGCCCCGCTGGGCACCAAGAGCTACGCCGTCACCGTCTACGACCCCGACGCTCCCACCGGTTCCGGTTTCTGGCACTGGGCGGTCGCCGACATCCCCGCCGCCGTCACCGAGTTGCCCGAGGGTGCCGGTGACGACACCGGGTCAGGCCTGCCCGAGGGTGCCTTCCAGATTCCCAATGACGCCCGCGTGGCCCGCTTCCTCGGCGCCGCCCCGCCTGCCGGACACGGGAAGCACCGCTATTTCGTCGTGGTGCACGCCCTCGACGTCGAATCGCTCGGCGTTCCGGCCGACGCCACCCCGGCCCTCCTGGGGTTCACCATGTCCTCGCACGTTCTCGGTCGCGCGGTCCTGGTCGCCACGGCGGAGACCCCGGGTGACGAGCGCGTCGAGGTTTCCCGGCTCATCCCCGCCCCCGCCGACGCCGTTTTCGCGATCCTGAGCGACCCGAAGGGGCACGTGGACATCGACGCGTCGGGAATGCTCCTCGACGCCGAAGGGGAACCGGTCAAGCAGGCGGGCGACCGCTTCCTGGTCCACATGGACCGGGAAGCGCTCGGGGACGTGCCGCTGGGCAAGTACGACGTCGAGGTCGTCATCACGAAGCTCGTCCCGGACGCGGAGATCGCCTGGATCGTCGAAGGCACTATCCGGCCGTCTGTCCGCCACATCTACGGCTACCGGCTGGAGCCCGCTGAGGGCGGCACTCTCGTCACGTCGTACTACGACTGGTCAGAGGTCGGCGAGGACTGGAAGAACCGGCTCACCTTCCCCGTCGTTCCCGAGTCCGCGCTCAAGGCCACACTCGGGATTCTCGAGCGCACGGTCCGGCGGCGCGGGGCTTTGCGTCTTTAGGTACTTTTCGACGGCCGCGCAAGGCAGAATGACGTCCGTGCGAACACTTTTCGTTGCGGCCGCCCTCGTCCTGCTCGGTGTGACCGGATGTCAGACAGGGGTTTCCGGTCAACCCGAACCCGACAGCGACGGTTTCGTGGTCAAGGACGGATCCGGGCTGCGGTTTCGGCCGGTGCTGACCGAGCTCCCGCCAGGGCCGGCGACAGGCTCCGCGACGAACCGGCAGAGCACGGATCCCGCCGAGCAGCAGGCCGCCGCGGCGGCGCTCGACTGCTCATCGGGACAGGACCCGTTGGCCGGTCGTGACGACCCGGCGCTCCCGTTGGTCAGCTGCGACCGCGTCGAGGGCACGAAATACGTGCTCGGCCCGGCGTTCCTCACCGGGGCCGAGGTCAGCCAGACGCGTGCCCACGTCGATCCGCAGCAGGGTCGCTCGATCATCGACCTCACCTTCACCGCCGCGGGTGGGCGGACGTGGGCGGACTGGACCACGGCGAATGTCGGCAAGCAGGTCGCGGTGGTGCTGAAGAGCCGCGTCCTGACCGCGCCGATGATCCAGTCCGCCATCACCGGTGGGGCAGCCCAGATCACCGGCAAGTACACCCTCCCCGAGGCGCAGCAGCTGGCGCGTGACATCGCCGGGGGCTGAGCGGCTTCGGCGGCGGAATATGATCGACGAAGGACACGTTTGAGCGTTCAACTACTTTTGAGGAGTTGGACATGGGCTACGAAATCCTGGGCACGCGGCAGGAGCCGTCCTTCGGCCTGGACACCTTCGGTGACGTGGAGAACGGCGCGGACGGCCAGCCGGTGAGCCAGGCCGAGGCCATCCGTCAGGTCGTGGCCGAAGGCGTGCTCGCCGACCAGGTCGGCGTGGACTACTTCGGGGTCGGGGAGCATCACCGCACGGAGATGGCGGTGTCCTCGCCGGACGTCGTCCTGGCGGCGATCGCGGGCCGGACCGAACGGATCCGGCTGGGCACCGCGGTCACCGTGCTCAGTTCGGACGACCCGGTGCGGGTGTACGAGCGGTTCGCGACACTCGACGCGGTTTCCCGCGGCCGCACCGAGGTCACGCTCGGCCGGGGTTCGTTCACCGAGTCGTTCCCGCTGTTCGGCTACTCGCTGGACGACTACGAAGTGCTGTTCGCCGAGAAACTCGACCTGTTCACCCATCTGCAGAAGGAAAAGCCGGTCGACTGGAGCGGAACCGTCCGGCCCGCGCTGGACGGCGCGCAGGCCTTCCCGCTCACCGAGTCCGGCAGCGTGCCGGCCTGGGTCGGGGTCGGTGGGACACCGCAGTCGGTCGTCCGCGCGGCCGCGTACGGCCTGCCGCTGGTGATGGCGGTGATCGGCGGATCGCCGGAGCGGTTCACCCCGCTGGCCGACCTGTACCGGCGTGCCTTGAAGGAAGCCGGACATGGGGAGCTGCCGATCTCCATGCACAGCCCGGGGCACATCGCCGCGACCGATGAACTCGCGGTGGCCCAGCACTTCCCGCATCATCAGGCGGCCTTCGCCAAGATCGGCGCCGAACGGGGTTGGGGCCCGATGTCCCGCGCCGATTACGACGCGATGGCCGGGCCGCGCGGCGCGCTGTTCGTCGGTTCCGTCGAGACCGTCGCCCAGAAGATCGCGTGGTCGGTGCGGACCCTCGGCCTGTCGCGCTTCCAGCTCAAATACGGGGGCGGCGCGCTTCCGCACGAGCAGCGGCTCGAGTCGATCCGGCTGTACGGCGAGCAGGTCATCCCGCGGGTGAAGGAACTGCTCGCGCGGAGTTGACCTTCGCGGTTCGAAGCGCGCTAGCCTCGAAGTCGTGGTGTTCCACTCCGAGCGTTTCGACCTGCGGCCCTATGCCGGTTTCGACATGGCCCGCTACGTCCGGCGGACCTACTGCAGCTGGGAGGATTCCGGCTGGCATTCTCTGCTGGTCCAGCGGTTCGACCATGTCCCCGTCGCCGAGGACATGGAAATGCCCGCCACCGCGGATCTGCACCTGGTCCTGCCGGTCTCGGGACGGGCGGTGATGGAGACCCGCGGTGAGGGCCGCTGGAACCGCTCCGACTGGCGGCCGGGACGGCTCACGCTGGCGGTTCCCGGCATGCCGGTGCAGCACCGGTACCGCGGCGACGAGTCGATGCGCAGCCTGCAGGTGCACATCCCGGGCACCACGGTGGCGTCGATCGCGACGCGGCTGGGCGGCCGCGCGGTCGACCACGAAGCGATGGCGGCCTCCCTGGCCGGAGGAGATCCGCTGCTCGACGAGCTGGTCCGGGCACTCGGGAACGCGAGCGAGGAAGACGACCTGTACGCCGAATCCGCGGCCGCGTTCCTCACCGTGCACCTGCTCACCCGCCACGCGCTGAAGCCGTCTCCGCCGAGGACGGGCCGGGAGGACACCCGCGTACGCGCCGCCGTGGCGATGATGCGCGAGCGGCTGGCCGATCCACTGAGCCTCGCCGACCTCGCCGGGGGAGTGCATCTGAGCGTCTACCACTTCATCCGGGTCTTCAAGGAGAAGACCGGCGAGACACCGCACCGGTTCCTGGCCCGGCTCCGGATGGAGGAGGCGCAACGGCTGTTGCGCGACACCGACCTCCCGGTCGCCCAGATCGCGTCGAGATGCGGATTCGCCACCCCCGGCGCTTTGTCGGCCGCTTTCCTCCGGCACACCGGTGTGCGCCCTTCGGACTATCGCAATTCCTGATCGGTCCTCCGCAACCTCACGCATGGTGACCAGGTCCGACCGTTCCTACAGTGAGCATGTGAGTAGTTCCCGAATGCAGTCGTACGACGTCACCGCCGAATCGCCGGCGTCACCGGCAGCGGTGTGGGCACTGTTGCTGAACGCCAGAAGCTGGCCGGTCTGGTCGCGCGTGGATGCCCTGGAAACCACGGCGTCGCAAGGACTTTCCGCAGACGGACGCGACGGCGTCGGCGCGACCCGCGCCTTCCGGACCGGCAAGATGGTCACCAAGGAGCGGATCACCGCGCTCGAACCCGAACGCCGGTTCGCTTACGAGGGCGTCGAGAATCCGACGATGGCCGACTACCAGGCGGCCGTCGAACTGCGCGAAACCTCCGGCGGCGGAACACAGATCCGCTGGCACGGAACGTATCGCGCCCGCCGGGGCATGGCGTGGTTCTTCCAGTGGTATCTGCGTCGCTTCATGCAGGAGATGGCGACCGGGCTCGCCGACCACGCCGACGGCCCGGCCCGGTGACCTTTACGGGTGCTGGTGCTGGATCCGCTGGGCGGCTTCACGATGGAAGCCGGCGATCATCGCTTCCGTGCTCGGCGGGTTGAAGGGTTGCCCGAGCGTGCGCATGAGCGAGTTCACGCTGGGGCGGTACATCCCGGTCTTGCAGTAGCGGGATCCTTCGAAGGCGCCGACCGTGCCGCCGTCGGGAGAAGGCTTGCCGAGCCAGGCGTACCACTTGGCCCGGCGGTCCCTCATCTGCGCGGCGGTGAGCGCGCTCGCGTTGGGCTCGCGAGGTTCGCGGGTTTCGCAAGTGCCGTAGTCGTATTCGTCGGCGAGCCCGCCGATGGAATGCCCGAGTTCGTGGGCGACGATCTGGCTGGCCTGGGCGTTGGCGCCCGAAGACGTCGCGACCCCGCCGCCGGCGCCGCCGTACTTGGTGGTGTTCGCCAGCGCGATGACCTGATCGACGTCCGGCGCGGCCGCGGCGTACTGGTTCGCCTTGGTCTCGTTGACGCACAACAGCCGTTCGATCCCGCCGCACCAGAAGTACATGCCCAGCGCGGTGCTGCGCCGCACCCCTTGGGTCGGGTCGTTCGTGACACCGGATTGGGCGGAGACGACGTCGACCTGCCAGAGGTTGAACTGCTTGCGGTAGCTCTTGTACGGCTCGATGGCGAACAACGCCGCGATACTGGAGCGGACGTGCTGCGAGTAGGTGGAAAGCTGGCCGGAGGTGTAGCCGTCGCCGACGAAGACCAGGTCGAAGGTGGTCTCGCTGGGGCCGTTGATTTCGATCGGGGTCACCGCGGCGGAACTCGCGATGTGCTGCGGTAACGCGGTTCTGTCCGAAGCCGGGCGGCTGACTTCCACCCGGCTGATGGTTCCGCCGGGTTCGAAGGCCTCCATCGAGGTGGTGAAACGGGGAGCCGCCGACGCCGTCGCCGGGACGAGACCGGAGACGAGGACGGTGGTCAGCGCGAACATGAGACCTGCGCGTCGCATGCGTACTCCTTGCGGGGAGGGGAGGAAAAAAGGAGCGGAGTACGAAAAACGATCCCGACTTTCGACGGCTTCCGGCACATCCCAAGTGGCCATAAGGTCCGCGTGATGGATGTCGAGTTACGTCATCTCCGAGTGGTGTGCGCCGTCGCCGACGCGGGCAGCATCACGCGCGCGGCGATCGGCATCGGCAGCTCCCAGCCCGCGTTGACCGCGGCGGTACAACGGATCGAGCGCGCGTTCGGCGGAACGTTGTTCGTCCGGGGCAGGGGCGGAGTCGTTCCCACGGCGTTCGGCGAACGTGTGCTCGCGCACGCGCGGACCGTTCTCGCCGCCGCGGACACGATGCACCGCGACGCGGCCCGCTGGCTGGCGGACGAGGAGAAGCGTCCGGTCGCGCTGGGCGGGATCGGCGGGTCGATGGTCGTCGAGCTGGCGGACCGGCTCGGTGATTCCGGCCGGGCACAAGCGGTTTCGGTGACCACGGAGTTCTCGCCGTTGCGGCTGCTGGATCTCGTGGCAGGCGGCCAGCTCGACGCCGCCGTCGTCGCCGACTATCCCGGGCACGTCCTGCCCGCCGCACCGAGGGTGGCGTTGCGGCCGCTGGCCGCGCAACCGGTGTTCGTGGCGATCGCCGCGGATCATCCGGCCGCCCAAGGCGCCGAAATCGACCTGGCCGACCTCGCCGCCGAACGCTGGGTGCTCGGGCCGTCCGACGGCGCGGGCTGGCCGGAATGTTTCGAGGAGGCCTGTGCGCGGGCGGGTTTCCGGCCGCAGGTGGCGCACCGGAGCACGGAACTGCGGCCGCTGCAGCGCCTGATCGCGGCGGGCCGGGCGATTTCCCCCTGCCAGGTCACGTTTCCCGCCTCGGCCGGGATCGCGATCCGTGCGCTCGCAGGGGATCCGTTGTGGATGCGGTATCTGATCGCCTGGAACACCGAAGGCGCGTTCGGCGGGAACAGTGACGCCTTGATCGCCGCGGCCGAGGCGGCTTACCGGTCCGACACCGACAGCAGTCACCCCTATCGCCACTGGCTCACGCGCCGCGGCGAACCCGCCGCCGTCCGGCGTGCCATCGGGTGACACCTGGTCGGGGAATTCCCCTTGTCGGGCGGCGGTCCTAGCCTCGGATCAGCTCATCGACGAAGGGTAAGAAATTGCGTCTGCGCGCCCTGCTGGCCGCTGCTGTCCTGACCATCACCACCGCTCCGCCCGCGCTCGCCGCGCCGGACGTCGCCCACGGCTCCGACGTCCCACCAGGGCAGTTCGGGTTCGTCGCGAAGATCGCGATGACGAAGATCCCTCGCCCGGACGGCTCGACCTACAGCAGTTATTGCACTGGTGCGCTGGTCGCACCTGGCTGGGTCATCACCACCGGGCACTGCTTCCACGACGCGCACCGCAAGCGGGTGGCGGGCAAGATGCCGTATCCGACGACGGTGACGCTGGGCCTTGTCGACGAGGCGATCGAGTCAGGGGTGGCCCGCAAGGCGACCGAAGTGCTGCAGGCGAAGGAAAACGACGTCGCGCTCCTCCGGCTCGACACCCCGGTGAGCACGGTGCCGCCAGTGAAGGTGAGCCGCGTGCTCCCGAAGGTCGGTCAGCAGCTGACCCTGGCCGGTTGGGGCAGCCTGAGCAGCACGAATCCCGCCCCGGCGACGCGAATGCAGCACGGCACCGTCCAGGTGGCGACGGCGGCGCCGACGACCATCGGTGTCCGCGGCGCGACTCCGGCGATCACGACGAGCGCCTGCACGTACGACTCGGGTGCGCCCTATTTCGTCCCGGAAGGCAAGAGCGGCGCCTTGGTCTCGATCGAAGCCACCGGGCCGGGTTGCCCGCACGCGGGGATCGAGACGACCTCCCGCGCCGACGTCATCGCGGACTGGATCGCCACCCAAACGGCCTAGCCAGGGCGAGGCGGCTCAGCCTCGAAGTCAGAGTCCATGAAGGCCTCCTTCCCTACCTGCACTGTCACAGGGCCGCGCGCACCAGTGGCGAAACTTGATCAACGGAAGATCAGGGACACTCAATGTCCCTGATCTTCCGTTGACCAAGGGCGAGTCGAGGCAGGCAGGCAGGGAGGCCTGATTCTGGACACCAGGGGCGCTTCAGTGTCCATAAAGGCCATCACGACACGTTCGTCTTGTCCCGTAATAGCGACGGAGCCGACCAGGAGTTATGCGACTTTGCCGGGACACTGACCTTCAGAGTAGGGAAGGGGGCCTTCACGCGCGTTTCACCCGGTGATCGAGCGGGTAGCCGCGTGACCAGGAGGTAGTGCGATGACGAGTGATCGAATGACCGCGCCTCCGGCGCCGCCGAACCCGATGCCGCCGGATCCGGGAGTGCCCGAGCCGGGTATTCCCGAGCCGGTGCCGGACCCGGGGAAGCCCGAGCGGCTACCCGATCCCGGTGTCCCCGAGCGACTCCCGGAGCCGGGACCGGACCGTCCGCTGCCGGAACCGGGAAGCCCGCCAGAGCCTCAACCGGGAGCTGCCCCGCCCGGGCCGTGAGCCGGAACCGTCCGGGCTCAAAGGGTGAACGCGAGCCACAGCGCGAGCCAGGCGCACGCCGCGACCGCGATCACGACCGCACACACCCGCAGGCTCGCGGCGGCGATCCGGAGTGACGCGGTGCCGTTGTGATGCCGGTGATTTCCCATGGTGCCGCCCTCCTTTCAAGATCACCTTCCGCCCTCCACGAGTTCGCCGCAGCGGAGGTGGACTACCTGGGTGACCCCATCCGAGTGAAGGCGGCCCGTAGCGAGGGCCCGCGTTTAGTCCTCTAAATGCGGTAGTTCGCGACACGCACGAACGCATTAGAGGACTAAACGCGTTACTGGACCGGGTCAGCTGCCGGTCTGGCCGCAGGTGGCGGCGTCGGCGCTCAGGATCGGGTCGGACACTGGCCGCCGGGTGATCGGCAAGGTGCTCTGGGCGGTCAGCGCGCCGTCCCGCAGGGTGTAGACGGTGCGGCTGCCGGAATAGGTGATCTGGTCGACCGGCGCGCTGATGTCGTCGGCCTCGGCGGCGACAGTCTCGAAGGTACGCCCACCGCCTTCGAGCGGTGTGCACTGGTAGCCCAGGTGCGCGGCCACGCCACCGCCCTCGGCGAACGAGAGGGGCTTGTCGTTCTGATCGACGACCTGGCTGAGGTTGCGGCCGTCGAAGTGCAGCGCGGTGAAGAACGTGGTGTTGGCGCCGACGGACTGGGCGACGAGCAGTTCCGCGCGCCCGTCGCCGTTCAGGTCCGCCACCCTCGGGGCCTGGACGCCGGCGTAGCTGTCGGCGCCGACGTGGAGGGAGGTGAACGTTCCGTGCACGGTCGCGGAGATGACCTGGTCGGTGTCAGAGATGAGTTGGGCGGTGACGGTTTCGAGTTCGCCGTCGCCGTCCAGATCGGCGACCGTGGTGACCGGATCGGCGGACGCGGCGGCGGCCAGGGCCGGGACGACGGTGGCAAGGCCCAGCGCGGCGGCGATACCGGTGATGGTGGCTGCGCGGATGATGCGGGTGTGGTTCATGATGTCTCCCTCCAACTCTCCCGGTGAACTTTTCACCGAAAGTGCTCTCGTAAAGGGAGACGGCCACAGATCAAGATCGTGCACCGGGAGTGTGATGTGCCACACGAACGCAACCCGTGACGTCGGATGTCAGAGCCAGCCGTTGTGCGTGGCGAAGACCCCCAGCTGGAACCGGCTGGAGACCCCGGCGCGGTCCATCAGCGTTTCGAGGTAGCGGAACAGAGTGCGCCTGCTGACCCCGAGTTCTGCGGCGATCTCGTCGTCCTTGCGCCCGGCGGCGAGCAGGAGCAGCAGCTCTCGTTCGATCGGCCGGATCGGCTGGTCGGCCGCCCGCCCTCGCTGATCGAGGGGGATCGCCGCGGCCCAAGAGGTTTCGAACAGCCCCTCCAGCGCGGAGAAAAGGCTGCATGGGCGCACGATGACGATGGACTGGTTCCGGTCGGCCTCCCGGATGGTCAGCGCGATTGTGGCCGCCCGGTCGTCGAAAAGCGTCAGCTTCACCGGAAGCTCGGGCAGGAGCCGGGCCTGCTCGCCGGCCCGCAGGCAGGGCAAGATGTTTTCGGTGAGGTAGCCGGGGTCGCCCAAGGACGCTCCACTGTAGACACAGCGGTAGCCGATACCGCGCCGCAGCTGTTCCTCCTCCAAGAGATTCCGGTGGCCGCCGGTGAAGTACGGCGGGGAATCGAGACGACGTACCTGGTGCCGCACCATGGTCGCGAGATGCTGGAGCCGCGGGACGATGGCGTCACCGGTGACCACTTCGAGCAGGTCTTGAACGTGTGGCATCCCGGAATGCGCCCGCCGGAAGGCGCGGTACGCGGTCTGCACCGCGAGGCGGGCGTCGTGCAGTTCGGCCTGCCGTCGCGTGGTCAGCGCGGCGAGCGCCTCGCCGGGATTCGCGGGGAGGAACTCGGTCCCGTCCACTCCGGACGACACCGCCAGTCCGGCGTTCGCCAGTTCTTCCAGTGCTTTACGGACGGTCTCCGCATCGCCATGCCACGGCACCAGCTCCCCGGTGGTCACCGGCGCGCTTTCGAGCATCCGGCCGTAGACCCGGGCGGCGGTCTCGCCGAGGCCCAGCCTGAGAAGCTGTGCGCCGAGCCCGTTCGCGGGCGTCACTCTCGACTCGTTCACTGAAGCTAAACGCCTGAGGTGTCGCGGATCCAGGTGCGGCTCGGCGCGATGCCGGTCACCGCCGCCGTGAGTGGCGATGCGGTGAGGATTCCTCGGGTGCGCATGGGTGCCTTCCACTGCGGGAACTGGGAAAGCGACGGGTCGCGGCGTTCATGGTCGCGGCGGATCGCCAAGGGTCGCCCGGCGGGATCCGCTGCCGGTTTTCCCATGCTAGGCAAGCGGATGCGGCCGCTGATAGCGACTAAAGACGGGAGAAGCCCGCGTCAGGCGGCAAGGTACTCGGCCTGTCGGCACGAAGGTGCCGATGGCACGGCTGTGTCACGGAATCGAGATCGACGACATGTAACCCGCGAACCGTTGGAAACGACTTCAGGGAGACGGGCTGGACCGGGGCGATCAACGAATCGCGGAGGAAGAGTGGCGCTGCTCAAGAAGAAGTCACCCGAACAAATCGCCGCCGAACTCGAGGAAAAGGAACGGCTGCGCCGTGCGGCGGACGAGCGGAGGCGTCAGCAGCAAGCGGAGAAGGAACGGCAGGCGTTCGAACGTTCTCCCGCCGGGCGTGCCCGAGCGGCGTACGAGAGCGGCGACCACCTCTTCCAGTTCTCCATCGATGTGATGAACCAGAAAGCCGTCATCGTCGCGATGGTCGGCGGAACGACGACCCGGCGCGCGACCGACCCCGTGGACGTGCTCAATTCCGTCTGCCGTGAAGGGTGGGACCTGGCCAACGGTTCCTTCGTCTTCGTTGAGCAGGGACAGGAAAGCCGAGATAAGTTCATGTCCTCCGGGCAGAACGTCGCGGTCAAGGGTGAAGTCGTCGGCTACTATCTGTTCAAGCGTTGCGAGGCCAACAGGCGAGCGGCGTAGTCCCTACGACGTCATCGACGGCGGCTTTTCCCGGGCAGCCGTTTCACGACCCGGGCCCGGGTGGCCGGCTTGGGGTCGATCAGTTCCTCGGCGAGGAGGATGGCGCGGTCCGACAGGGTCACGGACAAACGCTCCACCGAATCGCCGATCCGGCCCGCTTCGCGGCGCACACCCTCGCCCATGGGCTTGCTGTGCCGATCCGCGAAACCCGCGAGCCTGCTCCCGGAGACCAGGACCAGATCGGCGAGTTGTCCGCCCAGTTCGGTCAGCCGGTTCGCCGTCCTGCCCGCCCGGCGGGCCACCAGGTCCTCGGTTTCCCGTCGCAACTCGCGGACGGCCTGCCTCGACTCGGTCGTCGTCCCGGTGAGTGCGGACTTCAGGGCTTTCGTCACGTCCATCAGGATCGACCTCCACGCGGTTACTTGCACTTGAGTGTACGCCTGTACTCCCGGAATTCGGAACGCACGGCAGTCGCCTACCTGGCCTAATCCTGGTCTCAAAAATACTCAGTGCACATTTGTAACCTGAGTCGATAAAGCGGCGGCAGTTCCTGTGATCACTCTGACGGTTCCCGGCGCGGGCGGCAAGTAGCGGACCTCCGTCCACGCTGAAGGACGGCCGATCGATTCGGTGAGCAGTCGTAAAATTTCCGAAACGTGTCAACTTCTTGCATTCTGTCTCCGGGTTGTTGCATGCTCGTACGGCTCTGGCTCCCTCCCCGCTGTCTCAAAGAAGAGAAGACGCCATGACACGTATGCGCCTGTCCCGGCTCATCGCCGGTTTCCTGGTCACGGGGCTTTCCGTCGCCGGATTCTCCCTCGCTTCGGCGGCGAGCGGCCCGCCGCCGGATCCAGCCGTCTCGCCCGCACCGGCCGTGCTCGCGGAGGTTCCGTTGACCCGTACGGTGTCGGCGAGCAGCGCGCTGCCCGGCTATCCCGTCGCGAACGCGGTCGACGGAAATCAGGACAGTTACTGGGAATCCGCCAACAACGCGTTCCCGCAGTGGATACAGGCCGACCTCGGGGCGGCCAAATCGCTCTCGCGGATCGTGCTGAAACTCCCGTCGGCCTGGGAAGCCCGGACACAGACGCTGACCGTGCGCGGAAGTACCGACGGCACGGCGTTCACCGACCTCGGTGGGCCTGCCGGCTACGCGTTCACCCCCGGCGCCAACACTGTCACCATCCCGATGACCGCGTCGGCCCGGTACGTGCGGCTGCAGATCACCGCGAACACGCGATGGCCCGCCGCACAGCTTTCGGAGTTCGAGCTGTACGGACCGGACACCGGCGACACACAGGCACCCAGCGCGCCGACGAACCTCACGCTCACCGAACCCGCCGCCGGCCAGATCCGGCTGACCTGGTCGGCCTCGACCGACAATGTCGGCGTCGCCGGTTACACCGTCTACCGGGACGGCACTCCGGCCGGCACGCTCACCGGCACCACGTTCACGGAGGCCAGGCCCACGGGGACGCGGGTCGAATACTTCGTGCGGGCCAAGGACGCGGCGGGTAACGAATCCGCCGACAGCAACCACGTCGTGCGCTCCGGGACCACCGCGGGCGCGAACCTGGCCGCCGGCAAGCCGATCGAGGCCACGTCGACGGTCCACTCGTTCGTCGCCGCCAATGCCAACGACAACAACACCGCCACGTACTGGGAATCCGCCGCGGGCTATCCGAACTCGCTGACGGTGAAGCTCGGGATCGACGCGGACGTCGATTCGGTCGTGGTGAAGCTCAACCCGGACCCGATCTGGGGAGCGCGGACGCAGGACTTCGAGATCCTGGGCCGTGAACAGGGCGCGACCGCGTTCACCACCCTGTCGGCGCGGGCGGAGCGCCGCTTCGACCCGGCCACCAACCAGAACACGGTGACCATCCCGGTCAGCGACCGCGCCTCGGACGTGCGCCTGCAGTTCTTCGCGAACTCCGGCGCTCCTGGTGGACAGGTCGCGGAGTTCCAGGTGATCGGCACCCCGGCACCGAACCCGGACCTCGTCGTCACCGGGACGACCTGGACACCGGAGAACCCGACGGAGACCAGCCTGCTGGCGGTTTCGGCGACGGTGAAGAACAACGGCACCGCGAACGCGGGCGCGACGACCGTGAACGTCAGCCTCGGCGGCACCGTCGTCGGCGACGCGGCGGTCGGGGCACTCGCCGCCGGCGCGTCCACCACGGTGACCGTGAACGCGGGAACCCGGCCGCAGGGTACTTACACCGTGGCCGCCACCGTCGATCCCGCCGACAAGGTGGCCGAGCAGAACGACACCAACAACACCTTCACCTCCCCGGCTCCGCTGGTGATCGCGCAGTCGCCCGGTCCGGACCTCGAGGTCACCGGCATCACGTCGAATCCGCCGAACGCGGCGGTCGGCGCGGCGGTCTCGTTCACCGTGGCGGTGCACAACCGCGGCACGAGCGTAGCGGGTTCCTCGGTGACCCGGCTGACCGTCGGAAGTACCACGTTGACCGGTGCCACCGGCGCGATCACGGCGGGTGCCACGGCGAACGTCGCGATCTCGGGCACGTGGACCGCGGCCAACGGCGGCGCGACCCTGACCGCGACGGCCGACGCGACCGGCACGGTCGCGGAGACCAACGAGTCCAACAACGGGCTCTCGCGGGCGATCGTCGTCGGCCGCGGCGCGGCGGTGCCCTACGTCGAATACGAAGCGGAATCCGCGCAGTACCAAGGAGAATTGCTGGAGGCCGACCGGTTGCGGACGTTCGGGCACACGAACTTCGCGACCGAGTCCTCCGGCCGCAAGTCCGTGCGCCTGGCGAACCAGGGGCAGTACGTGGAGTTCACTTCGGCGAACCAAGCGAACTCGATCGTGGTGCGCAACTCCATCCCCGACGCCCCGGGCGGCGGGGGACAGGACGCGACACTCAGCCTGTACATCAACGGCACCTTCGCGCAGAAGCTGACGTTGTCCTCGAAGCACAGCTGGCTCTACGGCAGCACCGACGACCCCGAGGGGCTCACGAACACGCCGCAGGCCAACGCGCGACGGTTGTTCGACGAGTCGCACGCGCTACTGTCCCAGTCGTACCCGCCGGGCACGAAGTTCAAGCTGCAGCGCGACAGCGGGGACAACGCCGCGTTCTACATCGTCGACCTCGTCGATCTGGAGCAGGTCGCCCCGGCCTCGGAGAAGCCGTCGAACTGTGTGTCGATCACGGAGTACGGCGCGGTGCCGAACGACGGGAACGACGACTCGGCGGCGATCCAGCGCGCGGTCACCGACGACCAGAACGGCGTGATCGCCTGTGTCTGGATCCCGGCAGGCCAGTGGCGGCAGGAGAAGAAGATCCTGACCGACGATCCCAACGTGCCCAACGGCGGCGGCCAGTACAACCAGATCGGCATCTCCAACGTGACGATCCGCGGTGCCGGAATGTGGCATTCACAGCTGTACTCGCAGATCGAGCCCCAGAACGCGGGCGGGATCAACCATCCGCACGAGGGCAACTTCGGGTTCGACATCGACAAGAACACCCAGATCTCCGACATCGCCATCTTCGGTTCCGGCCGGATCCGGGGCGGGGACGGCGGAGCGGAAGGCGGCGTCGGTCTCAACGGCCGGTTCGGCACCGGTACGAAGATCTCGAACGTGTGGATCGAGCACGCGAACGTCGGGGTGTGGGTCGGCCGGGACTACACCAACATCCCGGCGCTGTGGGGTCCGGCCGACGGCCTGGAGTTCAGCGGCATGCGGATCCGCGACACCTACGCCGACGGCATCAACTTCACCAACGGCACCCGGAACTCGAAGGTGTTCAACTCGTCGTTCCGCACCACCGGTGACGACTCGCTGGCGGTGTGGGCGAACCAGTACGTGAAGGACACGTCACAGGACATCGCGCACGACAACGTGTTCGCCAACAACACGATCCAGCTTCCGTGGCGGGCCAACGGGATCGCGATCTACGGCGGATACGGCAACAAGATCGAGAACAACATCGTCCACGACACGATGAACTACCCGGGCATCATGCTGGCGACCGATCACGATCCGCTGCCGTTCTCCGGGCAGACACTCATCGCGAACAACGCCCTGTACCGCTGCGGCGGGGTGTTCTGGGGCGAGCAGCAGGAGTTCGGTGCGATCACGTTCTTCGCGCAGGGCAAGGACATTCCCGGGGTCACGCTGCGGGACACCGAGATCCATGACTCGACCTACGACGGTGTCCAGTTCAAGACGGGTGGCGGCGTGGTGACCGCGGCTCTGACGAACGTCAAGATCGACAAGTCGAACAACGGGGCCGGTGTCCTCGCGATGAGCGGCGCCCGCGGCAGCGCGACGCTGACGAACGTGACGATCAGCGGCTCCGCGAACGGCGACGTCGTCCGTGAGCCGGGGTCGCAGTTCGTGATCAACGGCGGCCCGGTGCAGGCGGTGGTCTCGTCGGGCCGCCGCGGCACGCGGTAGGGAAGGTTGTCAGGGGGCCGGAGCGGGGGACCGCTCCGGCCTTTTCACGTGCGGGGGCTCATCCCCGCCACGGCCAGCCGGAACAGCCGGTCCGCCTGTGCGGCCGGATCCGGATGGTGCTCGGTGGCCAGGACGATGCCGACGATCAGCGTGATCAGATCCGCGACGCTGACGTCCGGCGGCACCGCTCCGTCCCTCACGGCCCGCCGCAGGAGCGGTTCCCCGGCTTTCTCGACGGCGGTGGAACAGGAGTTTTCGGTCGCGGGGCCGTCGTACGAGAGCGCTGCCGCCAGGCCGCGGGCGGAGACACAGTAGACGACGACCTCGTCGAGCCAGGTCAGGAGCGCCTTCCGGCTGTCGTCTTCGCCGGTCAATGCGACGGCGCGGGCGCACAGCGCCGCGATCCGGTTCGCGGAGACCGCCTCCAGCAGCGCCCGGCGGGTGGGGAAGTGGCGGCGCACGGTCGCCGAACCGACGTTGGCGGTGCGGGCGATCTGCTCCAGCGAGGCCCCGGAGCCATGGGTCGCGACTTCTTCCTCGGCCACCGCGAGGATGCGCGCGTAGTTCCGCCGTGCGTCGGCGCGCCGACCGTCGGACATGGTTTCACCTCGGTGTTTGCGTAAGTGGCGGGGCCCGCCATATTGTAGCGGACGATAAGTGGCGGGCCCCGCCACTTAGTTGCCCGAAGGAGCCAACATGTCCGCAGCACCCGTTTTGGTCACCGGCGCCACCGGCAGGCAGGGCGGCGCGACCGCCCGTGCCCTGCTCGCGGCCGGTGTTCCCGTCCGCGCGCTGGTCCGCGACCCGGCCAGGGCGAAGGCCGTCGAAGCGCTCGGCGCCGAGCTCGTCGTCGGCGATCTTCACGACGTCGACTCCGTGATCCGCGCGGCCAAGGGGGCCCGCGCGGTTTTCTCGGTGCAGATGCCCGGCGTGAACGAGGACGGATTCGACTTCGCCGGGGAGGTGACTCAAGGTGTCAACCTCATCGAAGGCGCGAAGGCGGCAGGTGTGCCGCAGTTCGTGCACACTTCCGTTTCGGGGGCCGGTCAGCACGTCGAGGCGGACGGATGGGCCGAAGGCCGCTGGGCCTCGATGGAGCCCACGCTGGGGGCCAAGGCGGCGATCCAGGACCGTCTCCGCGAGGCGGGCTTTCCTCAGTGGACACTGCTCAAGCCGGGCTTCTTCATGGAGAACTTCTTGCCCGACATGAAGTTCCTGTTCCCGCGCGGGGTGGAGGGTGGCTTGGTGAGCGTCATCAAGCCGTCGACGTCCCTGTCGCTGGCCGCCGTCGACGACATCGGCGCCGCTGCCGCCGCGGCCATCGCCGAACCGGAGCGGTTCACCGGGATCGAACTCGAGTTCGCGAGCGACTTCCTGACCATGACGGAGATCGCCGAGATCCTGTCCGGTGTGCTGGGGACGAGGCTGACGGCCCCGGATATGACCGTCGAGCAGGCGGTCGCCGCCGGGATGCCGCCGATGGGCGCCTCGCACGAGTGGCTGAACGTGATCGGCCAGCCGGGGCGTCCGGAGTACGCGCGGGACCTCGGCCTCCCGCTCACCGGCTTCGCCGACTGGGCGCGGAAATACCTTGCGTAATAGGTGATCGTTGGGGCATGTGCGTCACACCTCTACTGGACCACCTCGACCGCGAGGATCCCGGCGGCGTCCTCGGGTTGTACCTCTACGGTTCCGCCGCGGCGGGCGGGCTCAAGCCGGACAGTGACGTCGATCTGCTGCTGGTCACCCGCCGGTCGCTCGGCCGAGAAGAACGCGCCGCGCTGGTGTCACTGCTGTCGCGGCTTTCGGGCTGGAGTGGCCACGCCGACCGCTTTCCCGACGCTGCGGACCGTCGTCCGATCGAGCTGACCGGGATCGTGGCCGGGGACGAACCGTCTCGCCGGGATTTCCAGTACGGGGAATGGCTTCGGGAGGACTTCGTCAAGGGTTGTCTTCCCGTGCCCGCGGACGATCCCGATGTCGTGATCCTCGCGGCCACGGCCCATGCGGCGCACCGGGTTCTGCGCGGCCCCGCCCTCGCCGAGGTCCTCGATCCGGTGCCGCCGGACCTGCTCCGCGACGCGGCACTCGGCGTGATCCCCGGCCTCTTGTCCGAGGTCGAAGGCGACGAACGCAACGTCCTGCTCACGCTCGCGCGCATCGTCGTGACCGTCGAAACGGGCCGGATCGTCTCGAAAGACGCCGCGGTGGCGATGGTCGATGGCGGCGTACTGCTGGAGCGCGCGCGGGCGGGCTACCTCGGTACGGCTGCCGATGACTGGACCGGCCTTTCGGCGGAGGTGGCCTCGCTCGCGAGCGCTCTCGCGAACCGGGCGAGGGGTGTTTGACAAAGCGGAACACTGCTCCGTATGTTTGTGGAACAGTGTTCCGCTTAGCGCGGGCCGTCTTACGAGGGAAGAGACACCATGAGCACCCCAGTAATCTCGATCGCCCCGGTGGAGCTGCCGGCTCCGGAACGTGCCGTGGATCTACGGCTGCGGATCTCGGCTCCGGTGACCGGAAGCGAATTGCCGATCATCCTGCTGTCGCACGGCCAGGGCTATTCGAATCACCTCTCCTCCCTGAACGGCTATGCCCCGCTCGTGAACTACTGGGCGGCGCACGGATTCGTCGTTCTCCAGCCGACCCATCTGAGTTCCAGGACTCTGGATCTGGGGTCCGGTCACCCCGAAGCGCCGCTGTACCAACGGTCCCGGGCCGAGGACATGATCAGCGTTCTCGACCGGCTCGACGAGGTCGAGGCCGCGGTGCCGGGTCTGCGCGGACGCCTGGACCGGGACAAGGTCGCCGTGGCCGGGCATTCGATGGGTGGGCACACCGCGAGCCTTCTGCTGGGTGCGCGCTACATCGATCCTGTCAGCGGCGAGGAAGTGAACCTCGCCGAGCCTCGGATCTCGGCCGGTGTCCTGCTCGCCGCGCCCGGCCGCGGCGGCGACGCGGTCACCGAGTTCGTGGCGGAGAACTATCCCTTCTTCGTCAGTACCGATTTCTCGGCGATGACCACGCCAGCGCTCGTGGTCGCCGGTGACAAGGACTCCTCGGCGCATCTGACGGTTCGGGGTCCGGAATGGCACACCGATCCGTACTTCCTTTCGCCGGGGCGCAAGACCCTGCTCACCCTGTTCGACGCGGAACACGGTCTCGGCGGGATTTCCGGCTACGACGTCGCCGAGACCACGGACGAGAACCCGGAGCGAGTGGCCGCGCTGCAGCGGCTCACGGCGGCCTATCTCCGCAGCGAGCTCTACCCGGGCGACCCCGCCTGGCAGGAGGCGGCCGAGGCGCTGGCCACCGAGTCCGCTCCAGTCGGGCGAGTCGAAGCGAAGTAGCTCTCTTGCCCCGCCTTGGTGTCAGGGCACCGGAATCTCCGCCCACACCGTTTTGCATTCCGCTCCGGCGTCCACACCCCACTGGGCGCTGCTGATCGCGCCGACCAGGGCCAGGCCTCGTCCGTGCGGGCTCGCCGGGTCCCGGTTCTTCACGCGGCGAGGCTGCAGGTCGGGGCGGAAGTCGTCCACTTCGACGCGGACGACGTGCCGGCCTGAGGGTACGGAAACCCTCAGTTCGGCGGCGCCGTCCGCGTGTTCGTGCGCGTTGGTCACCAGTTCCGTGGTCAGCAGCTCGGTGTCCGCGATCGTGGCGCGGCCGACCTCGCTCAGCCGCTTTCGCAACCAGGCCCGGATCTCTCCCAGCGGTGGGGCGATCCCGGTGCGGAATTCGTAAACCTGTCGTGTTCTCGTGATACCCACGCGTTCTCCTCAGCGGGTTTCCCAGCTTGGCCAAGAGCATGGGCGTGCTCAAGGGAGTACCCCGGGAACACGGGATTCACACGCGGGGACTCCCGGCGATCGCGGTGACCCTGATCTCGACCCGCATCTTCGGCGCGCCGAGGGCCGGGACGCCGATCTCCGTCCAGATCGGTGCCCGGTCGCCCATGTGCTCGCGGAACTGCTCGACCATCACGCGGTTGTGGGTCTCGCCGATGAAGCCGGGGGTTTCCGGGACGTGGTACGAGTTCACGGCGATGACGTCGCGCCAGGTGGCGCCCGCGGTGGCGAGGGTGCGGGCGACGTTCTCGAAGGCCTTGACGATTTCCTCCTCCAGCGATTCGGGGAAGGTGAAGTCGTCGTCCCAGCCTCCCTGGCCCGAGATCTCGACGCGATCGCCGACGCGTACCGCCTGGCTGTAGCGCATTCTGGCCAGTTGCCGGTCGCCATATCCGGGTGTGGCGAAGAACTCCGGCTGGGGCATGGGGGATCCTCTCGTTGACTTCATCTTTGAAGTCAAAGTAGCACGCTTTTACTTCACGTGTGAAGTCCTTTGGCTCTGGGTAAGGTTCCGTCATGGCCACCTCGGATCCGGACGAAGCGCTGTGGCTGACCCCTGCCGAAAAAGAGGCCTGGACCGGCCTGGTCTCCCTGGTCCTCCTGCTGCCGGGGCGGCTCGAGTCGCCACTGCAGCACGACGCCGGGCTCACGCTGTTCGAGTACTTGACCCTCAGTCATATTTCGGAGGCCCCGGAACGACGGCTGCGGATGAGCGAATTGGCCTACCTCGCCAACGGTTCGCTCTCACGTCTGTCCAATGTGGTCAAACGCTTCGAGCAGCGGGGCTGGGTGGAGCGGACGCCGGATCCCGGTGACGGCCGGTACACCCTCGCCGTGCTCACCGACGACGGCTACGAAGTGGTCGTCGCGGCCGCGCCCACGCACGTCCGTTCGGTGCGGGAACTCGTCCTCGACCCCTTGACCGCGGAGGAGCAGCGGGAGCTGGCCCGGATCGCCGCCAAGCTGCGGACGCGCCCCGTCGATCTCGCTTAAGTACTTCGAGGCAGTCGATTGTGCGCGCGAAGGTACGTTGCGGCCGCCGTGCGGATCCTGGTCCTCTGACGGGATTCATTTCGCGCGACGAGGGGGAACACTCGTGGTCAAAAAAATATCAGCCGTACTGGCGGTGCTTTCGCTGGCGCTCTTGAGTGTCGCGGGTACGGCGCATGCCGGGATCGTGCAATGGTCCGATGGGTACGAATCGAATCCCTTCGGTACCTGGGAACGCGAAATTCAGGGCGGTGACGGGCATTCCTGGTTCGACATCGGGATGGGAGTGGCGCGGACCGGCAACAACAACGGCTGGCTCTTCGCGGACAACGGCTGGTCGGCGATGCGGGTTCCCAAGTCGCTGGGCGGTTTCCCGTCGAATCGATCGAATTGCGCCGCCGCCATCTACGCCGACCCGGTCGGTGGCGGAGCGAACATCGGGCTGGAGATCTGGGATCCCAACGGCTGGCGGAAGATCTCCCACACGGTGAAGTGGATCGAAGACTGGCAGGGCTATCAGCTCATCACCTTGCCCAACCTCAACCTGAACGGCGTGGGTACCGTCTATCTCCAGCCGATCTACGGTAACAACGGCGGCCCGGCGAAGTACGTCCGCCTGGACGACGCGATCATCCAGTGTGCCTACTGAGCGCGTCTCCCGGCAGGGCCTATCGGCCGACAGCCGGCGCTGCGCCATTCGGTGAAGTTTCACTGACAACATCGGTGGGATCCGGGTTCCGCCCGGCGAGGTGATCACGGAGACTGCCGGGACGTTCGGCCCTTCTCACGCTGAAGAGTGAGAAGGGCCGAAGGGCTTTCGGTTGAACGGCGCAATGCGGACATGGTCCGAGTAGCCCGGATTCGCGGTAACAACCCGTTGAGAGCATCGACGCGCGGCACTCCGGTGATCTCCGGCTGTCGCGCTAACGGAAGAAGAAATTTTTCCGTCTTTCTCAGGCAACCCACAGAATTCCGGCTGTGGCCGGGTCTCGAAAGGGAAGTCCATGTCGCGAAGACCACTGCTCGTCGTCCTGACCGCCGTCACGGCGACGCTCGTATCCACCGCGGTCGCCGCCGCGGCGCCGCCGGGGGTCGACCCGGCCACGGTCGATCTCACCCTCGCCGCGGGGCAGAGCACGACCGTGACCAAGAACGTGACGACCTCGGCGGTGCCGCCGAACCCCGATCTCGTCCTGCTCGCGGACACCACCGGCAGTATGGGCGGGCCGATCGGCAACGTGCGATCCAACGCCAATGCCATCACCGGCGACGTGCTCGCCGCGCAGCCGACCGCGCAGTTCGGTGTCGCCGAATACAAGGACTTCACCGATTCGGTGCCGTTCAAGGTCAACCAGGGCATCACCGGCGACACCACCGCGGTCCAGTCGGGGATCAACCAGTGGGTGGCCTCGGGCGGTGGGGATACGCCGGAAGCCAACCTGAACGCGCTCTATCAGCTGGCCACCGGTGCGGTCACCTTCCGGCCGGATGGCACCCGCATCATCGCGTGGTTCGGCGACGCGCCGTCGCACGATCCGAGCGGCGGCCACAACCTGGCGCAGACCATCGCGGCGTTGCAGGCGGCGAAGATCCGCGTCGTGGCCGTGAACGTCGGGGGCCTCGACGCCACCGGGCAGGCCAGCGCCATCACCTCGGCCACGGGCGGGGTGCTGCTGAACAACGTCCCCGCCGGTCAGGTCTCCCAAGCCATTTTGGACGGCATCAAGTCCATCGAGGTCACGGTGACCCCGAAGGTGACCAGCTGCGACCCGCAGCTCACAGTCACCAACGACCCGGGCAGCGTCAAGGTGGTCAGCGGCGGCGTCGCCCAGTTCACCGAGACGATCACCGCCTCGGCCGGGGCCGCTCCCGGCACCTACCACTGTGTGGTCGATTATCAGGTCGATGGTGTCTTGCTGGGGTATCTCGAGACCACGACCGTGCGCGTGCTCGGTTTGAGTATCAACGACGTGACGGTCGACGAAGGTTCAGGCGGCGCGCCGGTCCCGGCGACCTTCACGGTGTCACTGCTCGGTGGCCCCGGCCCGAATCCGGTGACCGTCCAGTACGCGACCGCCAACGGCACCGCGACCGCGCCCGTCGACTACGCGACCGCGAGCGGCACCGTGACGTTCGCGCCCGGTGAGACGGTCAAACCGGTGACCGTTCTGGTCAGCCCGGACACCGTCGACGAACCGAACGAGACGTTCACGGTGAACCTCTCGGCCCCGTCGGGCGCCGGGCTCGTCGATCCGGTCGGTGTCGGGACGATCGTCGACGACGACCGTGACGGCGTCTTTTCCTGCACGGGTACCGCGGCGAACGTTCTCGGCGTGACCGCGGCGCGGGCCAACCCGGCGAATCTGCCGTGTGCCGACGACGCGAGCACCGTGGCCGCCGCGACGCTCAACGCCGGTCTGATCAAGGTGGACACCCAGGCGCTGACCGCGTCGACCGATCTCACGCCGGACGACCAGTCGGCGGCCCCGGCCGCGGGCGACCGCGCGCTGGCCACGGCCAGGATCGACAAGACGGTGATCAGCACGGTCGGGCTGACCATCGAACTCGGCGTGATCCAGTCGCGGGCCACGGCGACCTGTCAGCCCGCGCCGGGCGGTCTCGCCCCGGTACTGGCAGGCAGTTCGCATGTCGCGTCGCTGAAGATCAACGGTTCGGCGGTCACGGTGGGCTCGGAACCGCTGACCATCCCGCTGGTCATCGGCTCGCTGAAGCTCAACGGCCAGACCGTGTCGAACGGCGTCGTGAAACAGCAGGCGGTCGCCTTGGACACCGCGCTCGCGAAGATCGTGCTCGCGGAGTCCCAGGCCGACGTGCACGGCACCACCGCGCACCCGGCGGGCAACCCTTGCCGCCGCTGATGGGATGAATCGGCCGGGCGGACGGGGAACTCCCGTCCGCCCGGCCTGTCCAGCTGCTCCGTGAGTCAGGGGAGCAGTTTGACGGTGGCCGCGGTGGCCTGCGCGAGCAGCGCGTTGTCGATCTTGGCGTCCTTTGTGGACCGGTCGGTCAGTACGGAGAGGACGATCGGCGCCCGGTTCGGCGGCCAGACGACGGCGATGTCGTTGCGTGTGCCGTAGCTCGCCGTCCCGGTCTTGTCGGCGACCGGCCAGCCCGGGACCCCGGCGCGGATGTTCGCGTCACCCGTGGTGTTGCCGCGCATGATGTCGACGAGGATCTTGCGCTTGTCCTCGGGGAGCGCGTCGCCGAGGGCGAAGGCCCGCAAACTCACGGCGAGGGCACGAGGCGTGCTGGTGTCCCGGATGTCGCCCGGAGCGGTGTCGTTGAGTTCGGTCTCGATCCGGTCGACGTGGGTCGTGGTGTCGCCGATCCCGCGCAGCACCGAGGTGAGACCCGCGGGACCGCCGAGTTCGCGGAAGAGCAAATTGCCGCCGGTGTTGTCGCTGTAGCGAAGGGTGGCGTCCATGATCGCGCGCAGCGGCATGCCGGTCCCGACGTGCTTCTCGGTGACCGGTGATCCGGTGACGACGTCCTGCCGGCTGTAGGTCACCGTCCGGTCCAGTTCGGCGACCGGTGTCCGCTGCAGGACGCCGCCGGCGGTGAACACCTTGTGCGTCGAGGCGTAGGCGAACCTCTCGTCGGCGCGGAAGGCGACCTCGCGGCCGGTCGCGGTGTCCACCGCGTACACCCCGAGCCGGGCGCCGAAGGTGCGTTCGAGCTGTTCGAAGTCGGCACGACCGTCCGCCACGACCGGAACGGCGGTGGATGGGGTGGCAGGTGGCTGTGCGGGGGCCGGCGTGGAACACGCGGCGAGGGACACGACCGAAAGCGCCAGGAGAGCCACCCGGCTGGGCCGGCGGCGAGAAGAGACGGACACGGAGATTCCTTTCAAGATCGTTCGGTGTCCGCAGTCTGGCGAGCGCCGCTCATGCTGTCCAAGACACGAATGAGCTGTTCCATGCGTATCAGGCATAGTATGCGGTCGTGGACCTGATCGGCGGCTGCCGGGCGTTCGTGAGCGTGAGTGAGGCCGGGAGCTTCACCGCGGGAGCCGCGCTCGCCCGCATTCCCCAACCGGTGGCGAGCCGTCGGATCGCCGCGCTGGAACGGCATCTCGGCGAGCGGCTGTTCGACCGCACCACCCGCCGCGCGCTGCTCACCCCGTTCGGCCGGGACATGCTGCCCTCGGCGAAACGTCTGGTGACCCTGGCCGACGCCATGGAGCACGACGCGCGGCGCGCCAAACTGCGGCCGACGCGGGTCGCGATGCCGGAGATCTGCACCACCCGCGAGCTCGCCGAACTCGACGCGGCGGCACGGGCACTGGACGTCTTCCTGGAGTTCCGGCAGGCCCCGCCACGGGAACGAGCCGAACTCGTCCGCACCCAAGAGGTCCGCGCGGCTCTCACGACCGTCCCCGGGGAAGAGGGCGCCTGGAAGGTCACGCTGGGCCTGGCCGGTACGGGCGGGTCGCGGCCGGGTCCGCTGCATCTGGAAACCTTGCGGGTGGGCCGGTCCGGCCGTACGCCTCGGCGGGTCTGGATCCAGCCCGAGGACGACGTCCCGCATCTGCGCGACCGCCTGTTCCGGGTCCGCGATTCGGTGGGACTGCGGCCGGCCCAGGTCACCGTCGCCGATTCGCTCACCGCGGCCGCGGCGGCCGTGTTCGGTTCGGCCGATCTGCTGCTGTGCTCGACGGCGCAGGCCACCGAACTCGGCTTGGCCTGGCGGCCCATCGGCGAGATCCGGCTCGTTCGCGGCTACGAGATCACCGCGGGGCTCGGCGAGGACGCGCAGCGGCTCCGTGCACGCTTGTGGCCGGACATCGCCCGGTGTCTCGGCGCGGAGGAGACCACATGAACACCGAATCGCTGCTCCCGCGATTGCGCGCGGAACTGGACGACGGCGGTCTGCGCGGTTCTTTCCTGGTCCGGGATCTGCGGACCGGATCCGAGATCGGCATCGATCCCGACCTCGAGTTCCCGAGTGCTTCGCTGGTGAAGATCCCGCTCGCGGCGGCGACCCTGGAACGAATTCGCCGGGGTGAACTGGATGGTTCGGCACCCATCGAGGTCCAGCCCGGCCGGGCCACCGCGCCGGGTCCGACCGGCCTGACCCGGTTCCGGCATCCGGCCAAGGTGGCGATCGACGACCTGCTCTACCTCACCATGGCCATCAGCGACGAAACCGCGGCCGACGCGCTCTTCTCGCTGACGCCGCCGGCCGAAGTCACCAGGATGACGCGGGAATGGGGAGTGCCGGGGATTTCCGCGCGGCATCCGGCGGCGGACCTGAGCGACACCCCCGCGGAACGCTTCGGCCCCGAGGACGTCCACCTCGCGCACGCTCTCGCGATCAACGCGGGCACCGCCGGGCAAGGACATCCCGTTCCTCAGCTCGACATCACGCGCGCGAGTACCGGTTCGGCACGCGCTTTCGTCGGTCTGCTGGAAGCGTTGTGGACACCGTCCAAAGTAGACGAGTCCGTGGCGGGGCGGGTGCGCGAGCTGATGGGGCTCAACCTGTTGCGTCAGCGGCTGAGTCCCGACTTCGCCTCCGACGCCACGAAGTGGTCGTCGAAAACGGGGACACTGCTCAACCTGCGGCACGAGGTCGGCGTCGTCGAACACGCCGACGGCGGGGTCTTCGCGATCGCCGCGCTCACCGAATCCCGGGTCCCCGCGGTGATCCAGCCGGAGGCCGAAGTGCTGATGGCGCGCGTGGCGCGGACGCTGCGCGATCATCTGCGCGACGGATGAAGGCCGACGTTTACGGAAAGATCATCGCGGGTACCCCTCGCCCGTGCTCGACCCATCAGCTGATCTCGCCGCGCACTTCCCCGAATTGCGGGACCAGCGTCTCGTCGTCGACTACGACGACGCCGACGACCCGGTCCTGCTCCGCCCGGACGGTTCCCCCATCGACACCTGGCGGGAGAACTATCCGTATTCGACACGCATGCCACGCGACGAATACGACGTGGTGAAGCGGTTGCTGCAGATCGAACTGCTGAAACTGCAGTACTGGATCAAAGACATCGGTGGCCGCATGGTGATCCTGTTCGAAGGACGGGACGCGGCGGGTAAAGGCGGCACCATCAAGCGGTTCACCGAACACCTCGACCCGCGTGGCGCGAGAGTGGTGGCGCTGAGCAAACCCACCGAACGTGAGCGGGGCGAGTGGTATTTCCAGCGCTACGTGAACCATCTGCCCACCGAGGGCGAGATCGTGCTGTTCGACCGGTCCTGGTACAACCGCGCCGGCGTCGAACCGGTGATGGGGTACTGCACCGACGAACAGTACGAACGCTTCATGCGGCAGGCCCCGCTGTTCGAGCGGATGCTCGTCGACGACGGGATCGTCCTCGTCAAACTGTGGTTCTCGGTGTCGAAATCCGAGCAGCGGACCCGGTTCCTCATCCGGCAGGTCGATCCGGTGCGCCAATGGAAGCTGAGCGCCAACGACGTCAAGTCACTCGACCGCTGGGACGCCTACACCGAGGCGAAGGTGAAGATGTTCCGCGCCACCGACACGGAGATCGCGCCGTGGACGGTGGTCAAGAGCAACGACAAGAAACGGGCGCGGGTCGAGGCGATGCGCAGTGTGCTCGCCCGGCTGGACTACGCGGACAAGGACGAGGACGTCGTCGGCGAGCCGGATCTGAAGGTGGTCGGCGCCGCGGCGACCCTCCTGGAGGAGGGCGAGGACGAGGCGTCGCTCAGCCCGACTCCGATCGCGCCGTCGCCGGATCCCGACCACGGGCCCGGTCTGCACCCGTAGTCGCGTCCAGGGTGCCGAGATTCCGGCATGTCGGATACCCACCAACTCCGAGCCGAGTAGGTAAGCTGATCATCCGTCTTTACTTCTCGTACGGACGTCGGGGCTCCTGTCGAAAGGGATGATGGTGATCAGCGGTACGGGAGAAACGCGGAAGGGCATCGTGTCCGTGGTTGCCGGTGCCTTCCTGGCGTCGGGCCTGCTGCTGGCTCCGGCGACGGGTGCGGCACCCGCGGATAACGCGGAGCCGGACACCGCGGCGCTCGCCGGTGCGCTGACCGAGCAGGCCGTGGCTTGGGGCGAGTGCTCGTTCCCCTCGGTCGCGCCGGCGGCGGAAGCCGAACTGAAGAAGGTCAAGGGCCTGGCCTGCGCGACCATCCAGGTACCGCGCGACTGGCACGACCCGCAGGACGGCAACACGATCGGCATCCGCGTCTCCAAGACCGCGACCGCCTACCCCGGTACCGGCAGGCAGGGCATCGCGCTGGTCAACCCGGGCGGCCCCGGCGGGGTAGGACTGCCGTGGGGCGCCGCGATGGCGAAGCGCAGCCCGGTGCTGGCCGGACAGTACGACTTCGTCGGCTTCGACCCGCGTGGCGTCGGCCTGAGCACGCCGCTGACGTGCAGCTACCCCGTCCCGGACAGCACCGACCAGAACGTGATCAACCGCGCGAAGGTCGACGGCTGCCTGAAGAACCCGCTGACGAAGTTCATCACCACCGAGCAGACCGCGTACGACATGGACTTCATCCGGGTCATCCTCGGCGAGAAGAAGACCAGCTACATCGGTTACTCCTACGGCACGTGGCTCGGCACCTGGTACGCCACCATGTTCCCGAGCAAGGCGCACCGGTTCCTGCTGGACTCCTCGACCGACGCCAGCCGCTCGACCTTGGAGAAGACCTGGGACCTGCAGCCGCGCAGCCGTGACCGCCAGTTCCAGGAAGCGCTGCTGCCCTACATGGCGCGCAACGACGCCAAGTACCGGACGGGCACCGACCCGCTCGAGATCCGCCGCAAGTGGGAGAAGGCGGGCGGCACCCGCGAATACTCGGGCATGCTCTACGCCGCCTGGTTCATCATCCCGGCGATGTACGACACCACGCAGTACCCGTCGGCCGCGTCCATGGTGGCCGCGCTCGTCAAGGGTCCGGCGCCCACCGGGACCGACGCGGAGAAGCTCGAGAAGGTCGTCACTCAGGCGCTGACCACTCCGGGCCTGACCGACGCGAACAAGGCATTCCTGGCCAAGGCGAAGGGCAACGCGCTGGAGGCCATCGCGAAGAAGGCTTCGGTCGAGCGCAAGGCTTTCTATCAGGGTGGCGCCGAGGTCGAGACCTGGGACGCCGCGTTCGAGGCGATCCGCTGCCAGGACGGCCAGTGGAACCAGAACCTGCACTACTGGAACTACTGGCAGGCCGACCTGACCAAGAACGCGCCCTTCGTCGCGCCGATCATGGCTCTCTCGGGCGCGCCGTTGTGCGCGTTCTGGCCGACCACCAACGCCAAGCCCGCGCCGGACGCGAAGACCTTCCCGAAGCTGCTCATCGTGCAGACCGAGCTGGACGCGGCCACGCCGTACGAGGGCGGGCTCGCCACCGCGAACAACCTGCCGGGCGCCAAGATGGTCAGCGTCGACAACGAAGGAAGCCACGGAATCTTTCCGTACAACACCGACTGCGTCGACGACCCGATCGTGGCCTACTTCCAGACCGGCTTGACGCCGAAGAAGAAGTTCACAGGCTGCCAAGGGCTGCCACTGCCCGGTGAGGACAAGACGGTCGAGGTCGGCGGCCACCTCGGGCACGACGGCAAGGTCAAGATCAAGATGGTCAGCCCCGAGGTGCGCAAGGCGAACGAGATCGTGCGCGAACTCCTCGAAGGAACCGCCACCGCGGCGGCCGACGAGAAGGGGATGCCCGTCCACAGCTGATCCCGGGTTCTTCCGGACGGAAGAACCCGCGCCAGGGTCTGTGATCCCCTCGTTACCGGTTCGGCCGCACGAATCCACGACCTTCGCCCCTCAAGAACAGCGAGCGCAAACAGCGGACGGCGCGTCCGACATCGATGTCAAGGCGGCTTAGGTACCTCTACCATCGGGCGACACGCGTGATCCGACGGAGGGCACGCGTGAGTGAACGGAGAACACGCGACGAAACCTGCCGCTCCCGCGTGTCATCCATCCAGTCACACGTGTCCTCCGTCTGATCACACGCGCCATCCATCCAGCCACGCGAAACCACCCACTCACGACCCCGTACTGAACCGTGCATAGGTGTCAATCGCACATCTGAGCGCCGGTGACTGTCCTTTGCGGACACTCTAGCGTGGTCGGCGCCCGGAGCCACACCTCGAAGGCGCCATGAAGGGGTGGGTCGGGTTGTCGTGAGTGTTTTGGGTCGTTCTGGCCAACGGTGTTTTGGTTACCTACGGCGGGTGAGCTGGGTAGCGCTGCGTCCGTGGGGGACTCCTTGAGGGACCCAGAGTCCCTCAAGGAGTCCTTCACGGACCCGAAACCCCATCACAAGCCCCAGCGGCACCACCAGTCACAACAGCGGCGCGTGAAGGACCCCTTCCCTCGGCTCAGCCGAGGAAACTCGACCCTCACACCTTTCCCGGTACATGAAGGCCCCCTTTGCTGCGCCTAGCGCAAGGAAGGGGGCCATCATGTACTTCACGCGAGCAAGCCCGCAGGCCACGAGTAGGTACCTGAGAGAAGGTTCGTTCTAACGACCCAAAACACTCACGACAACCCGAGCCAGTCGCGGGAAGCTTGTCACTCACGCCCGAGTTTCGCCTGAGGAATTCGCCCTGTCGCCTTTTCCGGCCTCGCGAGTGGTAATGACGGCTATAACAGTCATTACCACTCGCGAGGTGACCGATGAATCCGACGCTGGTCATGATCGGGCTCGGGGCGTTCGTCACCACCCTCGACAACACGATCGTCGCGGCGGGCGCGCCCTCGATCGCGCGTGACCTCGGCCTCGGCCTGCCCGCCCTGCAATGGGTGAGCATCGGGTACATGCTCCCGTTCGCCGGGCTGCTGCCGGTGGCGGGTACCCTGGTGGACCGCTGGGGGCAGGCCGCGACCCTGCGGGCCGGGCTGCTCGCGTTCGGCGCCGGAGCGGCCGTGGGCGGACTGGCCACGACGGCGTGGCTGGTCATCGCCGCACGGGTGGTGCAGGGTGCGGCGGCGGCGTTCCTGGTACCGGCCTTGCTGAGCCTGCTTCGCACCAATCTCGACGCGCGAGGGCGCGCGGTCGGCGCGACGGTGTGGACGGCCTGCCTCGCGGTCGCGTTGGCACTGGGCCCGCCTCTCGGCGGCGTACTGAGCGAGTACCTGGGCTGGGGCTGGATCTTCTTCGTCAACCTTCCCTTCGTGGCGGCGATGCTGGTGTTGCGCCGCAAGGTCGCCACCGCCGGCCGCGATCCGGCGGCGAAGCGGCCCGCCGTGCTCTCGATGCTGGTGGTGACCACCGGAATGGTCCTGATCACCGCCGCCGTGGTGCGACTGGGCGAGGGTGACGTGCTGGCGCCGGTGGCGTTCGGCGCCGCGGGAACCACCTTCGCGATCTGGTTCGTGCTGCGGGAAAAACGCGCGCGTGAGCGGCTGGTTCCCGCGGAACTGACCGGGCAGCGGGTCTTCACCGGCGCGCTCGGCGTGCAAATGCTGTGGGGATTGGGGGTCTCCGGGGTCTTCTTCTTCACGCCGTTGCTGCATCAGGAGTTTCTGGGCCTCAGTCCGGTGCTCGCCGGGTTGCCGCTGGTCGTGGTGGCGATCGCGGTCGTCGCCGCGACTCCACTCGTTCCCTGGGCGGTACCGCGTTTCGGTCCACATCGGACGGTCGCGATGGGGCTGGCCACGGTCGTCATCGGGCTGCTGGCACTCGCCGTGGTCAACCATGTTCCGGAGGTGCTTCCCAGGGTTCCCGGGCTGGTGTTGATCGGTGCCGGGTCGGCTTTGACCACACCGCTGACCTCCTACGCGCTGGAGATCGTGGCGGAGCGGCACTCGGGTACCGCCTCCGGCCTGCTCACCGCGTCCCGCGAGCTGTCGAGCGCGCTGGGGGTCGCGCTGATCGGGACGGTACTGGCGGTGGTGCGCACGGCGCGGCTCGGCGAAGGCGCCGCGCCTGCCTTGGCGGGCGGCTACACGGCGGGCTTGCTGACCGCGGCGGCCCTGGAACTCGCCGGCGCACTCCTCGCGTTCAGGCTGCTGAAGGAGCGAGCGGGCCGAAATCCGTCCCGAGGTGACAAGCGTGGTGCCCCGTTTCTCACTTCCCCGTGAGCATGACCGCATCGCCGTCAGCGTTTCGCGGTCACCTCATTGACACTCTTCCCGCCTGATCCATACAGTTCGGCGCAGATAAAGAACGGTCTCCGGAATGGAATCCGCTTTCGGCAACGGTGCCGTTCCGAATTCACCCGCTCCTGCTCACGTCGTCAAACGAGGGGCCATGGAAACCATTTCGGAAACGGTCGTCGTCGCCCACGGGCAGGACGACGCACTCGCCGGGGAGTCGTTCGCGACCCTGCTGGAGTACTGGGCCCGCCGCCTCGGTGACGAGGTCGCCGTGACCTACCTCGACCATCGTGCCGGCGCGGACGGCAGGGCCGTCACCCTGTCCTGGCGCGAACTCGACGACCGGGTCGGTGTCCTCGCCACGCGGCTGGCCGACTTCGCCGTACCAGGGGAGCGGGCGGCGATCCTGGCCCGCCAGTCCGCCGACTACGTCGTGGCCTTCCTCGGCGCGATCCGGGCCGGGCTGGTCGCCGTTCCGTTGTTCGCCCCGGACCTGCCAGGACACGCGGGCAGGCTGGCGGCCGTGCTCGCCGACTGCGCACCGCGGGTCGTGCTCACTACCGCCGACGCGATCGACGGCGTCTCCGGGTTCCTCACCTCGACGGAGATCGAGCGGCCCGCCGTGCTCGCCGTCGACACCCCTTCTCCGGTCGCGGCCGGTGAGCATTCCTGGCCGCGACCGGAACCGGACGGACTGGCGTATCTGCAGTACACGTCCGGTTCCACCCGGAGCCCGGCGGGAGTGATGCTGACCCACCGCAACGCGCTCACCAACGCCCGCCAGGCCTGCGACTCCTACGGGGTCGAAACCGCCGCGACGTCCACCGTCAGCTGGCTGCCGCTCTTCCACGACATGGGCTTGATCCTCGGCATCGGCGCACCGATGGCGGCGGGCGCGGCGTCGGTGCTGATGGATCCGCTCGCGTTCCTCGAACGCCCGTCGCGATGGCTGCGCGCCCTCACGGCCAGCCCTGGCGCGATCAGCGCCGCACCCAACTTCGCCTTCGCCTACGCCGCTTCCCGCGTGACCGAAGCGGAGAAGAGCTACCTCGAACTGAGCCGGGTCGTCTCGCTGATCAACGGAAGCGAGCCCGTGCTGCCCTCGACCATCGCGAAGTTCCACGACGCCTTCGTGGACTGCGGCCTGCGGCCCGAGGTGCACCGCTCGTCCTACGGCCTGGCCGAGGCCACCGTGCTCGTCTCCGTCACCGAGGCGGGCAAGGCACCACGGCAGGTCACGTTCGACCGCGACCGGCTCGCCGCCGGGTTCGCGATGCCCGCCGGATCCGGCGCGGCACCCACCACGCTCGTCTCCTGCGGACTTCCCGCCGGCCAGCGGATCCGCATCGTCGACCCGGTCACCGGGGCCGCGGCGAGGCCTGGCGAAGTCGGCGAGATCCAGGTGAAGGGCCCGAACGTCGGCGTGGGCTACTGGGGGCGGCCCGGCGCCTCGGCCGCCGTTTTCGGCCTGCCGCCGGTCGATCCGGACTCCGGCGCGGGCTGGCTGGCGACCGGCGACCTCGGCGTGCGCTACGACGGCGAGCTGTTCGTGACCGGCAGGCTGAAGGATCTCGTCGTCGTCGACGGCCGCAACCACTACCCGCAGGACATCGAACAGACGGTGGAGACGCATCCCGCGGTCCGGCCGCATTCCGCCGCGGCCTTCGCGATCGAGCATGAAGAGGGCGAGGCGGCGGTCGTCGTACTGGAACGAGCCAAAGGGGTCGAGGCCGACGTCACGGTGGTCACCGCGGAGATCCGGAGAGCGGTCTCGGCCGCGCACGGCCTGCGCCCGTACGACGTCGTCGTGCTCGAACCGGGTGAGGTTCCGCGCACCTCCAGCGGCAAGATCAGCAGGGTACTGTGCCGGAAGTCCTATGTGGATGGTGCGCTGACCGCACGGCGGCTCGGATGACCGCGAGGATCCGGGACTGGCTGATCGCGCGGGTGGCGGAACGGACCGGGCTGACGGCGGACGAGGTCGATCCGGATCGCCCGCTGCACGAAAGCGGGCTTTCCTCACGGGATGCGATGGCGCTGGCCGCGGATCTGGGCCGGTACCTCGGCCGTCCGCTGGCGCCGACCCTGGTGTGGCAATGCCCGACGATCAACGCCCTCGCCGAGCATCTGTCCACAGTGGAACATGACGACGTCGCGGGCGCCGAAGGCCGTGAAGGGGAACCGATCGCGATCGTCGGGCTCGGTTGCCGCCTGCCCGGCGGGGCCGAGTCCGCAGACCGGTATTGGCGGCTGCTGGACGCCGGAAGCGACGGAATTCGCGACGTCCCGGAGGGTCGCTGGGAGGCGTTCGGCGCCGACCTCGACTGGCTGCCCGGCCGCGGCGGTTTCCTCGGTGACGTCGCCGGTTTCGACGCCGAGTTCTTCGGCATCACGCCGGGCGAGGCCGAAACGATGGATCCCCAGCAGCGGATGCTGCTCGAAGTCGCTTGGGCCGCGCTGGAAGACGCCGGGATCCCGCCCTCCACCCTGCGGGGAAGCCGGACCGGTGTGTTCGTCGGGCTTTCGGCGGGCGAGTACGGGCACCTGACCATGTCCGACCCCGCCGCCGTCGACGTGTGGTCCGCCACGGGAGCGGCGACCAGTATCGCCGCCAACCGGCTCTCGTACCTGTTCGACCTGCGCGGCCCCAGCCTCACCGTCGACACGGCCTGCTCGTCTTCGCTGGTGGCGGTGCACCAGGCGGTGCAGAGCCTGCGCCACGGCGAATGCGGGACGGCGTTGGCCGCCGGGGTGAACCTGATGCTCTCGCCCGCCGTCACCGCGACCTTCCACCGCGCCGGGGTGCTCGCTCCCGACGGGCACTGCAAGCCCTTCGACGCCGCCGCCGACGGTATCGCGCGCGGCGAGGGCTGCGGTGTGGTCGTGCTCAAACCGCTCAAGGCCGCGCGGCGCGCGGGGGACCGCGTGCTGGCGGTGATCCGCGGCAGCGCGGTGAACTCCGACGGCCGGTCCAACGGCCTCGTGGCCCCCAGCCCGGACGCGCAGGCCGCGCTGCTGCGGCACGCGTACGCGGCGGCGGGCGTGGAACCGTCCTCTGTGGACTACGTGGAAGCACACGGGACCGGCACCGAACTGGGGGATCCGATCGAGGCGGGTGCGCTCGGTGCGGTGCTGGGAGCCGGACGTGAACCCGCCCGCCCGCTGCTGATCGGTTCGGTGAAGGGCAACCTGGGCCATCTCGAAGGCGCGGCGGGAATCGCCGGGCTGATCAAGGTCGTCCTCGCGATGGTCCACCGGCGGCTGCCGCCGACCCCGCATCACCACGAGCCCAGTCCGCACATCGACTTCTCCGGCCTCGGCCTGCACGTGGTCGGCACGGCGACGGACTGGCCTCGCTACTCCGGCGTCGCGCGGGCCGGGATCTCCGCTTTCGGTTTCGGCGGGACCAACGCCCACGTCGTACTCGAAGAGTGGCCCGCGGCGGCGTTTCCTGCTCGCGGGAAGGAAACCGAAGGCCCAAGGGTGTTCGCGCTATCGGCCAAGTCGCCCGATGTGCTCCGGGCGCGGGCCGCCGATCTGGCGGACTGGCTCGACGACCCCGCCCATCGCGCGGTGCCACTGGACGCCGTCGCCGCGACGCTGGCGCGGAGCCGGGATCACCTGCCGGTCCGGGGCGCGGTGGTCGCCGAGGACCGCGACCGGATCGTCGCCGCCCTGCGGGAAATGGCGGCCGGACGCGAGGGCGGCGACGTCGTCACCGGTGAGGCCGGACGCGTGCCCGGTGTCGTGTTCGTCTTCTCCGGCTACGGCTCGCAGTGGCCGGGGATGGGCCGCCTCCTGCTGCGCACCGAACCCGCGTTCCGCGCGGAGGTCGAGGCACTCGATCCGGTGTTCGTGGCCGAAGCCGGTTTCTCCCTGCGTGAGGTGCTTTCCGGCGAACACGAGCTGCCGGATCTCGGCGCCACCCAGCTCGCGTTGTTCGGTATGCAGCTCGCACTGGCCGGGCTCTGGCGTGCGCACGGTGTCGCCCCGGCGGCGGTGCTGGGGCATTCGATGGGCGAGGTCGCGGCCGCCGTCGTCGCGGGGGCGCTCGGCGTCGCGGACGGGCTGCGCGTGATGGCCACGCGGGCACGGCTGCTCGCCGAGGTCGACGCGACCGGAGACGGCGCGATGGCCGTCGTCGAACTCTCGCCTGCCGAACTGGCCGACCTGGAAGCGGAGTTTCCCGGGATCACCGTCGCGGTGTACGCCTCCCCGGTCCAGTGCACCGTCAGCGGGGCCGCGGATCAGGTCGAGGCGCTGGTCTCACACGTCGAGAGCCTCGGGAGGCTGGCCAGAAGGCTACCCGTCGGTGGCGCCGGGCATTCGGAAGCCGTCGACGTCGTCCTCGGCCGGTTCCGTGCCGACCTCGACGGTCTCACCCCGAAACCTGCCGAAATCCCTTGCTACAGCAGTGTTCTCGCCGATCCACAGCGGACGCCGTCGTTCGACGTCGAGTACTGGGCGGCCAACCTGCGCCGTCCGGTGAGGTTCAGCCAGGCACTGGCGGGGGCGACCGCCGAGGGATACGGCGTCTTCGTCGAGATCTCCCCGCATCCGGTGGCGCTGGCCGCGATCGAGCAGAGTACCGGCGCGCTCGCGCTCCCGTCGGCGAGCCGCAAGATCGACGAGCGGACGGCGTTCCTCACCACGCTCGCCCGGCTCCACACCCTCGGGCTTCCCGGCGTGCTCGACGCGCGCGGTCCCCGCTCGATCCCGGTCGCCCTGCCCGGCCCGCAGTGGCGGCACGAACGGTTCTGGCCGCGGCGTCCGGTCACCCGGTCCGGATCCGGTGGCGCGCATCCGTTGCTGGGTGTCCACATCGAACAGCCCACCGGCGGTGGCCACCTGTGGCGCGCGGACGTCGGGACCGCGGTACTGCCGTGGCTGGCCGACCACGCGGCGATGGGTGTCCCGCTGTTCCCCGCCGCCGGTTTCCTGGAACTGGCGCTCGCGGCGGTCAAAGCCGTTCTGCGACCCGGCAGGCAACTGCGCGTCGGCGATCTCGAACTGCACCGGGTGCTCCCGCTCACCGCGCACACCGACGTCACGACCAGTCTCAGCACCGGTTCCGGTCCGTCCGAAGTGGACATCTACGCGCGGTCGGGGAACGGCGGCTGGATCCGGCACGCCGCCGCGCGAGTTCGCGAGGGGGACACCACGGTGGTGCCGTTCGGCGCTGTCGGTGAGGAGGCCCGGCCGGTCGATCTCTATCAGGCGCTGGCCAAGATGGGGCAGAGCTACGGTCCTGCTTTCCGCGGGCTGCAGGCGGTCATGGCCGCGCCCGGCCGCGCCTCGGCGTCGATCACCTTGCCGGCCGACCATCCGGCGTATGTCCTGCACCCGGTGATCGCCGACGCCTGCCTGCACGCGCTGGCCGCGGCTGGCGGGGACGCGCTGCGCGAAGCCGACGGCGTTTTCCTGCCGCTGACCGTGGGCGAGGTCGTCCTGGCCGGTGATCCCCGCCGCGGTGTCCGGGTCGACGCCCTGCTCGATTCGCTCGATCCGGCCGGTGACGGCCTGGTCGGCGGTGTCCAGCTGGTCGACGCCGACGACGTCGTCCTGGTCGAGTTCCGCGACGTCTACTGCCGCCGGTTCCAGCGTTCGGCCCTGCCGGTACCGATGGCGGACCTGCTGTTCGAAACCGTCTGGCGGCAGGCCGCGCTGCCCACGGCCGAGGCGGGCGGACACAGCTGGGTCGTGCTGCACGACGACGAACACCGAGGCGCGCCGTGGCTGACGGCGTTGCGCGACCGGCTCACCGAGGCAGGGGACGAGCTGGCGATGGCCCCGCTCGGCGACCGGGCGGCGCTGGCGGAACTGCTGCGATCCCGCGAGGTGACCGGCGTGCTCGCGGGTGTCGCCACGACGGGTGAGCCCGACCCGATGCGGGCCGGGCAGACGATCGCCACCCTCTCCGCCGTCGTTGCCGAACTGGCCGAAAGCACCACGCCCCCACGGTTGTGGCTGGTCAGCGCGGGCGGGTCGGCCGTCGAACCCGGTGAGAGCGGCGACCCCGGCCAGTCCTGCCTGCGCGGGCTGATCCGGGTCCTCGCCTTCGAACATCCCGAACTGCGCGCGAGCCAGGTCGACTTCGACGCCGAACCGGATCCCGCTCTGCTGTGGGTCGGAAGGCTCGTGGCGGAGATCCGGGCGGACGCGCCGGACGACGAGGTCGCGTGGCGCGAAGGCATCCGGTACACCAGGGTGCTCGGCCGTCCGCCGCTCGGTGAGCCCGCCCGCGAAACCGTTGTGCGCGAGGGCGCTTACGTGATCACGGGCGGACTCGGCGGCCTCGGCCTGGTCGCGGCGGACTGGCTCGCCGGACGCGGTGCGACCAGGCTCGTCCTCTCCGGCCGGAGCGGCGCGGGCCCGGACACCGAACCCACGCTGGCGGCACTGCGAGACCTCGGCGCCGACGTTCACGTGGTGACCGGCGACATCGCCGAGCCGGGAACGGCCGAGGCACTGGTCGCGGCGGCCACGGAAGGCGGTGTGCCCTTGCGCGGTGTACTGCACGCGGCCGGTGTACTGGCCGACGGCGCCGCCATCACCGTCGGCATCGACGCGGTCGAGGCCGCCTGGCGGGCGAAGGCGCTGGGAGCGTGGCGGTTGCACGAAGCGACCGCCGGACACGACCTCGACTGGTGGCTGGCGTACTCGTCGGCGGCCGCGTTGTTCGGCTCGCCCGGCCAGACCGCCTACGCCACCGCGAACGCCTGGGTGGACGCGCTCGTCGCGTGGCGCCGCGCCGCCGGCCTACCGGCGGCGACCATCTGCTGGGGAGCCTGGGGCGAGGCGGGCGCGGCCGTCGGCAGCCGCAACCCGGTGCTCGAACCGCTCGGTACGGAAGAGGCGCTGGCGGCGCTGGACGCCGTGCTGACACATGACCGTGTCGCGACCGGGATCGCCCGTGTCGACGCCGGAACCGTACTGGCCCTGTTCCCCCGGCTGACCGAACGACCGTTCTTCGAAATGCTGGTACCGGGGGAGGAACCCGAGGCAACACCGTCCACTTGGGACGGATTGGACGCACTGCGCGCGGTCCTGCCCGACGCCGCCCGCGAGATGCTGGCCGACTACCTTGCCGGGCTCGTCGCCGGCATGCTCGGACTCGCCGCGGACGAGATCGACAGGCACGCCTCGCTCACCCGGCTCGGCCTGGACTCCCTCACCGCCATGCGCGCCAGAGGTGTCGTGGAGCGTGACTTCGGCCTGCCACTGCCGATTCCGCTGCTGTTGCGCGGCGCCAGCCTCGGCGAACTCGCCGACCATCTCGCCGAACAGGCCGGGTTCGGCCCGAGCGGCCCGCGAGCCGCGGGGCCGGCCGTCAAGGTCGGACCACGCGATCCGGCCGAGCGGTGGGTCGCCCGGCACTGGCAGGCGGAACTGGGCGGCGCGGAACCCGGCGTCCACGACGACTTCTTCGCCGTTGGCGGGGATACGGAAGCCGCGGAACGGTTGCGGTCGGCGTTCGCCGGTCAGCTCGCGGCGGTCCCCGACGTCGACCGGCTCTTCGCCACTCCGACGATCGCCGCGCTGGCCGATCTGCTGCGCGCCGAAATCGAAGGACGCGGGGACTGCCCGGTCCGGCCGCTGCGCGAAGGCGGCGGGGAGCCGGTCTTCCTGTTCCACCCGGCGGGCGGCCCGACGAGCGTGTACGAGGGACTCGTGCGCCTCCTTCCGGAAGGCAGGGCCGTCTACGGGCTCGAACGGATCGACGACGAGGACACCGTCGAGGGAAAGGCCGACTGCTATTTCGAGCTGATCCGGGAAATCCAGCCACGGGGGCCGTACCGGCTGGGCGGCTGGTCGTTCGGCGGCTGCCTCGCCTACGAGACGGCCCGGCGGCTGACCGCGGCGGGGGAGCGGGTCGAGGTCGTGTTCATGATCGACAGCATCCTGCCGTTGCCCGCCCCGGGGAAACCGGCGCACGAGATCCTGCTGGACCGCTTCGACCGGTTCGCCGAGCACGTCGAACGGACCTACGGTGTTCCGCTGGACCTCCCGCGCGAAGACCTCGTCCAGCTCGGCGAGGACGACCAGATCCGGCTGGTGATCAGCAAACTGGCCGCGCGGGTGCCCGGAATGGGGCAGGGTGTGCTGCGGCACCAGTACGAGTCCTATGTGGATGCTCGGGTGGCCGAACGGTACTCCCCGGAGCCGTATTCCGGGCCGGTGCTGCTCTTGCGCGCGCAGGATCCGCATCCGCTGACCACCACCCTCGATCCGCGCTATCTGCGCACCGACGACACCCTCGGCTGGGACGCCTTCTGCGCCGACCTCGAGGTCGTGCGGATCCCTGGCGATCACCTGTCGATGATCGACCCGCCCCACGTCGAGGTGGTCGCCTCGGCACTCGCGAACCGGCTCGCGGCACCGAGGGCGGCGAGGCCATGACCGACGTCCCCTTGACTCCGACGACGGCGTTCCGGATCGCCGATCTGGCCGCCCGTCAGGACGAAGCCGTCCGGATCGCGGAGAAGCGGGCCGTCGACCGGCAGCACGCCAAGGGCAAGCTGACCGCGCGTGAACGCGTCGATCTGTTGCTGGACGCGGGTTCCTTCGTCGAACTCGACCAGTTCGCCCGGCACCGGTGCACCGACTTCGGGATGGACGCCAACCGGCCCTACGGCGACGGCGTGGTGACCGGGCACGGCACCGTCGACGGCAGGCAGATCTGCGTGTTCTCGCAGGACTTCACCGTATTCGGCGGCAGCATGGGCGAGGTCTTCGGCGAGAAGGTCCTCAAGGTGATGGATCTGGCGATGACGCTGGGCTGCCCGATCGTCGGGATCAACGACTCCGGCGGCGCTCGGATCCAGGAAGGTGTCGTCTCGCTGGCGTACTACGCCGAACTCGGCAGGCGCAACGCACTGGCGTCCGGGGTCATCCCGCAGCTCTCGCTGATCATGGGTCCCTGTGCCGGGGGCGCGGTCTACTCGCCGGCGATCACCGATTTCACCGTGATGGTCGACGAGACCGCGCATATGTTCGTCACCGGGCCGGACGTCGTCAACGCCGTCAGCGGCGAACGCGTCACCGCGCAGGAACTCGGCGGCGCCCTGGTGAACAGCGAGGTCTCCGGGAACGCCCACTACCGGGCCGCAGACGAACAGGACGCGATCGACTGGGTGCAGACCCTGCTCGGCTACCTGCCGTCCAACAACCTCGACCCCGCCCCGGAGTACGCCGACGAGACCGAGCCCGAGCTGACCGCCGCCGACCTCGAACTCGACCGGCTGGTGCCCGATTCGCTGAACCAGGCCTACGACATGACCGAGGTGATCGTCCGCCTCGTCGACGACGGCGAGTTCACCGAGGTGCACAGCGGCTTCGCGCCCAACATGCTCTGCGCGTTCGGCCGGGTGCGGGGCCGCACGGTCGGTGTCGTGGCCAACCAGCCGCGGCATCAGGCGGGCGTGATCGACATCGACGCCTCGGAGAAGGCCGCGCGGTTCGTGCGCTTCTGCGACGCCTTCAACATCCCGCTGCTCACCCTCGCCGACGTCCCCGGCTATCTGCCCGGTGCCGAGCAGGAACGGCACGGGATCATCCGGCGCGGCGCGAAGCTGATCTACGCCTACGCCGAGGCGACCGTGCCGAAGGTGACCGTCGTGATCCGCAAGGCCTACGGCGGCGGCTACGCGGTGATGGGGTCGAAGCATCTCGGCGCGGACGTCAACCTGGCGTGGCCCACCGCGGAGATCGCGGTGATGGGCGCCGAGGGCGCGGTGCGGGTCCTGCACCGGCGCGAACTGGCCGCGCTGCCGCCGGAACTGCGGTCCGCCGAACAGGTACGGCTCACCGAGGCGTACCGCAAACGGCATTCGAACCCTTATGTGGCCGCGGAACGTGGTTACGTCGACCAGGTCATCGCGCCGTCGCAGACCCGCCTTCAGGTGGCGAGGGCGTTGCAGGCGCTGAGGACCAAACGGCAGGCCCTCCCGGCCAAGAAGCACGGAAACATCCCGTTGTGACCAAGGAGAACTGATGAACCGAACGCGGCGGTGGGGTCTGCTGGTGTTGTCGATGGTCGCTCTGCTCGGGACGTCGATCCCGGCGAGCGCCGCTCCCACGACAGCCGCCGCCGACAACGGCGCGAAGGTCGTCGAGGAGACTTGGCTGGACGCGCGCACGCTCGACCTCAAGATCAGCTCGCCCGCGCTCGGTACCACCGGCATGGTCCGCCTGCTCGTTCCGGCCGGCTGGGCCGCGCAACCGACGCGGACCTGGCCGACGCTGTACCTGCTGCACGGCTGCTGCGAACCGGTCGACTATCGCTCGTGGGACCAGTTCACCGACGTCAAGGCGTTCACCGCGGACAAGGACGCGGTCGTCGTGATGCCGACCGGTGGACCGGCCGGGATGTACACGAAGTGGTGGAACTTCGGCCTCAAGAGCACGCCGGACTGGGACACCTTCCACACCCTGGAGGTGCGGCAGATCGTCGAACGCGGGTACCGCGCCGGGACCCGCCGGGCGATCGCCGGATTGTCGATCGGCGGGTACGGCGCCCTCGCCTACGCGTACAAGCACAAGGGGATGTTCGGCGCGGCCGCGTCCTACAGCGGTGTCCCGAACACGCTTTACCAGGGAACTCCGCTGTTCATCCAAGGGATCCTGGCCCGCGCGGGGATCTTCAACTACCTCGAACTCTGGGGCGACAGCTGGGGGATGCGGCCGCTGTGGTCGGCGAACAACCCCTACGACCACATCGACGACCTGCGCGGCACCGCGCTCTATGTCTCCTGTGGCAATGGCCAGACCGGGCCACTCGATCCGCCCGGTCAGTCCGACATCTTCGAACCTTCGGCACTGGGCACCTCGGTGAGCTTCACGGATCGGTTGAAACTCAAGGGAATCCCGGTGACCGTCGACTACTACGGCGCCGGTACGCACAGCTGGCCGTACTGGCAACGCGCCCTGCGCAACTCGTGGCCGGTGCTGGCCGGCGCACTCGGCATTTAGAGGACTAGCCGCGGGTGGTGATGAGTTCCGCGAAGCGTTCCGGGCTGACGTTTCCGCCGCTGATGATCACCCCGACCCGGCCGGAGGCGGAAACCGCACCGCTGAGCAGCGCGGCCAGACCCGTCGCACCACTCGGCTCTATGACGAGCTTGAGGCGTTCGAACGCGAACCGCATCGCCTCCCGGACCGCGTCGTCGGTGACCAGCGCGATGTCGTCGACGAGCTTCCGGTTGATCGAGAAGGTCAGTTCGCCGGGGATGGAAGCGGCCTGGCCGTCGGCGATCGTCCGGGGGACCGGGATCGAGACGCGTTCGCCCGCCTCCAGCGAGCGTTTGGTGTCGTCGCCAGCGGCGGGTTCCACGCCGACGACGCGGATTCCGGGCTGCACGGCTTTCGCGGCGGTCGAGCTGCCCGCGATGAGACCACCGCCGCCGACCGGGACGATCAGCGTGTCGAGGGAACCGCTGTCCTCCAGCAGTTCCAGCGCCGCGGTGCCCTGCCCGGCGATCACGTGCGGGTGTTCGTACGGCGGGATGAGCGCGAGGCCTCGTTCGGCGGCCAGGGCCTCGCCGATCGCGACGCGGTCGCCGGTGTACCGGTCGTAGGTGACGACCTCGGCGCCGTAACCCGCGGTGGCGTCCTTTTTGGACTGAGGGGTGTCCTCCGGGATCAGGATGACCGCGCTGCTCCCGAGTTCCCGCGCCGCGAGCGCGACGGCCTGGGCGTGGTTGCCCGAGGAGTAGGCGGCGATACCCTTGGCCAGTTGCTCCGGCGAGAGGCGGGAAGCGGCGTTGTACGCGCCACGGAACTTGAAGGCGCCGACGCGCTGGAGGTTCTCGCATTTGATCAGGACCTCGGCGCCGACGAGGTCGTCGAGGGTGCGGGAGCGCACGACCGGGGTCCGGTGTGCGACACCGGCCAGGCGAGCGGCGGCGTCGCGGATGTCGTCGATGGTCACGGGGGCGGTCATGATGCTCCTTGATCACGGATTTCGGACAGGTAGTTGTAGGCGGAGGCGCGGGAGATCCCGATCCGGGCCGCGACCTGCGGCACCGCCCGCCGGACGGCGAAGACGCCGCGCGCGTGCAGGCTGCGGAACAGGTCGAGCCGCTCTTCACGGTTGAGCGCGGCCCACGGTTTGTTCAGCCGCAGCTGGTGTTCGTCGACGATCGCGTCCACCACCGCGTCGACGTCGTCGCCGAAGGTGGTGGTCGGCATCTCGGCGGTGGTGCCGACGTCGGCGAGTTCGCCGACAAGGGTCCGCAGCTGGCCGAGAGCGGTGACGTCGAGATTGACGCACAGCGCGCCGAACACCGAGCCGCCGCTGTCGCGCAGCAGCATGGTCGAGGACTTCACGAGCTTGCCGGAAGCGGTGCGGGTGACGTAGTTCAGCTGGTCCTCGGCCTTGTCACCGCGGGCGAGTAAGCCCATGCCGATCTCGCTCATCGACCCGCCGACGCTGCGATCAGTGACCGATCCCGCGATCGCCACCACCGACTTCTCCGGACGGCGGAAGTCGTGCACGACGACCTCGCAGAACGAGCCGAGCGTCGCCGCGATGCCGTCGGCGACCGGGGCGAGCGCGTCGAGGATCGCGTCCTGCTCAGACATCGCGGACCCGGGCGAGCGCCTCGACTTCGACGACACCGCCATAGGGCAGGGAAGCCACGCCGACACAGGTGCGCGCGGGCCGGGGCTCGGCGAAGAACTCTTCGTAGACGCGGTTGAGACCGTCGCGGTCGGCGATGTCGGTCAGGTAGACGACGACCTTCACCACGTCGGCCCGGCTCGCACCCGCCGAGCGCAGCGCGGCGTCGAGATTGGCGAAGGCCTGCGGGCACTCGGCGTCGAATCCGCCTGGCGCCAGCTCGCCTGTCTCGGTCACCCCGAGCCGTCCGGACACGGAAACCAGGTCGCCGCTGCGGAAGGCCGGGGGATACGGATGCTCGTTGGTCACAAGACTGACTGTATAAGCCTTGGACGGAAAGTCCAAGTGCTGTGCGTCACGCCGCTGGGCGAGGGGTCGGACATCGGCGTGCGCCTCGGCGCAATTAGTCGACTAAATGCGGGGTCTCGCGTGGTGATTTCGCGGAGCTTTCTTGGGGCAGGTCGCGGACCGTGCTGCGATCGCTATGACCAGGTAGCGAGCGCGCGGATGTCGCGGAGGGCAACAACGCGGTGTTTCGCACAGTCGCTAACCCGCCTTGCGATCTCAGCGGGCTGGGCGGTGGAACTCGCTTCCGGTGGCTACTGCGGACGGTCGAGCCTGTCCAAGGGCTTGCTCGACGACGCCAAGAAGAAGACCACCGGACTGGTCACCTCGCTGGCCCGCGACACCGAACCGGGATCGCCGATCGTCGGCTGTGAATCCTCGTGCGTCTTCACCCTGCGCGACGAGACTGTGGCGCTGCTGCCGGACCTTCCCGAAGCACGGCAGGTCAAAGAGCGGGTCCGGCAGGTCGAGGAACTGCTCGTCGAGGCCATCGACGACGGCAGGCTGAAGCTGCCCGAACGGTCGTGGCTCAGCGGACGGCGCGTGGTCTTCCACGGCCACTGTCACCAGAAGGCGGAGGTCGGCACCGCCGCCACCATGGCACTCCTGCGCCGTATCCCGGGGCTGGAGGTCGCCGAGATCGACTCCGGATACTGTGGGATGGCGGGCTCGTTCGGCTTCGAGGCCGAACACTACGAGACCTCGATGGCCGTCGGCCGGGACCGGCTTTTCCCCGCGATGGAAAAGGAACCGGCCGAAACGCTGGTCACCGCCACGGGAGTCTCCTGCCGCCAGCAGATCTTCCACGGCGCCGGCCGGACGGCGTGGCATCCGCTCGAACTGCTCCGCGAAGCGCTCGGCGGTGTGGATGCGCCTGATCCGCTTCGCCACCGACGGAACCGACCGGACGGGATGTGTCGACGATGACCTCGTCCGCGCCTACGACCCGGCCAGCGGCCCCGGCGAGGTCGTCGGCCCGCTGTCCGGCGTCCGGCTGCTGGCGCCGTGCGACCCGCGCACGATCGTCTGCGTCGGCAGCAACTATGCCTGTCAGCTCAAGGAAAAGGGCCGTCCGTGGCCGGAGCGGCCAGCCCTGTTCCTCAAAGCGCCCAACGCCGTCACCCCGACTGGCGGGCCGACGGCCACCGCGGAGATGATCTTCGACGTGCCCGCGATCCTCGCCTGGGTGACCCGCTGGTTCACACTGCGCCCCGGCGACGTCGTGCTCACCGGCAGCCCGGCGGGTGTCGGCCCCATGAAGCCGGGGGACGAGGTCACCGTGGCCATCGAGGGGGTCGGCGAACTGACGAACCCGGTCCGGGGCTGAGCCGGATCACACCACCTCGAAGTTCGCCATCATCGCCATGTCCTCGTGTTCGGCGTTGTGGCAATGGAAGACGTAGCGGCCGCGGTAGCCGTCGAAACGGGCGATGACCTCGACCGACTCGCCCGGTTTCAGATCGACGGTGTCCTTGATCCCGCCGTCGAACGGTCCCGGCGGACGCCCGCCGCGCGAGAGGATCCGGAAGCCCACCAGGTGCAGATGCACGGGATGGTGGATGTCGGCGACGAACCGCCAGATCTCGACGTCGCCAAGGCGCGGACTCGCCGACATCAGATCCGGTGAGAACGGTTCGCCACCGATCACCCAGCCCGCGCGGCCGTGGACGGTCCCGGCGCGGAACGAGAACTCCCGCGTGGTCGTGGCCTGCTCGCGCGCGAGCGGCTCGATCTCGGCGAGCTTCGCCGGAACCCGGCTCTCGTCCGGTGCGCGGCGGGTGACGACGAACCGCATGACCTGGGCGGTCGAGCCGGTGCCGAGCCGGTTCACCAGGGTGACTTCGGTGCCCACCGGATACCGGCCGAAGTCGACGACGAGGTCGTACCGCTCCGCCGGCGCGATGGGAAGGTGGTCGTGGGCGCGTGGCGCGTCGAGGAGGCCTTGGTCGCCACCGATCTGGACGAAGCCGCCTCCGCCGGGCGGCGGAGGGTCGAGGGCGAGGTCGTAGCGGCGGGCGTTGGAGCCGTTCAGGACACGGAGCCGGTACCGCGCGGCCGCCACCTCGTGTACCGGCCACGGCGCGCCGTTGACGAGGATGACGTCCCCGAAAACCCCTTCCACGAAAGCACTTTCCACTCCCGGCGTGGTCCGCAAGGTCCGGTCGAGCGACGGGTACGCGAAGGCGCCGTGCTCGTCGAAGGAGCGGTCGGCGATCATCAGCGGCAGCTCACGATCTCCGGACGGGAGCCCCAGCGCCTCTTCCTCGTCGTCGCGCACCAGATGGAAACCGGCGAGGCCCCGGTAGACGGCGGGACCGGTGAAATCCATGCGATGGTCGTGGTACCACAGGGTCGCGGCCCGTTGCCGGAACGGGAAGACGTAGTCGCGTTCGCCGTTCGCGATCCGGGCGCGGGCGTCGACCATACCGTGCCCGCCGTGTCCGGCGTCCCAGCCGGAGAGGGGCAGGACGAGGTCGGTCGGGTAGCCGTCGGACTCGGCGGGCGTGTGCCCACCGTGCAGGTGGACCACGGTGGGGACGGGAAGTTCGTTGCGGTGGCGCACCACCGTCGTCCGGTTCCGCCGCGATTCGATCGTGGGCCCCGGGAAGATCCCGTCATAGCCCCAGATCGGTGTCCGGACACCGGGAAGGATCTCGGCCGTCGCCGCCCGCTGGGTGATCCGGTAGTGATCCGCTTCGTCCGTCCTGTGTGGACGGAGCACCGGCGGGATCGGCAGTGGTACCCGGAACGGTTCCGGCAGGGGGAGCCCGCTGCGCAGCAACTCGCCGGTGCCCGGCGAACCCTGCGCGAGCAACCGGGGAGCGGTGAGCCCGGCGGCGAGCAGGACACCGGCTCCGCCCGCGAGCCCGAGGAACGTCCGCCGGGGAAGACGGCGGCTCATCGGGCCGTCCGCCAGACTTGCGGACGCCAGAGCGCGACTGTCGTGAGCACCATCCCGGCGACGAGGGCGACACCGAGAGGGATGTGCAGGTCGAGCGCGCCGTCCATGCCGGCGAAGTACTGCGCGGTCTCGCCCGCCGCGAGCAGCAGGCTGATCCAGAACAACCAGCGCGGTCCGCGGACCAGCCACAGGACGAGCGCCGCCAGGATCTGGGCGTACGCCAGGAACGACACGGCATCGGCGCCCACCCGGTGCAGCGAGAGCATGTCGTAGTCGCCGCCCAGATAGCCGCCGGCGAAGACCGGCTGGCCGATGATCGCGACGGCGTGGACGCTCACGAGCACCCGGTTCACCATCAGCGTCCCGTTCGCCTTCCGGCTTCGGGTAGTCACGGTTTCACTCACGTGACCGAACGTAAGAGCCGAGGCCTTATGCTGTCCAAGACAAGATCGGTTATCTATTCATAGCAGACGGGGTATCAGCGATGGATCTTCTGGCGCTCCGGTATTTCCAGACGGTCGCCCGGCTCGAACACGTCGGCCGGGCCGCCGAGAAACTGCGTGTCGCGCAGCCCTCGCTCAGCCGGACGTTGGCCAGGCTGGAAAACGACCTCGGTGTCCCCTTGTTCGACCGGCACGGCCGCCGGATCCGGCTCAACCGGTTCGGCGCCGCGTTCCTCCGCCGCGTCGACCGGGTTCTGGCCGAACTCGAAGACGCCCGACAGGAACTCGACGACGCCGCCGGGCTGGAACGCGGCACCGTCACGGTCGCGGCGGAAAGCCTGCTGGCCCTCACCGAACCGCTCCGTACCTTCATTCCCGGGCATCCGCAGGTGGACGTGCGGCTTTCGCAGGCATCGGCGGAGGGGATGGCGGAGAAACTGCGGTCCGGCGACGTCGACCTGTGCGTCACGTCGCAACCCTTGTCCGGCAACGACATCCGGAGCCGCGTTCTCCTGGACGAACGCGTGATGCTGTGTGTGCCGTCCGGCCATCGGCTCGCCGGCCGCGGCCGCGTCGGCCTCGCGGACCTCGCCGGAGAGCCGTTCCTGACCACGCGGCCCGGTTACTGGCAACGCGAGCTCGCCGATCAGCTGTTCGCGAAGGCCGGGCTCGACCTCCACATCGTCTGTGAAGGCGACGAAGCGGCCGTGCTCTTCCAGCTCATCGACGCGGGTCTCGGCATCGCGTTCGTGCCCTCGCTCGGCCTGCGGGCCGAGATCAGGACTTCGGTGGTCTGGCTCGACGTCGACGATCCCGACTGCCGCCGCGTGCTCAGCGTCGCGTGGCGCGAGGACACCTACCTTTCCGCCGCCGCCCGGCGGTTCCGCGACCACACCGTCGACCATTTCCACGCGCAGGCCGAGGCCGGGTCCCGGTCGGGCTGACCAGGACCCGGCCCCGGGAACCTGCTACGGGTTGAGCGTGACGCTGTAGGCGCTCATGGCCTCGCCGAGCGGCTGGAAGTACGAGGTTCCGCTGCCCTTGCCGGAGGTGATGCCCAGTCCGACGCTGCCGGAGAAGAGGCAGCCGCCCGAGTCACCGGGGTTGACCAGCGCGTTGGTCTGGATCAGCTGGTACACCGAACCTTCGGCGTAGTTCACCGTGACGTTCAGCCGCTGCACCGAACCCGAGGTGAGGTGGGTGGTGCTGCCGCTCTTGCTGATCCGCTGCCCGACCGTGGCGGATCCGGCGGAGGCGATCCGCTGGGTGGAGCCGTTCCACAGGGTGACCGCGCCGGGCGCGCTGCCGGTGGTGTTGCGGATCAGGCCGTAGTCGTTGTTCGGGAAGCTCGCGCCCTGCGACGGGCCGACGTTCCACTGCGACACCGCGCGGGTGCAGTGGCCGGCGTCGAGGATGTAGTTCTGGCCGCCGCGGTTGGTGTTGAACCCGACCGAGCAGCGGGTTCCGCCGCCGGTGATGGCCTCGCCGTTGTAGATCGCGGTGTGCATTTCGCCGGTGGTCCGCTCCACGCGGACCCGGTCGCCGAGTGCCTCGGCGGCCTTCACGAGGGCTTCGGTGCCCTTGGCCGCGTCGGACACGGTCAGCACGACCTGGTTGCTCTTCGGGTCGAGGCCGATAGACGTGTGCGCGACCGTGGGCAGCGCCTGCAAGGCGTTCTGCGCTCCCGCCAGCGCCGCACTGGAGTGTTTGACCACCCGCGCCCGCGCGCCGGTCGCGGTCACCTGATCCGCGGCGGCCTGGTCGAGCACGTTCACCACCGGTTCGGCGGCGTCGTCGAGATAACCGTCGGCGGCACGGGAACCCAAGGCGGCGGTGGCCTTCTGCAGCGCCTCGACACTGCCGGTCTGCTTCCGCAGCAACGCGGTGGCGGCGGCTTCGCTGATCCCCGCCTCCGAGGCCAGCGAGGTGACCGCCTCGCGCTGCACGGTGGGGGAGTAGCCCTCGATGGTGGTGGCGGTGGCCGTGGACGGGGCGAGGAAGCCGATGACCGCGGCCGCGGCCGCCAGCGTGGTGGCGGTACGGGCTAAGGGGGTTGGGCGCATACCGGTGACTCACTTTCGCGAGGGAAGATCCAGCGCGAGAGGTGGCCGCACTGGACACAGTGGGTTGCCGGGCGCGACCAAGGTGGCCCGGCACCGGTGATCCGGTGTCGATCAGGGTGATCCCGCGACACCGGACCCCGGTACCGACTTTCGTTGGACAGGAAGAAAAATAGGTACCGCGCCCTGTGCCCTACCTAAACCTCGTGAGCGGTGACGACGGTTCTCTTGAGGGGTAAGGCAAACGTGTCGTGGCGTGGGGCCGGTGTCGCTCTTGTGTACGCGTTGTTCTGGTAGTGAAGGCCTCCTTGCCTACTCTGACGGTAGTGAAGGAGGCTTTCGCTAGCGTCGGATGTGAGCCCTGGTGACAGTGGGACGGCTGTGACCTCCGCGGCCGGTCGTGAAGTACATGAAGGCCCCCTTCCTTGCGCTAGGCGCAGGGTCTCGGCAAAGTCGCAGAGTTGCTGGTCGGCACTTGTTCTTGGTGGTCCGGATGTGGCATCGCTGATGCCTGCGGGGTCCGAGTGTGGAGGATTTGGGACGGTGAACGTCCCAAATCCTCCACACTCGAGGTACACCGGGTTCAGAGGCATGCCCCTGAAGTTCTGTTGATCAAGCTTCGCAACCGGGTGCGAACCCGTGTCTATGAAGGAATTGGGACACTCAACGTCCCAATTCCTTCATAGACGTCGGCCTGCGCCACGACGAAGAGGTCCCCGGACCTAGGGTCCCGACTTTGCCGGAACCCTGGCGCCTGGCGCAAGCAAGGGGGCCTTCAGGTACTTCGTTAAGGCGTGCCACGAGGTTTTCAGCCGCCGAGACCGAGCCGGGCGAAGCGTTCCCCGATGAGCCGGTGCGTGGCAGCGTCCGGATGGAGCTCGTCGGGCAAGGGCAGTTCGGCGTTGTCGGCCTCGCCGTACAGTTCGAGACCGTCGAGGTAGCGCAGGTTCGGGTCGGTGGCGGCGCGCTCCTTGACGATGCGCGCGAGTTCACCGCGGATCGTGGTGAGGGTCAGCTTGCCCGCCGGGATCTCCGCCGGATCGCCGGTGGCCACGAACCGCAGCTTTCCTTCGCCCAGCGCACTGGGATCCATGGCGCTGGGTCCCGGCGTGTGCTCGTGGATGGCGCAGTAGATCGGCGAAATGACCAGCAGCGGCGTGGTGGGGTGTCCTTCCCTGATGGTGTCGAGGAAACCGTGCACGGCCGGGCCGAACGCGCGCAACCGCAGCACGTCGGAGTTGACGAGGTTGATCCCGATCTTGACACTGATCAGGTCGGCCGCCGTATCCCCCATGGCACGTGCGGTGAACGGGTCGAGCAGCGCGCTGCCGCTGAACCCGAGGTTGACCAGGTCCAGGCCGGCCAGCCTCGCGGCCAGCGCGGGCCAGGTGCCGGTCGGGGTCGCCGCGTTGGAGCCGTGACTGATCGAACTGCCGTGATGCAGCCAGACCTTGCGGCCGACCGACTGTACATTGTGGACTTCCGCGTCGGCCCGCAAGGCGACCAGCCGGGTGGCTTCGTCGTGCGGCAGCCAGATCTCGACGTCCTTCTCGTGGCCCGGCAGGCCGGAGAAGCGCAAGGTCCGTACCGGGCCGGGCTCGGCTTGCGCGGTGCCCGCGGCCATGTCGATGGTGAGCGTGTCGCCGTCGTCCACGCTGGCCTTGCCGGTGAACTGCCCGTCGACGAGGAGTTCGTAGACGCCGTCGGGCCTGGGCGGCGCGCCGATGTAGACCCGTTTGGTGGCGATGACGTCCAGTTCGACGATCGTGGCCGCGGTGCGGAACACCAGCCGCACGCCGGACGGCTGCGATTCCGCCATGGCCAGCAGGGCGTCGGGGATCTGCTGCCGGGCGTGCGCGGTCAGCCGGTGGGGGAGCACGCCGCGTTCGGTGTACTCCAGGTCCAACGCGCCGCGGACGAGTGCGGCGGTGATCGGGGTCGTGAGCATTTCCTTCGTCATTTCTTTCGGGGCCAAGCGCGCAAGAGGACATCGAGCGCGTCGAGGATTTCGGTCCAGCTCTCTTGTGAGCCGGGACTGCTGTGGCTGAAGCTTCCGGAGGACTCCAGGCCGACGTAACCGCTGAAGACACTGCCCAGCAGCCGCACCGCGTGTGTCTGGTGCGGTTCGGCCAGGTCGTAGCCGCGCAGGATCGCCCGCATCAGCTGGGCGTGCCGGATACCCGCGCTGGCGGCGGCCGTCTCCGGCGCGAGCCGGAATCTCGCGGCGGCGAACCGGCCGGGATGTTCGAGGGCGTAGTCACGGTGGACGTTCGCCAGGGCGATCAGCGCGTCCTTGCCCGCCAGGCCCGCCACCGCCGCCGACGCCAGGTCGGCGAGTTCCGCCAAGGCCAACAAGGCGATCTCGGTCTTCAGTTCGTGGGCGTTCTTCACGTGCGAGTACAGGCTCGCCGTCTTGACGCCGCACCGCTTCGCGAGCTCTGTCGGGGTCACCTGCTCGAAGCCGATTTCGTCGGCCATCTCCGCCCCTGCCCGCACCACGCGCTCCGTGGTCAGTCCCGCCCTTGCCATGTCCGCCACGTTACCATAGTCCATTCTGGATTTGCCTAATGCTTTTAGGAAACCAAACCTGGGTTCGGTAGCACCCGGTCCGGCGGACGCTGGGACCAAGCCGAACGGAGGTGAACGTGATGAACACAGTGGACCCGGCGCGGGCCCGGTACGACCGCATCGAGCGCCGGCGGGGAGACCGGCGGCTGCTCGCCGGCGCGATCGTGGCTTCGGCCGTCACGCTGGCCTGCGGTTTCCTGGCCGGGCACGGATTCGGCACGCTGGTCGAAATGTTCCGGACCATGGCGATCGACAGCGTCTTCGACGACCGTGGCGACAGCGATCCGCCGTACGGGTTGATGTGGGGGACCTTCGCCTTCGTCGGCTGTCTCTTCGCTGCGACGCTCGCGGGCGGCGCTGTGCGGCGCTATCAGGGGCGGCCTTCGGGACCGGCGTTCCCGGTCGTGCTGGTCTTCGCGGCCATCACGCTCGGCACCGGTGACTCCGCTCGAGAGTGGCTTCCGCCGCTCGCCGTCGGCACCGCGGTCGACCCCGTCTTCCACGAGGACGAAAAGTGGGGGTTCTGGGCGTGGCTGATGTATTACGCGGACCGGTGGGTGCCCCTGCTCATGCTCGTCTTGACGCTTCTCGCGCTGTGGTTGGCCGTTCAGCTCTCCCGCCGGTACGCCGAAATGGTCCGGACGCGGGACCGGCTCCTGGCCTATGGCCGTCGTGTGCCCGCCCGGATCGTCGAGGTGAAGGTCCACCTCGGCGGGGACGAGTCGGGGAAGCGGGCCGTCGGCGCGACTGTCACGCTGTGCTTCACCGATCTCGCGGGCGTCCGGCACTGGGTGACCCGCCGCACCCGGGACACCACGATCGCGACCGCCGAAGTGCTGTTCGATCCGGCGTCACCGGACGACGACAAGAAGATCTTCGTGGCGCTCCGGCGCTGTCCCGCCCTCAGCGACTGGCTGCCCGCGGCTTGAACGCCGCCCGAAAATCTGGAGTACGTCCATGTCGGTTGCCCCCGCACCCGCCCGGCCCGGTCCGCTCGCCGTCGTCCGCGGCTTCCTGGCCGGGATCGTCATCGGCACGACACTGTGTGCCTTCGTCGTCGGCATCATCATCGAGTACGTCCCCCTGATCGTCGCCGGCCTGGGGCTTCCTCTCGTCTACGGCCTTCTGCTCTACGTAGCCGGGGCACCGCGACGCGCTCGCGAGGCGGCGATCGTCCCGGTGATGGCGCTCGCCAAGATCGAGAGCCTGCGGGCGAGTGGCACGGAAACGGGCGACATCCCGGTCGACTTCGTCCTTACCGTCGCACCCGACGGCGCGGCGTCGCACCGCGTGAAGATCATGCACGGCGTCAATCTGGTCGACATCCCGGATCACCGGCCAGGCAACATCCTCGTCGTCCAGTACCCGCCGGACCGGCCTTGGAAGGCGAAGATCGTGGAGCGGCTGTCGCCGGAGTGGGAGCGTCGCGTGGCCGAAGCCGTGATCGAATCCGCCCCGGAGTCCAGCCTGGTGCAGGAGCCGCCGGAGGGTTGCGCGTTCGGCGCGCTCGCGTTCCTCGGGCTGCTGCTCGGCGCCGCGCTCGTGCTGTTCTTGTTCCGCGCGGAACTGTTCGCGCCGCAAGCGCCTGCCCGGACGGAAGAGACGCAGTCCAGCACGACCACGTCATCGTCGGGCTCCGCGACGGTCACCGTCGAGCGGTCGCTGCTGGGCGAGGGGGAATTGCGCCGCGCGATCGACTCGCTGGCGCGGGCCACGGACGTCTCGCAGGTGATCACCGCGGTGGTCGAGGAGCGGCGGCTGACCGTGGTCTTCGCGCCGACCGAAGCCCAGGTGCCGAGATTCGACCTGCGCGCACTGGCCGTCGACCGCGTCCCGGTACTGGTCGAACGGGCGAGGACCACGATCGACGTCGGTTCGCCGCAGACCTGGCAGGTCACCGCCGTCCCGTTCGGGGGCGACGTCAGCTTCCGCGTCGTCGTGACCGGCCCCGACGGCAGTGGCTCATTGCCGGACGGTGGCTGATAGAACTGTCCGATGCGGGATTTCTTCAAGGGTTTCCGGATGTTCTGGCAAGGCCTGGGCATCCTGCTGCGATCGCCGAAACTGCTGCTGATCGGCGCGCTGCCCGCGGTGCTCACCACACTGCTGCTGCTCGGCGGTGTAGTCGCGCTGGCGTTCTGGATCGACGATCTTTCCCTGCTGGTCACCCCGTTCGCGGACGACTGGGATCCGGGCTGGCGGACGACGATCCGGGTGGCGGTCGGCGTCGCGGTGTTCGGCGTGGTGCTGGCGCTGTGCCTGATCGGGTTCACGGCGATCACCCTCGCCGTCGGCGGGCCGTTCTACGAGCACATCGCGGAAAAGGTCGAAGACGATCTCGGCGGCGTCCCCGGCGCGGTGGACCTGTCGTTCTGGCGGTTGCTGGGGATGGGCCTGAAGGACGGGCTGTCGCTCGTGCTGCGCTCGCTGATGTTCACCATCCCGCTTTTGATCGCGGGCTTCATCCCCGTGGTCGGGCAGACCGTCGTGCCGGTCCTGCTGGCCTTGGTCACGGCGTGGTTCCTGGCACTGGAACTGATCGCCGTCTCGTTCTACCGGCGTGGGATGGACCTGAAGCAGCGACGGCTGCTGCTGCGCAAACGCCGGGCGCTCGCTCTCGGTCTCGGCCTTCCCGCCTCGCTGCTGAGCCTGATCCCGTTCGCCGTCCTGATCGTGATGCCGGTGGGCTTCGTCGGCGGTGTTCTCGTCGCCCGTGAAGTCCTCGCGGCCGATCCTGTGGCCCAGAAGCTCTGAGCCGGTGTCCGTGTAGGAGCGACCGGCAGGCCCTCTCGCGGGCCTGCCGGTCGCTCTTCCGTTGTCAGGCGACGGGTTCGATCCAGATGTTGCGGAACCGCGGGTTCTCGCCGGGGTCGCCGTGGTCCTGGAGCCGGATCGCGCCCGGCCCGGCGTTCTCCGGGTTGCTGTCACCCGTGCCGCCGTCGATCTCCACGTTGTCGTGGACCACGACGCCGTTCCAGACCACGGTCACCCGGGCGTTGTCGGTCTTGTTCCCGGCGCCGTCGAATCGCGCGGCGCGGAAGGTGACGTCGTAGGTCTGCCACGTTCCCGGCGCCGCCGCCATGTTCCGGTCGGGCGCCTTCTTCAGGTAGATCGCCCCGGCTTCATTGTTGGCGAGGGTGGTGTCGCCGAACGACTCCAGCACCTGAAGCTCGTAGCGTTCCTGGAGATAGACGCCGCTGTTGCCCCTGGCCTGTCCGGTCACCTCGGGCGGATAGTTCGGCTCGGTCCACTCGACGTGCAGCCGGAAGTCGCCGAACTGCTGCTTCGTGCGGATGTCACCGCCGTTCGACTCCATCGCCCCGCCCGCCACCGGCCAGGTCGCGGCCCCGCCCGCGCGTTTCTCCCACGCGTCGAGGTTCTTGCCGTCGAACAACGGGATGCGCTGGGTCGCGGTGACGGTGAGGCTGTCGAGGTTGACGTTGCCCGCGTCACCGCTGTCGTAGCGATAGGAGATCGAGTTCGTCCCGGCGGCGAGGGTCAGTGTTTCCGGTTGGGAGTTCCAGGTGTCCCAGTTGCCGGTGCTGGCGAGCCGGACTTGTTCGACCTTGGTGCCGTTGACGTAAACGTTCACGGATTTGGTCCCGGGCGCCGGATCCGGGCCGTTCGCGTAGCGCAAGGCCGCGTTGTAGGTCCCGGCCTTGGGGACGTTCACGGTGAACGTCGTCGCGGCGCCCTGGTTCCAGTAGCCGTCGACGAAGCCGGTGCCGGTGTAGCCCGCGTGGTTGGTGTTGGCCGCGGCGCCACCGCTGAGCGCGGCACGTTCCGCTTCGTAGGTCGTACTCGCCGCCGGGCCGCCGACCAGGGAGTTCAGCGTGTACCACGCCTCGGTGCTCCACAATGCCGCACCGGACTCCGCGGCGAACGGGCGCGGGGACCGGACGTGCACCACGTGTCCCGCCTTCAGCCCGGACACCTGCAGCGTGACCTTCTTGCGGTCGGGGGACAGGCTCGCGGAGGTGACGGACAAGGTCTGCTCGTCGATCTTCGGCCCGCCGTACGCGGGAGTGGGCTGGTAGCGCCACTGCTGCGCCTGGTACTTCGCCGCGAGGTTCTGCGCGGTCTCGGCCGACAACGGCTGGGTGTACTCGAGTTCGAAGCCGCCCGCGACGGCGCGCATCGCGCGGATGTCGAAGGCGTTCGTGCCGTTCGGTGTCACCTTCTGGAGGCCGTAGGCCAGCTTGCCGGGCTGGCCCCAGTTACCGCCGCCGTCGATGCCTCCGGTGTAGATCGCGCCGTCGGGGCCGAGGCTGATCCGGCTGACGCCCGACTCGAGTCCTTGCGTCATCCGGAACACGGCACCCTGGTACTCGCCGTTGACCTTTTCCAGGAACGCTCGCTGAAGCCCGCCGTAGGTCACGTCGCCGTACACCATCTGCCCGGCGAAAGGACCTTGCGACAGCGTCACCATGTTGCTCGGCGAGTTCGCGATCTCGTTGTGCGGCAACCACAACACGGGCGCGGTCACCGGCTTCGAGTCGAACGGTCCCGGGGGATTGGTGTAGTGATTGAAGAAGCGGTCCTGCTTGATCCGCACGAGCTTGTTCGCGGGCAGCCAGCCGCCTTGGTTGTCGGTGACGAAGACGTCGCCTTCCGGGCCCCACCCGATGCCGTGCGGGGTGCGCAGCCCGCCGGCGACGTAGGACACCTGGCCGGTCGCCTTGCTGATCTTGATCGTGGTGCCGCGGTTAGGCGCGGGCTGCGGGTCGGTCGTGGCGCCGCCGTAGTTGATGGACACGGAAAGGTTGGCGAAGAAGTAGCCGTCCTTGTACAGCAGGCCGAACGCGAACTCGTGGAAGTTGCCGCCGAACGGCCAGGTGGCGACCGTGCGGTAGTCGTCGGTCACCTCGTCGCCGTTGGTGTCGTTCAGTTCGACGAGCCGCGTCTTCTCCGACACGTACAGCTTGCCGTCGACGTACTTGATCCCCATCGGTTCCTTCAAACCGCTTGCGACGCGCCTGGTCCGGACCTTGGTGGGGTCGGTGTTCCCGGTGACGTTGCTCAGCAGGTGGACCTCGCCGAGGACCTTGTCGGAGCCGCCCCAAGTGGCGATGGCGAGCCGTCCGTCCGGCAGCCAATCCATCCCGGTGACCTGCGGCTGGAAACCGTCGGGCCGCAGGTTCGTCAGCGTGAAACCGGGGTGGACGCCGTTCAGCGGCAGGCCGTCACCGGGTGAGTCCGCGACGCCCTCGCACTCCTTGCGGCCGGGTGAGGTCACCCGGACGACGTCGGCGTCGGTGCTGAGCACCGAATTCGGCACGACCGTGAAATCCGCCGCGCCCGGTGGCCGCCATTCGAGGGTGATCTGCTGGTCGTAAAGGTTGTCGAAATGGTCGATCCGCAGCGCGCGGTATCCCGTGGCCAGTTCGACGGAGCCGGTCGCCGGGGTCGCGCCGTGCAGGCCGTCGTGGTTGATCACCCGCCGGCCGTCGATGAGCAGCCGGGAGCCGTCGTCGCTGGTGAGGCGAAACTCGTACCGGCCGGCGGTGGCGATGGTGATGTTGCCGGTCACCTCGGACACGAACTGCTCGCCGATCCCGAAATCGGCGGTGCTCGTCCAGTTGATCGTCGGCATCAGTTTGTCGACGTTGGGGGTCTGACCGGACTTGATCACGCAGAGCTTGTCGATCTCGCGCTGGAGGTCGTACGTGCGGAGCGTGACCCCGGGCTGCTGGGGCGGGACAGCCGCTTCGGCCGGTGCGGTCACGAGCCCCGAGAGGGCTGTGACCAGCGCCAATGAGGCGACGATGGACCGGTTGAAGCGCTTGCGGACAGACGGAAGCATCGTTGCTCCTCGAGGTTGGCGGCAGAGCACCTCTGTGACGTCCGCTGAACCTAGGAGGACTTTCGTTCGAAGTCAACGAAAGTCTGTACAACTCGGACGAAAGTTAGTCCGAACGGCCGCGCGGGGTCGCTACCTGCGTCGGACGACTGTCCACAGTGGATAGTGTGCCGTCGATCGGGGAGTCCGTGAAGGCCCCCTTCCTGTGCGCAGGCGCAGGGTTCCGGCGAAGTCGCATAAGTGCTGGTCGGCTGCACCTCTATAGCGGGACAAGACGAACGCGTCGTGGTGGACACGGCGGGAGCGGGCCCACACAAGGGGCCTCACCCGGGTCCGGACTGTCCATAAGGGACACTTTTCGAGATGGAAATGCCCGATTTGGGTATCTTGCACGGTTTCGCGAGGGGCCGAGTCGGTGGTTTCGCGTGGCTGGATGGATGGCGCGTGTGATCAGACGGAGGACACGTGTGACTGGATGGATGACACGCGGGAGCGGCAGGTTTCGTCGGGTGTTCTCCGTTCACTCACGCGTGTTCTCCGTCGGATCACGCGTGTCGCCCGGTGGCAGGTACCTAAGACACAAGTGGCCCTCACCCGAACCGCCACTCACACCATTCCTCCGAAACCGCACCTGTAGCCCCGCGGCGTCCAGAATCAGGCCTGCCCTACCTCGGCTCGCCCTTGATCAACGGAAGATCAGGGACGTTGAGTGTCCCTGATCTTCCGTTGATCAAGCTCTACCTCGACTTTGCCGGGACCCTGACGGTGAGAGTAGGAAAGGAGGCCTTCGCTACGTTGCTGGACCGGGAGAAGCCGTCGTCTGCTCGGTTAGAGTGCAAGCAGCGCGAGGGGGAGGGTCATGGGAGGGGGAGGTGATGACGACGGATTCGGGTGACTCCCGGCTGCGATCGGCCGTCCTCGCGCGGGCCTGGCAGAAGATCCCCGGGGTGGAGGTCCTCTCGTCCGCCGACGGTGGCCCGCTGACCAGGACGATCAAGAAGATCATCGACCCGCTGGTGATCCGCACGGCGGCGCGTCCCCGGCTCGGCCGTCCGGTGCTGGACGCGGTCGCGGCCGCGGAGCTGACGGAACTGCTGCTCGCCGACGCGGACAGGCTGCGCGCCACCGCCGCGTGGTTCACGCAGCTGAAGCGCCAGCGCCGCGCGTTGCGCATCACGGCGGGCAACGTCCAGGACGTGTGTTTCCCGCTGGCGTACGAGCTGGCGACGGGGTTCGGCGCGCCGGGTCCGGAAGCGCCCGCGACGGCCGCGGCGGCGTTGCGTGATCTGCACGGTGACGGCGGCGCGGCGGGCGTCGATCAGCTCACCCGGTATCTCGCGGATCCCCGGATGTCGGCGGATCTGACCACGGAACTTCACCGCCGCTGGCACGCCGAGTCCGGGGCACCTCAGGACATTCCGGCGCTCCGAGCGTTCGTCGAAGAGCTGACCGACTCCTCGTGGCGGGCTCTCACCGCTTCGGCCGCCGGGCACGCTCTCGGGCTGGCCCTGCGCGGTCCGGACGGGGCGCGCGCCTTGAGTGAGGCCGTCCAAGAGATCGCCGGTCTGCCCGTGCCGGATCTCGGCCTGCAACGCGGGGAACGCACCGAGGTCCCGCCCTTGAACCGGCGGGACGAAACCGGTGCGGAACTGCTCGAACGCAGTGTCGAACGGCGGGTGCGGGCCACCCTGCGCCGTCTCCCGGCGGACGAACGGGGTCCTGTCGCCGACCTCGTCGACGACGAACTCACCCGGGTCGCCGCCGGGTTCGGGCTCGGTCTGCCCGCGCTGGCCGCCTGCTTCGCGGTCGGTGTCGGGCTCGCGCCCGCGCTCCGGCCGCTCGACGGTGCCGCGCCCGCCGGGGCCCCCGAGTTCGCGCGGCGGCTCAACGCCCAGGTCGCCCGGGAGGGCTACGTGCTGCACGCCCGCCGCGCACTGGCCGGGGCCACGCCGCTCACCCCGCGACCCGACGCCGGACTCCTGCGTGATCTGCGTGAGTTCGCCAAGCAGTTCCTCAGCAGGCTTTGGATCCGCCTGCACGGTTTCGACGTTCGCGGTGACCTGCCCGCCGACGCCGCCGACGTACGCGACCTCGTCACCGGCGTGGTGCGGTCGACCTCGATGGACCTGCGGACGAAGGTGCGGCGCGCGCTCGTGGCGCGCCTCCCGGATCTGGAGGCCGTGTCGTGACGCATCCGGTGCACACTCCCGTCGTCGCGGCGGACGGCGCTCTCATCCGTTTCGCCCTCGCCGATCTCCTTTCCGGCAGGGTTTCCTCGATGCGGATCGAACTCAGCGACCCGGGCGCGGCCGAACCGTGGCTCACCCGGCTCATCGGGGCGGAGGCCTGCCTGGACGCGATCGATAAAGGCCATGCCGACCTCCCCGCTCGGCCGGAGCTGGCCAGGCTCGCTCTGCTGCTGTGGATCCGTCGCTGGTGGCCCGCCGGCCCGTCGCTCGGGGTGCCGTCGCTCGACCCGGCGTTGCTGGACCTCGAATCGGCGGTCGCCACGGCCGCGGTCGAAGACCTGGCCGAAGGTCTCCTCGATGGTTTCGAAGCCTCCCCGGCGGAGCTGTTCGACGCGGCGACCGCGGACGACGCCTTGGTGGCCGCCGCGTCCCCGGTCGCCGACGAGGTCCGCGGCCTGTGCGGCCGCCTCGCGTCGTGGTTTGACGACCAGGACGACGTCGTGCGCGCCGAAGCCGCGGCGGATGTGGTGGCGCGCTTGGAAATCGCGGCTCCGAGCCAACGCGCGTACGCGCTGGCCGCCGGAACCGATCCTGTCGTGTCCGGTGAAGGCGTACTGGCTACGGGACGGGCGAGCGTCGACTGGGCACGGGTTCCCCCGGGAATCCTGGACGCCGCCGAGGACACGGTGACCTGGCGGGTCGTCATGGCGGCGGCCACCGCCCGGCTCGAAGTCGACGTCGCGGGCGCGTTCGCCGACGCCGTCCTCACCGCGACAGCGCTGCACGACGGGGAGCCGTTCGCGGAGGTCCCGCTTTCGCTCGGCGCCGGACGGTTCACCGGGACCGCCGACCTCGACGAGTCCTCGACCCGGCTCGCGGCAAGTGTCCAGAGTGGACGGATAACGGTCGTCGTCGGCGTGGCGGGCGAGGGTGTCATCGGGACCACGGCGGAAGACCGGGCGGAAGTGGTCGCACTCGTGCGGGCTCGCCCGCCGGAAGGCCGGACACTCGCCGAACGGGCGGCGGCCGCTTCCGCCGAAGAGGAGTTCTGACGTGCTCGTCGGCATGCCGCCGCCCCAGACCCCGCCGGACCGTCCGCTCCCGCCCGAACTGAGTCCCGCGACCTCACACGGCTACAACTGCCGTTGTGTCGCAAGGCATTTCGGTCTCGACCCGGCGTCGTACGGCGAAGTGCCCGCGTGCTCGCTTTCGGAGGGCAAGTACCGCAAACTGCTCATGGAAGCCGCCAAAGTCCAGGATCAGGCCAAACAGCTCGCCGCGGCGCGGAACGTCGCCGGCGCGCACCGGAAGTACGCGCGGATGCGGGAGATCGCGCGGAAACTGGACCGGACCGACCTCGAACTCGCCGCCGTCAGCGATCTGGCCCACGTCTGCTACTCCGCGGGTGACCTGCGCAACGCGAGGCAATGCGCCGAGGCGGTGCTCCAAGTCTTCCCAGTGAGCGCAGCCGCCATAGTCCACTTCGGACAGTACGCCGAGGCGCGGATGATCGAGGGCTCCCGGGAGGTCGCCGAACGCGTGCTCATCTCGCTGGCCACGGAGGAAGGTGACGTCGCCAAGGCGCGTGAGCTGATCGCCGGGCAGCGCCGCCGGGCGGCGTTCCGCAAGGAAGCGGGGCCGGAACAGTATCCGCCCGAGCTGCTCGACGTCCACGGTGCCGACGAGCTGGAACTGCGGATCTTCGACGTGCGCGTCCAGATCGCCGCCGGCGAGCTGGCGGGGGCGCGGGCCGCGCTCGAGGAGATCCTGGCAGCGCTGGACGTCCTCGCGGAGATCGACGAGGTCCGCGAGCGGGCCGTCCAGCAGCAGGCCATGGCCAGGGCCGAACGTGCCCGGATCCTCCAGGCGGGCGGTGAGGACGCGGACGCCCGGGCCGACCTGCTGAGGCTGAGCGCCCAGCACGCGGGTGCTCCCGTGGCCGCGAAGGCCGATATCGGGCTGGCGGAGGCCCGTGCCCTGGCGGGTGACTTCCCCGGCGCGGTCGCCGCGATCGTCGCCGCCCGCGACGAACTCGCGGCGGCGGGCCTGACCGGCGACGTCGCGGAGGCGAGCCACGCGCTGGGCACCTTGCTGCTGTACGCGGGCGACGTCGCGCAGGCCAGGGCTCAGTTCGAACACGCGAAGACGATCCGGACGGCCAACGGTGACGTTCCGGGCCTGCGCCTCGTCGACACGGCACTGGCCCGGTGTGCCGCCGCGGAAGGCGACTGGGCGACGGCTGAGGACCTCGCGAGCCGCGCCAGGGAATCGGCGCGGGCGTCGGGGGACTGGTCGGACCACCTGCACACGGATTTCGTGGCGGCCACGATCGGATTCGCCCGAGGGGAAGACCTGCGGGCGGTGCTGGAGCTGGCGCTCCCCTTGACCCTCGCGGCGGCGGAGTACCGATTCGAGTTCGTCTCGCCACCGGCGCGCACGGCCTGGGCACGCGACATCGCGGCTCCGACGATGGCTCTGACACTGGCGTTGCTGGCCCAGCTGAAGGAGCCGAGGCTGGCGGCCGAACTGATCGAGCGCACCTGTGCGGTCGGGGCGTACACCGGGGTCGAGGGGCCGTCGCTCGGCCTGACCGGAACGCTGCCGACCCTCGATGTCTTTCCGTCCACTGAGGACGATCGGCTTCCGTTGGCGGCACTGGGTTCCGTCACGTCGTCATTGCCGCTCCGGCTCGCTCCACCGCCCGACCTGCGCTGGTCGCCGTCCTCGCCCATGGAGCTGGACCCGTGGCTCCGCCTCGCCGCCGAGCGGTATCGCCTGCCGCGGCGTGCCACGGAAACCGTCGAAACCTGGCCCGCCGCGCGGCCAGAGCGCGAGACGTTCCTCCTGCGGTTCGCCGACGCCGGTCACACCTTCCTCACCTGGCGGACCACCGAGGACCTCGACACCGTCCACACGCATCCGATCGACGCCGCCCTAGTCGGAACCGCCCGCGAATACCTCGACGCCGCCTCGCCGACCCCGCACGAAGGCGAGAGCGTCACCGACGCCGTCCGGCGGTCGCTGAGCGAAGAGGCCTTCGGAAGCCACGCCGGTGAACAACGCCTGGCCAGGGTCCTCGCCCTCAATCTCCTGCCCGCCGACTTGGTCGGACGGCTTCGGCGGTCCGCCGCCGGAGGAAACCGCCCGCTGCTGCGGATCCAGCCGTCGCCGAGCCTCGCCGGGGTCCCGTGGGGACTGCTCGCCCTGCCCGATCGGCGGGCCGATCACGTGCTGGACATCGGCGAGATCGGCTCGTGTTTCGACAGCGACGAACGCGTCCTCGACATCGCCGACGTCTCACTGCTCGCCCCGGCCGGGATCCCGCGCCGCCCGCCCGCCGCCGACGGCCCGCCCGTCTACCTGCTCGATCCGCGGATCCCCGGTCAGAGTGCCTTCGGCGAGCTGGGTTCCGTGCTGGGCAAGCAGGACGCGACGTCGCCGCTGATCCGGCATCTGGACGCGCGGCTGGCCGACGGCCCGGTGCTTCCCACCGCCGCGCGCGGGCTCGATCTGGTCCGCCGCACCGATACCGACCGCCGTCTGCTCGTCGACCTCCTGGCGCGGCCCTGTTCACGGCTGGTGTTCGTGGGCCACGTCAGCCGCGTCCGCGACGAGTACGGCGCGCAGACCGCGCTGCACCTGTCCTGTACGGCCGATCTGCCCGGCACGGCGGCGCCGATCGGGACGCACCGGCCGTTCACCGCCGCCGACCTCGCACTGTCCGAAGTGGACACCATGCCCGCGCGGGTGGCACTGATCGGCTGCGCCAGCGCGAGCGATTTCGGCCTGGCAGAGCCGTTCGGCGTGCTGCTCGCCGCTGTCGCGGCCGGAGCGGGACTGGTCGCGGCGACGGTCTGGGCGCTGCCGACGTCGGCAGCGGTCCCCGGCGCGGACCCGATGTCCGATCTGGTCATCGCCGTCGACACCGCCCTCGCCGGTGAGGATCCGGTCACCGAGCTGAACGCCTGGCAGCGAGCGAGGCTGGCCCGCTGGCGCGAAAAGCCGGAACCGGCCGGCTCGCCGGTCTTCTGGGCGCCCCTGACCTGCCTCGACGCCACCGACGACGGGAAAACCTGGGTTCGGTAGCGTGCCGCCCCGCCGAAGCTGTGTCCAGCGAGAACGACACGGCGAAAGGCGGCACCCGATGTTCAAGAAGATCCGCGACAAGATCAACGACGCGACGCAGCAGGGCATGGCGCGGGGTGCGCAGGACTTCCAGCGGCACGCCGAGCAGTTCCGGCGGGCGGCCGCCGCGCAGGGCCACGACATCACCCCGCAGCTGCCGACGCCGCAGCTGGCCGCGCAGGCGTTCCGGAACCTGAACGCGGACCCGGACATGGCGGAGTTCCTGGCGCTGCCGATGGAGGAGCAGCTGCGCCAGCAGCAGGAACTGCAGGCATACGGCACCGAACTACGGCGGCTCTACGAGACCTGCGAGCCCGCGACCCTGGTGATCCGCCGCCTGGAGCCGACCGGCCGGAAGATCGCCGGGCAGGCGCAGTACACCGCGACCCTCGAAGTCACCCGCGCCGACGGCGCCACCTACGAGACGGTGATCCCGCTGATCGCGCCGCTGGCGACGATCCAGCAGTACGCGCCCGGCACCCGGCACGAGGCCCGGGTAGACCCCGCCGACCCGGCCAAGGTCGCTGTCTTCGGCCCGATCGCGTAGGGAGGCGGAGATGTTCGGGTCCTTCGAGTTCGGCCTGCCGGGCGATCCCCGGCAGGCCCGCCGTCCCGGGCCGCGCCTGTGGCTGCTCGGCGTGCCGACGACGCTCGCGTGGGCGGTCGTGGGCTGGTCCGGCGTGCTCGGGCTGCTGGACGGCTTCCGGCTGATGTCGCTCAACCGCGTCGACGCGTGGGGCGACGAAACGGGTCCGGCGGTGTCGCTCGTCCTGTTGTTCAGCATCTCGATCACGGTCGCCTCGTCGCTCGGCTTCGCGATGCTGTGGGGCGGCGGGATGTCGTTGCGGGGAATGGGCGTGGGCTTCCGGGCGAGCTCACTCGCGGCGTCTCTCGGGGTGGCGCTGGGCAGCGGCGTCGCGATTCCTTCGTGGACGCGGCCCGAGGCGGTGGGGCAGCGGCTGCCGGTCGGCCGTGGCGCGGCCGAACCCTGGACCGACGTCGACTGGGTCGTCTACTACGAGCCGTATCTCGTGCCGGGGGTGGCCGGGGTGACGGCGCTGGTCATGCTCATGGTGCTGGGGCGGGCTTTCGTCGCCAGGGCGGAGGCGGACGACCGGGCGCAGGCGCTGGCGCAGACCGGCCGTCAGGTGATCGGCCACGTCGTCGGCGTCGAGTTCACGAACGTCTGGGTGATGGGGAACCCGCGGTTCACCGTGCGGGTCCGGTTTCCCACGGACGCCGGGGAGCGGACGGTGCTCGCGACGATGATCTCCCCGCCACTGCAGGCCCCGTCCCGTGGTTCGACGGTGAAGGTCACCTACGACCCGCGCGATCCCGACACGGTCCAAGTGGACCCGGACCCGGCCGACCGGGCCGCGGGCGGCAATTTCGGCGCCTTTCTTCCCCCGCTGTTCTGATCGCCCCCTACACTCGCGCGATGGACGAACAGACGGCAGAGGTGTCCACCGCGTCAGCGGTGCGCAAGGCGATGATCCGGCTTGTCCCGTTACTCGGGCTGCTCTACCTGCTCAACTATCTCGACCGGGTCAACGTCGGGTTCGCGGCGCTCACCATGAACGCCGACCTCGGCATCAGCTCGGCGGCCTACGGGCTCGGCGCGGGCCTGTTCTTCGTCGGGTACTTCTTCTTCGAGGTGCCCAGCAACGTGATCCTGCACAAGGTCGGTGCCCGGATCTGGATCGCGCGGATCATGGTCACCTGGGGCATCGTCGCCTCGGCGACCGCGTTCATCCAGGGCGAGGTCGGCTTCTACATCGTCCGGGTGCTGCTCGGTATCGCCGAAGCCGGCTTCTTCCCCGGCATCATCCTGTACCTGACCTACTGGTTCCCGCGTAAGCAGCGCGCGAAGATCGTCGCGCTGTTCTTCCTGGCGGTCCCGCTCTCGTCGGTCATCGGCAGCCCGGTCTCCTCCCTGCTCATCAAACACGGTGACGGCGTCTTGGGCTTCGACGCCGGCTGGCGGTTCATGTTCTTCGCCGAAGGGGTGCCGTCGATCCTGCTCGGTGTGGCGGTGTTCTTCCTGCTGCCGAGCAAACCGAAGGACGCGAAGTGGCTGACTTCGGGGGAGCGCACGGCGTTGCAGTCGGCCATCGACGCGGAAGACACCCGCGAGGTCGGCAAGGAGGTGAGCACGCGATCGGCGCTGACCGATCCGCGCGTGCTCGCGCTGAGCGCCGTCTACTTCGGCATCATCTTCGGCCTCTACGTGCTCGCGTTCTTCCTCCCGCAGGTGATCAAGGGCTTCCAGCAACAGTTCCAGACCGACTACAGCATCGTGGAGATCGGGCTGATCACCGCGATCCCCTACGCGGTGGCCGCCGTGGCCATGGTGGTGTGGGCACGGCATTCCGACCACACCGGCGAACGGGCCGGGCACGTCGCCATCCCCGCGTTCGTCGGCGCGGTCGCGATCGCCGGTGCGCTGTACCTCGGCTCGCCGCTGTGGGTGATGATCGCGGTGACCATCTGCGCGGTCGGCGTGTTCACCGCAATCCCGGTGTTCTGGCAGCTGCCCAACGCCTTTCTCACCGGCGTCGGTGCCGCCGCGGGGATCGGCTTGATCAACTCCTTCGGTAACCTGTCGGGCTTCGTCGGGCCTTACCTCACCGGCTGGCTGCAGGGGCTGACCGGCAGCTTCCGCGCGGGGATGTGGGCCGTCGCGTTCTTCATGGCGATGGCGGGCTTCATCGCGTTGTCCTTCCGCCACAAGGACAAACGCGCGATCAAGTGAGGTGGTCGAAGTCGCCGTTCACCCACCGGATATGGGTTTCGGCGCTGCGGCGCACGACGGCACGGGCGTCCTGATCGATGGTGTCGCCGCCGAGGGTGTAGAGCCGGTCGTAGGTGAAGTCGTCGAGCCGGTCGACGATGCGCCGGACCACGGCGGCGGACATCGGGATGTGCTTGGGGAAGCTGCGCTGGAACGACACCCAGTTCGGCGCGAGTCCGCCGGTGATCGTGTCCCCGGCCAGGATGCTGCCGTCCGGCGTGCGGGCCACGGCGCTGCCGCGCATATGCCCGCCGAGCCGGATGAGTTCGAGGCCGGGCAGGGGTTCGCTGTGCTCGTCCCAGAATTCGAAGGCCGGGTCGGACGCGGGGAGCCATTCGCGATTGTGCTCGTTGACCAGCACCGGGACCCCGCCCAGCGTGCGGCTCCAGCTGAGCTGGGCGCCGAACATATGCGGGTGGCTGGTGGCGATCGCGGTGACGTCGCCGAGGCCGCGCACGATGTCGAGTACTTCGGTGTCCAACCAGGAGGGCGGGTCCCAGAGCAGGGTTCCCGCCGGGGTCACCGCGAGGAACGACCAATGTCCGATCGCGAACCGCGGTTCCCGTTTGATGCTGTGCAGGCCGCGGCCGTGCTCACGGTGCAAGGTCTTGTGCGGCGCGGAGATCAGTTCCTCGTGTGTCCACCATCGCCCGGTGTGCGGGCCGAGGTCCCCGGCTTCTTCGATGCCGACCTCGCCGCGGTCGAGCACGCACCGGGGCGGCTCCGGGGTGGCTGGATGTTCGATACCGCACCTGTCGCAAATCCACATGATCGACAGCTTGTGACCTCCAGTGCGCTGGAGGTCAAGACGCGTCTTCCCCCGGCTCACCGAGCCGGGGGAAGACGGGTGCTCAGCTGACGGTCGTCTTGCCGAGGACCGCGTCCTGGTCGGGCGGGTCGAGGGTGAGGTTGACGTCGAATTCGCCGAGCGAACTGTCGGTCTTGATGTGTGAGGTCGCCGCGGCGTCCACGCTGCTGGTCGCGTCACCGGCCGGGGTACCGGCGGGAATGGTGAAGTCGACCTTGCCCGTCGCGGTGAACTTCAGCGAACCCTCGGCGGGTACCTCGGTGTCCGGGATCGGCAGCTCGATGGGGATCGCCACCTTCTGCTCGCCGAGCGCGATGTTGACCTTCGAGCTGATCGTGCCGGAAAGCTTCTTCGCGCCGACCAGCCGGAGCCCGTCACCCGCGGCCTGCCCCGAATCGACGTCGAGGGTGAACGGCACCGAAATCGGTTCCCCGGCCTTCGCGGTCGCCGGGATTTCGGCCTTCACGACCACCGCGACCTGCTGGTCGCCGATGATGGGGAAGCCGCCCTTGTACGTGAGGTTCTTTTCGACGGCGGCCGCGGTCCCGGCGGCGGAAAGCATTACGGTGCCTGCGACCGCGGCGGCGATCCCGGCCGCGCAGAACCGGCGAACGCCCTTGCGTACGAGGGTTTCCGTCATTTCCAGGTCCTTTCGTCGTTGAATGGGCTCGGAGCCGAATGTAGGTGGAAAGTCACCAACGAGGAAAGGAAAAGATCTCTCGCGTTTTCTTTACGTGCCGATCTTGTCACACGTATACGGAATAGCCTTGTCGTGAATTGTCACGCGAAGGCTTAAAGGGGAAACGCGGGTGGGATTCTTGTCACGGCGGTGACAGGTGCTCGTCCCGGGCGGCGAGCGGCTACTGTCTTGATCGTGACCGACCGACCCGAGCCGTGGCACCTCCGGACCCGCCGCTTCCTGCGCGCGACGGACCAGCGAGGCGAGCTGGTGCGCGGTGCGCGGTTCCTGCGGCGGCTCGTCCCCGGCGACGACCCGCTCGCGCCGTCGACGAGCCGCTCGTCCGACCGGCTCGCCCGGCTGCTCGCCGAGGCGGGCGCGGACCGGCCCAGCGCGACCCGCGAGCTGGGGCTGGCCGCCGTGCAGGCGTGGAAGGCGCTCCGGCGGACCGGAACGCAGCCGAGGGCGGCGAACGGCGTCACGGTGCTGTTCACCGATCTCGTCGGCTTCTCGACCTGGGCACTGCACGCCGGCGACGACCGTGTTCTCGAACTGCTCCGCGCGGTCTCCGACGTCACCGAGGCGATCGTCACCGGGCATCGCGGCAGCATCGTGAAAGGGCTCGGCGACGGCGTGATGGCCGTGTTCGCCGACCCGGGCGAAGCGGTGAACGCCGCCTACGAAACGTGCTCCGCCGTGAGCGTGATCAAAGCCGAGGGCTACCTGCCCCACCTGCGTGCGGGCCTGCATCGCGGGAACCCGCAGCGGGTCGGCGACGACTACCTCGGCGTCGACGTGAACATCGCCGCCCGGATCATGGCGGCCGCGGACGGCGACGAGGTGCTGGCCAGCGAAAGCGTCGTCGAAGAACTCGACGCGGACACGGTCACCGTGCGGCCGCGCCGGAACTTCCGTGCCAAGGGCACCCCGAAGGATCTGCGCGTCTACCGCGTCGTCCCTCGCTACTCGTCCGACGGCTAAGGCGGTCGTGAGTGGCGATGACGGTTCTCCACCGGCCAACCGAATGTGGTGTGTCCGTGAAGGCCTCCTTCCCTACCTTCAAGGCAGGGTCCTGGCAAAGTCGCATAGCTGCTGGTCAGTGCGGCTCTTGGTGGTCCGGATGTGACATCGCTGATGCCTAAGGGGTCCGAGTGTGGAGGAGTTTGGGCGTTTCCCCTCCCCCACCCCCCCCCCCCCAACCCCCCCACCCCCCCCCACTCCCCCCCCAGACCCACCAAAAACATTCCGACCCGCCACCCTTTTAATTTTTT
>NZ_JBVKAE010000042.1:40435-71124 GCF_055598845.1 Amycolatopsis sp. NPDC039088 | reverse complement strand
CCTGCGACTGCTGAGAAAGCCGCCGCGCATCCGTCACCCGAACCCTCGCCACCATCACCCGATCATGCCACATTTGCCTTACGGATCAATAACCCTCATTAACACTCACGACCCCGCGCGGAAACGTATTTAGCGGCATCAATCGGACACTCGATCGGCTGGCGGTGTCCCTTGTGGACACTGAAGCCCCACTGGCATCCAGAATCAGGCCTGCCCCACCTCGGCTCGCCCTTGATCAACGGAAGATCAGGGACGTTGAGTGTCCCTGATCCTCCGTTGATCAAGCTCCACGACCGGCACATGCGGCCCCGCGACAGTGCAGGAATAGTCGCCTGACCTGCAAGACCGCGACTTTGCCGGGGTCCTTGCGCCTAGGTACATGAAGGGGGCCTTCACGTACCTTTGATGGCGCCGTAGCGCTCCAGGGCGACCTGGCGTTCGTGGGCGTGGTCGACCATGGGGGCGGGGTAGTCGCGGACGTCCGTCGCCTTGTGTACGGATTTTCCTTGCAGGGAGCGGAGTTCGGGGACGTAGCGGCGGACGTAGGCGCCGGACGGGTCGAACTTCTCCCCCTGCGTCGTCGGGTTGAAGATCCGGAAGTACGGCGCGGCGTCGGTGCCGCTCCCGGCGACCCACTGCCAGTTCAGCTGATTCGACGCGAGATCGCCGTCGACCAGATGCTTCATGAAATGCCGTGCGCCGAGCCACCACGGCAGATGCAGGTCCTTGACCAGGAAACTCGCCACGATCATCCGGACGCGGTTGTGCATCCAGCCTTCGGCGAGCAGCTGCCGCATCCCGGCGTCGACGATCGGGAAGCCGGTGCGTCCCGCACACCAGCGCTCGAAGGCGTCGTCGTCCTTCTCGTACTCGATGGCGTCGAACCGGGAGTCGTAGTTCTTCCGCGCGGTTTCGGGGCGGTGCCACAGTACGTCGGCGTGGAACTCGCGCCAGGCGAACTCGCCGCGCAGCGACTTCGCGCCGACTCCCTCGTTCCCGGCGATGTCGGCGAGCAGGGTGCGCGGGTGCACGCACCCCCAGCGCAGATACGGCGAAAGCCTTGTCGTGCCGGGACGATCCGGGCGGTCGCGGTCCTCGTCGTAGGTTTCGAGCCCGTCGTCGAGGAACTCGTGCCAGCGTTCCAGCGCGGCCTTCTCGCCCGGCTCCGGCAGTTCCATTCCCTCCAGGGACGGCGATTTCGGGAGCTTCACCGAACGTGGCGGCTTCACCCAGTCCACTATGGACTTTCCGGTGTCCGCGGGTCGCGGCCAGCCGTGGCGCGCCCAGGCGCGATAGAACGGCGTGAACACGCGATAGGGGTCGCCGTCCGGTTTGACGACCCGGCCGGGCGTGATCGCGTAGGAGGATCCCGTCTCGGTCCACGCGATGTCGTGCTCTGCCAACGCCTTCGCGACTTCGGCGTCCCGGCGACGGCCGTACGGTCCGGTGTCCGCGCTGACGTGCACGGCGGAGGCGCCGATCTCGCGCGCGGCCTTGACGACCTCCTTGACCGGGTCGCCCTTGACGAGCATGAGCCGTCCGCCGAGCTGCTCGTCGAGCGCCTTCAGACAGCCGTGCAGGAACGCGACGCGCGGGGCGCCGGAGGGCTTGAGGAGCGCGTCGTCGAGGACGTACAGCGCGAGGACGTGCTTGCTGTGCTTCGAGGCTTCCAGCAGGGCCGCGTGGTCGCCGAGGCGCAGGTCGCGGCGGAACCACAGCACTACGGGGGCTTCTCTGGTCACCCCGGAAACCCTAAGCGCGGGCTCCGGTCCTCGCACGCCCGGATGCGATGAAAGGTCCTTTCCTCGCAAATTTTGCGAGGAAAGGACCTTTCATGGCGCTTGCCGGAGGGGGATCAGCGCTCCGAGATGGGCGCGTAGTCCCGCGACGCGTAGCCGGTGTAGATCTGCCGCGGGCGGCCGATCTTGGTGGCCGGGTCCTGGATCATCTCGCGCCAGTGCGCGATCCAGCCCGGCAGGCGGCCGAGCGCGAACAGCACGGTGAAGTACTTCGTCGGGAAGCCGAGCGCCCGGTAGATCAGACCGGTGTAGAAGTCGACGTTCGGGTACAGCTTCCGCTCGATGAAGTAGTCGTCCGAGAGCGCGGTCTCTTCCAGCTTCTTCGCGATGTCGAGCAGCTGGTCGCCGCCCTTGAGCTTGGAGAGTATGTCGTCCGCGGTGTTCTTGATGATCTTCGCGCGCGGGTCGTAGTTCTTGTAGACCCGGTGCCCGAAGCCCATCAGGCGGACACCCTTTTCCTTGTTCTTCACGCGGGTGACGAAGTTCGCGACGTCGCCGCCCTCGGCCTGGATGCCCTCGAGCATGTCCAGAACCGCGCTGTTGGCGCCACCGTGCAGCGGGCCGAAGAGCGCATTGATACCGGCCGAGATGGAGGCGAACAGGTTCGCCTCGGAGGAGCCGACGAGGCGCACGGTCGAGGTCGAGCAGTTCTGCTCGTGGTCGGCGTGCAGGATGAACAGCAGGTCGAGCGCCTTCGCGACGTCCGGGTCGACCTCGTAGGGCTCGGCGGGGAAGCCGAAGGTCATCCGCAGGAAGTTCTCGACCAAGCCGAGCGAGTTGTCCGGGTACAGCAGCGGCTGCCCGACGGACTTCTTGTACGCGTACGCGGCCAGGGTCGGGACCTTGGCCAGCAGGCGGATGGTGGACAGCTCGACGTTCGGTTCGTCGAACGGGTTGAGCGAGTCCTGGTAGAAGGTCGACAGCGCCGATACCGCGCTGGACAGCACCGGCATCGGGTGCGCGTCGCGCGGGAAGCCGCTGAAGAAGGCCTTGAGGTCCTCGTGCAGCAGGGTGTGGCGCTGGATCTTCTCGGTGAACTCGGCCAGCTGCGTCTCGGTGGGCAGCTCGCCGTAGATGAGCAGGTAGGAGACCTCGATGAAGGTCGACTTCTCGGCCAGCTGCTCGATCGGGTACCCGCGGTAGCGCAGGATGCCGGCGTCACCGTCGATGTAGGTGATGGCCGAGGACGCGGCGCCGGTGTTCACGAACCCGGGGTCGTGGGTGATGTACCCGGTCGTCGCCAGCAGCTTCCCCAGCTCGATCCCAGGCGCACCCTCGACCGGGTGGATCACCTTGAACTCGTGCTCGCCATTGGGCAGGCGCAGCGTCGCGGTCTCGCCGGACTGCCCCGCAGCCGTCGTCGCGTCGGACATGTAAGTCCCTCTCACGTTCAGCACGGGCCGGCGGCGCCTGTAGGTTCCACAGGTACGCCCTCTTTCACGCGCGTGACCCACGGCCTCGCTGCACACCGCCCCGCTGGGGTATGAATTCCCCTCCACGCTAGTCGAGAATGGGGTCACCGCGCAGCGGGTGAGTTGCTCACAACAGCCCCTTTGGGACCAGGTTCACACGGCGGAAGCCATATCTTCGGCTGTCGGCGGTTCCGCACCACTCCGCGAGACCGTGATCGACGCCGCTTTCGCCGCGAATTCGAGTGCCGAACGCCAGCCGTCGGCGTCGACTGTGGACAGGTCGCGCACCTCGTTCGAGTACAGCCACGCCAGCAGGGCGCCTTGTACGGTGTCGCCCGCACCGATCGTGTCCACGACGGCGACTTGGCGTGACGGAACTCGCGCGATTTCGCCCGCCGGTGTGATGACGGACAACCCTTGCGCGCCCCGGGTGAGCACCACGGCATCGACCCCGTAAGAGGTCCAGACCTTTGCCGCGTCGACCGGATCGGCGCCCTCGGCGAGCCATTCCGTGTCATCGTCGGAGATCTTGAGCAGCCGGATATGCGGCAGCCAGGACTCGAACCGCGCCCGGTACGCCGCCGGATCCGTGATCAACGCCTCACGGATGTTCGGGTCGAGGACGGTCAGGACGCCGCGGGCGGATTCGCGGCGCAACACGGTTTCGTACGTGCTCACACCCGGTTCGAGGACCATGCCGAGGGTGCCGAGCGAGAGCGCCGTCACATTCTCCGGCAGCGGGCCGGGATCGCCGACCAGCCTGTCCGCGGTGCCCTCGGTGTAGAAGGTGTACTGCGCGGAACCCTTTTCGTCGAGCGCGACCACGGCGAGCGTCGTCGGCTCGTTTCCCCGCTGCAGCAAGGCGGTGTCGACACCGGAAGCGTGCAACCGGTCCACCAGGGCGACCCCGAAGCGGTCGTTCGACACCCGCGAGAAGAAGCCCGTCGGGACGCCGAGCCGCCCGGCGGCGAGGGCGACGTTGTACGGACCACCACCCATCCGCGGCAGCAGCGCGCGCAGCCCACCGTCCACAGTGGAATCCAACGGTTCACCAGGAACGAGGTCGACCAGCGCCTCTCCACCCACCACGATCACGGGCGCGATGCTAGCCGAGGCGGTACGCATACCACCAGAATTGTCATTTCAGGACATTTTCGGTTCAAGGCCTCCGAGAAGGAGTTCCGACAAAGCGGTGAAGGCCTCCGCGTCGGTCACCCCGGCGCGCTGACCGACCACCCCGGTCTGGATTCCCTCGATGATCAATCCCGCCATTTCCGCGATCAGCCGCGCGTGCACCTCGCGGAAAACACCATCGGTGACACCACGATCGATGAACGACCGGATCCGCTGGGCGGCGGCCCGGCTGTTGAGCTGATACGCGTCGCGCGCCGGGGCGAATTCCGCGATGTCGGTCATGAAGGCGGCCGAGGCGCGATTGAGGTATTCGGAGATGCCCGCGAGGTACTCCCCGAGGATCTTGCGCGCGTCGTCGATACCGGCGATCCGCTCCTCCAGCAGTTCGACGGCGCCCTTGAAGAAGTGGGCGACGACCTTGACCGCGAGCTGCTCCTTGCTGGGGGCGAGCGCGTAGAGGGTCGACTTCGAGCAGCGCAGCCTCGCGGCGAGGTCGTCCAGCGTGAACTGGGAAAACCCCTCGGCGAGGAAAAGCGTCTCCAGTTCCGAGAGCAGCGCACGCTGGCGCGCGGTTGGCTGACGGCGCGGGGTCATCTGATCACTATCCCTTACGCGGACGGTGTACCCCCAGCGGCTTCTACTGTACTCTGAATCAGCCCACAGTACTGTTTTAAGTACAGTTCAGCTCGGAGGAGCCATGCCCGCGGACCGCCTGCTGCCCAGCACCGAGGCCCAGGATCTGCTCGACCTGGCCAAGGAGATCTCGCGGGAGGAACTGGCGCCGATCGCGAGCAAGTACGAGGAGGCCGCGCATTTCCCGCGCGAGCAGTTCCGGCTGCTCGGACAGGCCGGACTGCTCGGCCTGCCGTACGCGGAGCGCTGGGGCGGCGGCGACCTGCCGTACGAGGTCTATCTGCAGGTTCTCGAGGAGATCGCGGCCGCGTGGATGTCGGTCGGCGTCGGGCTCTCCGTGCACACGATGTCCTGCTTCGCGCTGGCACACCACGGCACCGACGCGCAGCGCGACCGCTGGCTGCCCGGCATGCTGGAGGGTGACCTGCTTGGCGCGTACGCGCTGTCGGAAACCCACGCCGGCTCCGACGCGGCCGCCCTCTCGACCCGCGCGCGGCTCGACGGCGACCAGTACGTCGTGAACGGCACGAAGGCGTGGATCACCCACGCCGGCGAGGCCGACTTCTACACGACCATGGTGCGCACCAGCGACGACGGCGGACAGGGCATCTCCTGCCTGCTCGTCGACGCGTCGACGCCGGGCCTCTCGGCCGCGCCGCCCGAGCGGAAAATGGGCCTCACCGGCTCGACCACCGCGCAACTGATGTTCGAGAACGCCACCGTCGACGCCGACCGGCGGATCGGCGAAGAGGGCCAGGGCCTGAAGATCGCGCTGTCGTCGCTCAGCTCCGGACGGCTGGGCATCGCCGCGTGCGCTGTCGGGCTCGCGCAGGCCGCGCTCGACGAGGCGCTCGAGTACGCGAAGGGCCGCACCCAGTTCGGGCGGCCGATCATCGAGTTCCAGGGGCTGGAGTTCCTGCTGGCCGACATGGCCGCGACCGTCGAGACGTCGCGCGCGATGTACCTCGACGCCGCGCGCCGCCGCGACCGCGGGCTGCCGTTCCAGCGGCAGGCGTCGATCGCGAAACTCGTCGCGACCGACGGTGCGATGAAGGTGACCACCGACGCGGTCCAGGTGCTCGGCGGCGCGGGCTACACCAAGGACTTCCCGGTGGAGCGGTACATGCGGGAGGCGAAGGTGCCGCAGATCTTCGAGGGCACGAACCAGATCCAGCGCATGGTGATCGCGCGCGAGCTACGCAAAAGCTGACTCTCCGCGCTGATATGATCACCAATGGTCACGTGGTGATCGTGAGACACTGTGGAAGACGTGAGGAGATGCTGTGACAGCCCTTCCCGACTCCACGGCCGGGTCACACGGTGAACCAGGGTGGGCCATCCCGGATCACCTGCTGTCGGTCGCGGAGTACGCGGCGCTCGGTGAGCCCGATTCCGGATTCACCGAGCTCGTGGAAGGCCGCCTCGTCATGTCACCGAGTCCCAAGAGGAGACACAACAAGGCGCTCTACGCCTTGGCGAGACAACTGGAAGCTCAGCTGCCCGATCACCTCGAGTTCATCCAGGACATCGACGTCGATCTGGGGTTGGTGCCATCCGGTGAGCCGGGTTTCGCCAGGCGACCGGATCTGATCATCGCCCACCGCGAAGCAGGCGAGCGGATCGACGAAGAGGACACGATGTATCACGCGGACGACGTCGTCGTCGTGGTCGAGATCGTGTCACCGGGCTCGAAACGCACCGACTACGTGACCAAACACGGCGAGTACGCCGACGCGGGAATCCCGCACTACTGGATCGTCGACCTCAGCGAGCCCGTCTCGCTTGTCGCCTGCCACCAAGCAGGCGAACTCGGCTACCAGGACGCTCCGGCCATGACCGGCGAATTCGCCGCCGTCGAGCCGTTTCCGGTGAAACTGGATCTCGATCGGCTTCTGGCGTAACGGCTCAGTGCCCTGTCGGTCCGAACTGCTGCGGCGATTGCTGCTGCGGTGGTTGCTGCGGCCAGCCGCCCTGCTGCGGATACTGCGGACCTGCCTGCACCGGCGGACCGGGCTGAACGGGCTGCTGCTGTTGCGGGTACTGCTGCCGCGGCGGGTACTGCTGGACCGCCTGGTCCGCGTACGGCTGCGGATTCCCTTGCTGCGGCGGGAATCCGGGCTGAGGCTGCCCCTGCCACTGCTGCTGTTGACCGTACCCACCTTGCGGCGCCGTCACACCGGCACGCGCCTTGCGTCGTTTCGCGCGGATCACCATCGTCGCGCCCACGCCCGTCAGCACGACGCCGACCCCTGCCATCCAGAGCCCGTGGTTGCGGAAGGTCTCGGCACGAGACGTCGCGGCGGCTTTCATCTCGTCGTAGGTGTCCTCGCCGGTCTTGCGACCGTTCTTGGTGGTCTCGCAGACGTCACCGGGTGACATGATTCTGCCGCCGCACTTGATCAGGTTCGGATTCTCTTGCGAGAACAGCAAGGTGACGACCAAGAAACCGATCCCGACGACCAGGACGAAAACCCAGCGCTTCATGTGTTACATACCCTCCCCGTGTGTAACACATGACAGCACAGATGGGTTACCCCTGGCAAGACCGAAAATCAGCCCTCGCGGTACCGGCGTTCCTCGGTGACGCCCATCCCGGTCGCCTCGTCGAAGTGGTAGACCTCGCGCCCGCGCACGAACACCCGCATGGCCCGGTTCATCACGTCCAGCGGATCACCCGACCAGATGACCACGTCGGCGTCGAGGCCCGGCTTCAGGGAGCCGACCTTGTCGTCGAGGTTCAGCATCGCGGCCGGGTTCACGGTCAGCGCCTTCAGCGCGGTCTCCGGGTCGAGCCCGTCCTTCACCGACAGCGCCGCCTGGTAGACCAGGAAGTTGATCGGCACGACCGGGTGGTCCGTGGTGATCGCGATCCGGACGCCCGCCCTGGCGAGGATGCCGGGCGCGCGCAGGGTGCGGTTGCGCAGCTCCACTTTGGACTTGGTGGTGAACAGCGGGCCGAGGATCACCGGCACGTCCCGCTCGGCGAGCAGATCCGCGATCAGGTGACCTTCGGTGCCGTGGTTGATCACCAGCTTGTAGCCGAACTCGTCGGCCAGCCGGATCGCGGTGACCATGTCGTCGGCGCGGTGGACGTGCTGGTCCCAGAACAGCTCGCCGTCGAGCACCTTGGCCAAGGTCTCCTTGGTCAGGTCGACGTCGAAGGGCTTGCCCTCACCGGCGGCGTGCTCGCGCTGCGCGGCGTAGTTGCGCGCGGCGGTGAACGCGTCACGGATCGTGGACGCGACGCCGAGCCTGGTCGACGGCGTCTGCTTCTTCTCGCCGTAGACCCGCTTCGGATTCTCGCCGAGCGCGCTCTTCACGCTGACTTCCTCGGCGAAGATCATGTCGAGGACGGTCCGGCCCCAGGTCTTGAGGCCGATCGTCTGCCCGCCGATGGGGTTCCCGGAGCCGGGCTTGATGACGACGCTGGTGACGCCGCCCGCGAGCGCGTCGTCGAAGCCGGGCTCGTACGGGTCGATGCCGTCGATCGCCCGGAACCGCGCGCCGTTGGGGTCGGTCATCTCGTTGGTGTCGTTGCCCGACCAGCCTTCGCCGTCCTCGTGGACGCCGAGGTGGGCGTGCGCGTCGATGAACCCGGGCAGCACCCAGGCGCCCGCGGCGTCGATCAATTCGGCGTCGTCGGGGACGTCGACGTCGGCGTCGGTGCCGACCGCGGCGATCTTCCCGTTTTCGATGAGGACCGTGCCGCCGTCTATCGGTTCACCGTCGACGGGGACGACGTAACCACCGACGATGGCCTTGACCAGTGCTTTGTTCGACATACTTTGACACGCTAACGAACTGGCCCCGCCGGGCGCGCGCGGGGCTTTTCAAAGTGGACCAGCTCGTAGTGCGCCTCGGGTGTCCGGTGCGTCTCGACGTAGCCGAGCTTCGCGTACATCCGCAGCGGGCCGACGCTCCGGTCGCCGGTGAACAGGCGGAACACGGTCACCGTCGGCGGCGAGGCCGCTTCGGCGGCGAGCAGCAACGAGCTGCCGAGCCCGTGTCCCTGCCTGTCCGGGGCCACGATGAGCCTGCCGACGAGACCGGCTTCGCCGTCCACGACGATCCGGACACTCGCCACCAGCCGCCCGGCTTCCCTGATACCCCAGGCGAAACACGCGGGATCGCCCAGAGCGTGCTTGGCCTGCTCGAAGGTCTCCAGCAGCGGCGGGAGATCCAGGGTGCCGTGCGCCCTCGCCTCCGGCACGTAGGCCGCGCGCTGCAACGTGAGCACTTCACCCGCGTCGACGGGCCCCAGCCGGAGCAGCGGCGATGAGGTCATCAGCGGACCCGGATTCCCCAGCTGCCGCTCCACGACGTGGCGGGCTCCAGCTCGATCAGGTCGGTGCCGGTGTTGAGCGCGTCGGCGGGGCAGGTCATCGGCTCGATCGCCACCGCCCGGCCGCGGCCGACCAGGTCGTCCGGGGTGAAGACCTGCGCCCAGCGGAAGTCCGGCCCGGCCCAGACCAGCAGTTCCTGGTCTTCGTGCGAGAGGACGTAATGGTGGTTGCCGTCCTCGGCGGCGCTCAACCCGCCGAACGCCGTGTCCAGGTCGACACCCGCGAGCACCTTGCCGGACCGGAAGTCGTACTCGGTGCCGTCGACGTCCTGCTCGTCGGCGTAGGGCATCTGCTCGTCGCCGAGGTACGGCCGGACACGGCTCGCGGGCAGCGTCAGGGTCAGCTCGTCGGTGGGCACGTCACCGATGCGGAAGTAGGGGTGTGTGCCGAGCCCGACGCCGATCGGGCTCTCGCCCTCGTTGCGGATCTCGTGCGTCACGACCAGTTCGCGCGGCGAGATCTCGTAGGTGATCGTCGCGCGCAGCGGCACCGGCCAGCCCTGCTGCGCCGGCACGTCGATGGCCAGGGTGATCGACGATTCGGCGTGTTCGAGCAGCTCCCACTCCTCGTGCCGGGTCAGGCCGTGGATCGCGTTGCCGCGCGCCTCTTCGGTGATCGCGAGCTGCTGCTTCTCGCCCTGGTGGACCCACTGGCCGCCCTTGGTGCGGTTCGGCCAAGGCAACAGCACCTGGCCGGCGCCCTTCGGCGGCTTCTCGTCCTCGGCGAACGCCTCGACGTACGGCACCCCGCCGACCTCGAACGCACGCAACCCGGCACCGATCTCGGTGACGACGGCGCGGGCGTTGCCGCGGGTGATCTCGAACTGCTCTCCGGTGGGATTGGCCATGCGGACGAGGTTACCGGCGACCTTCTCCGAAGTAGTGTGAGAGCGCCACGCTCGGACGAAGGAGACCGCCGCGATGACCGTTCCCGGCTACCCCAGCACCGTCGGCCGCGTCCTGGAGCGCAGCGCGCGGCGCGTCCCCGACAGGATCGCGCTCACCTTCGCCGATCGCGTGTGGACCTACGCCGAACTCGACCGCGCGGTCGGCCGGGTCGCGGCGAAGCTGCTCGAACGCGGGCTCGTCCACGGTGACCGCGTCGCGGCCTTCGGCAAGAACTCGGACGCGTATCTGTTGCTGTACCTCGGTTGCGCACGGGCCGGGCTGGTGCACGTGCCGGTGAACTTCAACGCACGCGGCGCGGAACTCGAATACCTGCTCACCCAATCCGAACCAGCCGTCGCCTTCGTCGATCCCGCACTGGCCGAACACGTCGAGACCGAGCAAGTGTCCACACTGGACGTATTGGCCTGGGCACTCGACGAAACCGTTGTCCCGCATGAGGAATCCGGCGTCACCGACGAAGACCTCGTGCAGCTGCTCTACACCTCCGGGACGACCTCCCGGCCGAAAGGCGCGATGCTCACCCACCGCGCGCTGGTGCACGAGTACTCCTCCTGCATCGCCGCGCTCGACCTGAGCGACCGCGACGTGCCACTGCACGCGCTGCCGCTGTACCACTCGGCGCAGATGCACGTGTTCCTCATGCCCGGCCTCGCCGTCGGCGCGACGAACCACCTCGTCGAGACACCCGATCTCAGTGACATCTTCGCGCGGATCCCGCGTCAGGGCGTCACTTCCCTGTTCTTCCCGCCGACCGTCTGGGTGGGACTCGCGAATCATCCCGGCCTCGCGGACGCGGACCTGAGCAGCCTCACCAAGGCCTACTACGGCGCGTCGATCATGCCCGTGCCGGTGCTGGAGAAACTGCGCTCGCGACTGCCGGGAGTCGGGTTCTACAACTGCTTCGGCCAGTCGGAGATCGGTCCACTCGCGACCGTCCTGCGTCCCGAAGAGCACGACGCGCGACCGGATTCCGTCGGCCGCGCGGTCCTGTTCGTGGAAACGCGCGTGGTGGACACCGAGATGAACGACGTCCCGCCCGGCGAACTCGGCGAGGTCGTCTACCGCTCTCCTCAGCTGTGCACCGGATACTGGGGCAAGCCAGAGGAATCGGTGGAGGCCTTCGCGGGCGGGTGGTTCCATTCCGGCGATCTGGTACGCCAGGACGAAGAGGGCTACCTGTTCGTCGTCGACCGGATCAAGGACGTCGTCAACACCGGTGGCGTGCTCGTCGCGTCACGCGAGGTGGAGGACGCGTTGTACGCGCATCCCGCCGTCGCCGAGGTCGCCGTCGTCGGCCTGCCGCACGAACGCTGGATCGAGGCGATCGCCGCCGTGGTCGTGGCGAAGGAGCCTGTCGGGGAAGCGGAACTGATCGAGTTCGCCAAGAAGTCGCTGGCGGCGCACAAGGTGCCGAAATCGGTGCATTTCGTCGAGGAGCTGCCGAAGAACGCTTCGGGGAAGCTGCTCAAGCGGGACTTGCGGCAGCGGTTCGGCGGCTCGGGATCCGCCATCGGGGTCGCGAACGCTAGATAGCCACCTTCGCCTCACCCCCCCAATAAGGCGAAGGTGGGCGTGCTGAAGTTGAGGTGGTGGCGTACTCGCCAAAGAGACCCACCGTCCACAGGGGACACTTTTCGAGGTGCAGGCGCTCGATTTGGCTAATTTGCACGGTTCCGCAAGTGGGCCATGAGTGTTATTGAGGGGTAAGGCAAATATGGCGCGGTCGGCGCCCGCTGCCCGTGTCGCGAACACCGCAGCCCCAGCGTCGAAGCGCGATGTCCTGAAGGACCCCGTTGAGACCTTCAACGTCTCAACGGAGGCCTTCAGGACACGCCACATTTGAGTCGCCTCTCAATAAGTAGCGTTCTAATCAAGGGTGATTAGGTACCTATGGCGGGCGAGGCCGGTAGCGGCCAGGCCGTGAAGGACTCGTTGAGGGACTCAGAGTCCCTCAACGAGCCCCTCACTCGTCGCGGACGGCCGTCACGAGCCTCAGCAGCACCACCTGTCACACCGGCTGCGCGTGAAGGCCCCCTTTGGGTTCTATCAACAACACTCACGACCCGGCCTCAACCGGACGCGAGACCATCAACCGTGCCCTTCGCGGCGGGCCAACGACACGCGGAGTCCGGACCCTTCACTTACTAGACCGGTCGTCATAGTTTGAGCTACAGTCAGTAGCATGGTCCGCCGCACCGACACCCGGCAGCGCATGCTCGATTCCGCCGCCGACCTCTTCCACCAGCAGGGTTACCACGCCACCGGCCTCAACCAGCTCGTCGCCGCCGGCGGCGCGCCCAAGGGGTCGCTCTACTTCCACTTCCCCGGCGGCAAGGAGCAACTCGCCGCCGAGGCCATCGGTCAGTCCGCCGAACGCCTCTGCGACACGTTGCGCACGATCGTCGCGAACTCCCCCGACGTCGTCACCGCTGTCGAGAACGTCGTCGACGCGCTGGCGACTTCACTGGAGGAGTCGGGTTTCCAGCGCGGGTGTCCACTCGCGACGGTCGCGCTCGACGCGTCGGGCGAGAGCGAGGTGATCCGCCAGGCCTGCGCCGACGGCTACACCTCATGGCACGCGGTCATCGCCGGAGTGCTGAAGACCGACAAGGCGGACCACCTCGCGACCGTCGTCCTCGCCACCATCGAGGGCGGCCTGTTGCTGGCCAAGACGTTGCACGACACCGCGCCGCTGCGCGCGATCGCCCCCCACCTCCGCACCACCCTCGAACGGGAGCTGCCCTGATGCGTGTCCACCACCTCAACTGCGGAACCCTGCGGCCTATCGGCGGCAAACTCGTCGACGGCAGGCCAGGGCTCTTCCGCCGCGCGGAACTGATCTGCCACTGCCTTCTCCTGGAGACCGAAACCGGCCTCGTGCTCGTCGAGACCGGCGTCGGCACGCCGACCGTCACCCGCCCGGCGGAATGGCTCGGCGCCGGTTTCGTCCGCTTGGTGAACCCGGTCGGTGACGACGACCTCAGCGCCACCACCCAGATCCGCAAGCTCGGCTTCGACCCGGCCGACGTGCGCGACATCGTGCTCACCCACCTCGACCTCGATCACGCGGGCGGGCTCGTCGACTTCCCTCAGGCGCGGGTCCACGTCCACGCGCGCGAACTCGAAGCGTTGGAGAAACCGATCGACCGCAAGGAGGCGAGCCGCTACCGGAAGGTCCAGTTCAGCCACGGCCCGGACTGGAAGTCTTACCGCGCCGACGGCGAGCCGTGGTTCGGCTTCGACGCCGTTCGCGAACTCGAGGGTGTGCCGGACGTCCTGCTCATCCCGCTCGCCGGGCACACCCGCGGGCACGCCGGGGTCGCGGTCGACACCGGCGACGGCTGGCTGCTCAACGCCGGGGACGCCGTCTTCCACAACGGCGAACTCGAACAAAAACCTCACCTCCCCTTCGCACTCGGCTTCTTCGAGTCGTACATGCAGACGGAGAAGACGGCACGACTGGACAACCAGCGCCGGCTGCGCGAACTTGTGAGTAACAACGGTGACGAGGTGACGGTCTTCGCCGCGCACGACGCCACCGCATTCGAGCGGCTCAGCCAGAGGAGCAGGATATGAAGGTCCACCACCTGAACTGCGGCACGATGCGCGCACCGGGAGGGAAACTGCTCGACGGCCAGCCGGGATTGCTGCGCCGCGCGGAGATGGTGGCGCACTGCCTGCTCATCGAGACCGGCGACGGGCTCGTGCTGGTGGACACCGGATTCGGCCGCCAGGGCGTCGCCCGGCCGGGCGACTGGCTCGGCACGCCGTTCACCCTGATGGTCGGCGCCAACCCGGTGGAGGCGGAGACGGCCGCCCACCACGTCGAGGCGCTCGGCCACAAACTGGAGGACGTGCGGCACATCATCTGCACCCACCTCGACGTCGACCACGCCGGCGGACTCGCGGACTTCCCGAACGCCGTCGTGCACGTCCGCACCGCGGAACACGACGCGGCGACCGCCCCTGCCAACGCGAGCGAGAAACTCCGGTTCCGCGCCAACCAGTTCGCCCACCGTCCACTGTGGAGCAAGTACGACGAGGCCGGCGACGAGTGGTTCGGTTTCCAGGCCGTCCGCGAACTCAAGGGCCTGCCGCCGGAGATCCTGCTCGTACCGCTCGCGGGGCACACCAAAGGCCACACGGGAGTCGCGGTCGACACCGGCGACGGCTGGCTGCTGCACGCGGGCGACGCGTACTTCTTCCACGGTCAGATGGATCCGGTGAAACCGCACTGCCCACCGGGGATGACCGCGTTCCAGAACATGGTGCAGACCCTGCGCAAACCGCGGCTGGAGAACGTCGAGCGGCTGCGCGAGCTGAGCCGAGAACACGCCGACGAGGTCACCGTGTTCTCGGCGCACAGCCCGGTGGAGTACCAGTCGCTCAGCCGCGGATAGGAGTGGTCAGCCGACCGGCGGCTCGGCGAGCTGCCGGTCCTCTTCCTTGTGCGTGGCCCGCATGATGAGCCAGTTGATCCCCCAGAGCACGACGCCGACGCCGAGCAGGATCGCGGCGACCTTGTAATCGCGAGCGGGCCGCCCGGACAACGGGGTCACCAGGTAGAGACAGAAGATCGCGGCCAGCACCGGGATGATCGTCGGCGCACGAAAATGCTTGTGCGCCGACTTTTCCTTGCGCAGCACCAGGACGGCGACATTGACGATGGCGAACACCGCCAGCAGGAGCAACGCCGTCGTACCGCCGAGCACACTGATGTCCACAAAGGACACCAGGCCGATGGCGATGACACTGGTGAACACGATCGCCACCCACGGGCTGCGGCGGAACGGGTGCACCGTGCCCAGCTGCTTCGGGATGATCCGCTGGTTCGCCATGCCGTACAGCAGACGGCTGGCCATCAGCATGTTGATCAGCGCCGAGTTGATGACCGCGAAGAGCCCGATCGCGGAGAAGATCTCGCGCGGGAACCCGGGGGCCCCGACGTCGAGCACCTTCAGCAGCGCGCTGCTCTTGGCGGCTTCCAGGTCGTCGGCGGGCACCAGCAGCGAAGAGGTCACGGAGACCAGGATGTAGATGGTCGCGGCGATGACCATGCCCCACAGCATCGCCTTCGGGAAGATCCGGATCGGGTCCTTGCACTCCTCGGCCATGTTCACCGAGTCCTCGAAGCCGACCATCGCGAAGAACGCCAGCGACGTCGCCGAGGTGATCGCCACCAGCATGGTCTGGTTCTCGGTGTCGAACTCGACCAGCCGCGAGGCGTCCCCGTTGCCGTTGAGCACCGCCCACACGCCGACTCCGATGATGATCAGCAGACCGCCGATCTCGATGCAGGTCAGCACCACGTTGGTCTTCACCGACTCGGAGACCCCGCGGAAGTTGATCAGCGCGAGCCCGATCACGAACAGGATCGCCACCCACGGCATCGGCGCGGTGATGAACTCCTTGAGGTAGGTGTCACCGAAGGCCTTCGCCGCCGACGAGGCCGACGTGATCCCCGAGCACATCACCGCGAACGCCACCATGAAGGTGAGGAAGCGGAGCTTGAACGCCTTGTGTGTGTAGAGCGCCGCACCCGCCGCCTGCGGGTACTTCCCGACCAGTTCCAGGTAGCTGAACGCGGTCATGATCGCGACCACGAACGCGATCAGGAACGGCAACCACAGCGCGCCGCCCACCCGGCCTGCCACCTGACCGGTGAGTGCGTAGACGCCCGTCCCGATGATGTCCCCCACCACGAAGAACAGCAGGAGCTTGGAACCCATGACCCGTTTGAGGCTCGGCTGACCGGCAGGCCCGGCCTGTTCTGTTGTCGTCGTGTCCGCCATGCGGCAATAGTGTGCCGCATCACCTCTGTGGCCGACAGTCCGGTTTGGTCAGTTCTTCGTCACGGGTTGACGAAACGCGCTTCGGGGTAGTCCGCTCAGTTGGCGTCGACCGCGGTCTTCACCAGCGGCACCATCATCTCCTGCGTCATCTTCGTCGGCCCGGTGTAGTTGATCAGCACCGGAACCTCGTTCACGAGTTCGGCGGCCGCCAGCGTCGCGGTCTTGTTCTCGTCGGTGTAGTAGACGGCGCCCTCGCCGACACCGGCGACGTCCTTCGCGCCCGGCTTCGCCTTCTTCAGCGCGGCGACCATCTCGGCGGGCTTGATCTTGTTGCCCTCGAACCGGGTCACCGCGAGCGCGCCGATCTGCTTGCCCGCGGCCGAATAGACGCAACTCTTGGCCTTGCCACCGTTGGCGGCGTTGTCCTGCACCGGTCCCGGCGCCGAAGTGACACCTTCGAGAGAGACGGCCTTCCCGACGGCCTCGGCGGGCAGCAGCGCGCACGGCTCCTTCGAACCGGCGCCACCGGTGGGCGCGGCCGAGGAACTCGGCGCGGCGGACTGCGACGGAGCGGGGGCCTGGCTCGACGGCTTGGCCGCGTTGTCCGACTTCTGGTCCCCGGACGAACAGGCGGTGACGGTCGCGATGACAGCGGCGAACAGGACGATCGCCCGTGAAATACGCATGGGCCCGACGATAGCCCGAACGGCTCAGTCCACCGGGGCCCGGTACCGCCAGAACGACGGGATCAGCAGCGCCGCCCCGATGACCAGCACGATGACCAGCACGCCGCCGCCGGAAGCCGCGGCGGCCGTGCCGACACCGGCGGCCGCCCAGCCGTGGGTGAGGTCGGCGATCCTCGGGCCGCCCGCGACGACGACGGTGAACACGCCCTGCAGCCGTCCGCGCATCTCGTCGGTGGTGGCGATCTGGAGGATCGACATGCGGTAGATCGCACTGACCATGTCGGCCGCGCCGGCGAGCGCCATGAAGAAGACGGCCAGCCACAGCGACTGCGCGAGGCCGAACCCGATGACGGCGGCGCCCCAGACACAGACGGCGATGATGACGCCGAGACCCTGCTTGCGGATCCTGGTCAGCCAGCCGGAGAAGAGACCGATCAGCATCGCGCCCGCCGGCATCGCGGCGTACAGCCAGCCCAGTGCCGGGCCGCCGCCGGGCGGATCACCGAAGGTGCGCTCGGCCATCTCCGGGATCAGCGCGCGCGGCATCCCGGCCACCATCGCGATGATGTCGAGGAGGAACGAGGCCAGCAGGATCTTCTGCGTCGCCAGGTAGCGGAAGCCGTCGATGATGTCGCGGAGCCCGGCGCGGCGCGCGATCTCGCCGAGCGGCGGGATCGGGGGCAGCTTCCAGACCGCGACGAGGGTGGCGGTCAACGCGATGACGTCGATCAGGTAGAGCGTCGAGAGGCCGAGGACCGGGATCAGCGAACCGGCGAGCAGCGGGCCGAAGACCGCGCCGAAGGTGGCCATCGTGCTGCTCAGCGCGGTCGCGGACGCGATCAGGTTGTCCGGCACCAGCCGGGCTACCACGGCACTGCGGGTCGGCATGTTGATCGCGAAGAAGGCCTGGTTGACCGCCAGCAGGACGAGCACGAGCCAGACCGAGCCGACGTTCAGGAACGCCTGGAGCCACAGGACGGCCGAGGTGACGGTGACCCCGACGTTGGTGACGATGAGGAGCTTGCGCCGGTCGACGGCGTCCGCGATCGCGCCACCCCACAGGCCGAACACGAGCAGCGGGACCAGGGCGACGAGGCCGGTCAGGCCGACATACGCCGACGAACCGGTGAGATCGAAGACCTGTTTGGGCACCGCGACGGCGGTGAGCTGGGAGCCGATGGCGGTGACCGCGGTGGACAGCCAGAGGCGGCGGAACGCGGGGATCTTGAGCGGCCGGGTGTCGACGACGATCGAACCGAACAACTTGCGGACGCCCTTGCGCTGGTCAACCCCCACGTCGTCACTCACAACCCGACAGCTTAGCCGCGCTAACTAACCAACCGCGCGCGATTTAAGTCACCCAGGCACAGGGCCGAGGCGAGTGACGGCGATGACTTCGCATTTAGTCCTCTAGATGCGTTCCCCAAGTACTCCCCAAGGGTCGTCAGGGCCACACCCCGGCGACCACGCCGGTCTCCCGGGAGCGCGCCAGCGCGACGGGGAGACTTCACCGTCGAGCGCCCTCTTTTGGGCCGAAGGCCCACGAAAACGCGATGAAGGGGCGCCCTCCGCACTCAACGCGAGTTGAATACGGCCCGGCGCCCCTTCGGCGCGCTTTTCGTCAGCGCTCGACAGAAAACTCAGCGCTGACAAAAATTACGGCGCTACGCGCTCGATCTGCCAGCCGTCGTCGGTCCGGACGTAGCGGAGCCTGTCGTGCATGCGGTCCTCGCGGCCCTGCCAGAACTCGACGACATCGGGCCGGATGCGCCACCCGCCCCAGTGCGGCGGGACCGGGATGCTCTCGACCTCGGCGAAGCGGCGCTCGATGCCGTGGAGTGCGGTGTCGAGGGGACGGCGGCCGTCGACGACGCGGGACTGCGGCGAGGCCCAGGCCCCGAGCTGCGAACCCCGCGGCCGCGACGCCCAGTACGCGGCGGTCTCGGCGACGTTGACCTTCTCCACCTCGCCGCGCACGTGGACCTGACGCTGCAGGGGGTACCACGGGAAGGTGACCGACGCGTAGCGCGTCGCGGTCAGGTCGTGGCTCTTCGTCGACGTGTAGTTCGTGTAGAACACGACGCCGCGTTCGTCGAGGCCCTTGCACAGGACGGTCCGGGAGGACGGCCTGCCCTCCGGGTCGGCTGTGGCGAGCACCATCGCGTTCGGTTCGGCGACTCCCGCGGCGACGGCCTGGTTCAGCCAGTCCTGCAGCTGCGCGAACCACGTCTCCGCCAGCGCGGACTCGTCGAAGGCGCCTCCTTCGTAGGCCACTCGCATTCCGGGCAGGCGCACGACGGCGTCGTCGTCCACGCCATCCTTGATCTCCGGCATCATCCGCCAAACCTCCGTACCCGGTCGGGGCATCTGTGACTTCGGCTTTGCCGCCGACGGTATTGCCTCGGACGCGGCGGCGAAACCCACTGAACGGTGACTCCCGCCACCCGGGCGCGGTCATCAGTGTGTAACCGCTGGACCGCAAGCCGTAACCCGGTGGTTACCTGCCGGACCCTGATCGATAAAGGCCGGACCTACTTTCGGCGTGCTCTCCTTCCCCACGACCACGGAGGCAGGTTCATGACCGGCACGCTGCCCACCACCGGATCTCCGGAGACCGCTCCGCCGAAGCGCACCTACACCCCGCTCGCCGCCAACGAGAACCGCGAGGACTACTCACTCCGCTTCGCCCCGCACTCGTTCCGCCGCTGGTCGCCGTTCGTCGTCGCGACGACTGCGCTGGGCGGGATCGCCTACCTCGCCGACTTCGCGATCGGCGCCAGCATCGTCCTCTCTTATGGGTTCACCTCCGGCGTGCTCGCGATCCTCGCGGCGGCCTTGGTCATCTTCGTGACCGGTGTCCCCATCGCGCACGCGTGCGCGAAGTACGGCGTCGACATGGACCTGCTGACGCGCGGAGCGGGCTTCGGCTACTTCGGCTCCACGCTGACGTCGCTCGTGTACGCGAGCTTCACCGTCATCTTCTTCTCGCTCGAAGGCTCGATCATGGCGCAGGCCTTCCAGCTGGCCTTGAGCATCCCGCTGCCGATCGGCTACCTGCTCTCGACGCTGATCGTCCTGCCGTTCGCGCTGTACGGGATGGGCGCGGTCGCGAAGATGCAGGCCTGGACGCAGCCGCTGTGGATCGCCGGACTCGTCCTCCCGTTCGTGGTGGTCGCGATCCGGGAGCCGGGCAAGTTCGCGGAGTTCGCCTCGTTCGGCGGGACCGAGGGCGCGGGCTCCGGCTTCTCTGCGATCGGGTTCGGCTTCGGCATGGGGGTCGCGCTGTCGCTGATCGGGCAGATCGGCGAGCAGGCCGACTACCTCCGGTTCATGCCGGAGAAGACGGACTCGAACAAACGGGCCTGGTGGGGAGCCGTTCTCGCGGCGGGCCCCGGCTGGGTGGTGCTCGGCGCCGCCAAGCAGATCGGCGGCGCGCTGCTGGCCTTCCTCGCCCTCGGCGTGGTCGGGAAGGCACACGCGCTGGAGCCGATCGCCCCCTACCTGGAGGCGGTCAAGCCGGCGCTCGGCCCGGCGGCGCTGACCTTCGCCGCCCTGTTCGTCGTGGTCAGCCAGATCAAGATCAACACGACGAACGCCTATTCCGGGTCGCTGTCGTTCGCCAACTTCTTTTCCCGGGTATTGCACCGTCACCCGGGCCGGGTCTGGTACGTACTGGTGAACTGCGGGATCGCGCTCGCCTTGATGGAATTCGGCGCGTTCGCCTTCCTGAACAAGATCCTCGGCTTCTACTCCAACGTGGCAATCGCCTGGATAGGCGCGGTCTGCGCGGATCTCGTCATCGCGAAACCGCTCGGTCTATCGCCGAGGTACATCGAATTCAAACGGGCTTATCTTCCGAAGATCAATCCGGTCGGATTCGGTTCGATGATCGTCGCTTCCACCCTTTCGATCGCCGCCTATTTCGGCGCGTTCGGACAATTCCTTTCCGCATTCAGCCCCTTGCTCGCGTTGGTCGTCGCGATGGTGCTCGTCCCAGCCATCGCCATCGCCACGAAGGGCAGGACCTATCTGGCCCGTCCTAATTCTGTCATTCGACAGAAATTATCTCCGGCGGAACTCCGCGCGACACATGTCTGCACGGTGTGCCAGGACGAGTTCGAACTGCCCGACATCGCCGACTGCGCGAAGCAGTCGGGAGCCATCTGCTCGCTGTGCTGCACCCTCGACGCGACCTGCCACGACATGTGCCAGACAGCGGGACCGGTCGACCTGCCGATGCCCACGATGCCGACGGTCCGCCCGTGACGCGCGGCGAAAGCCGCCGCCGGAACCCGGGCGGCGGCCTTCGCTTCTCCAAGGTCGCGTTGTCAGTTCGTGACAGTGAACTCCGCGCGAACAATCCAGCCCCAGCAGTCGTAGGACGCCGTGTACCGGCCCGGCACAGTCCCCACGGGACCGTCGCCGCGCAACGCGACACCGATCCCGCCGGTGCCACCGTCTCCCACTACCCGCAAGGGAATCGGCGCCGCGAGCCCGTCCGCGACGAGGGTCGTCGCGAGCTCTCCGGCACCCGACGGGCGCAGGCAGTAGATATCCGCGGTCACCGTCCCACCTGCGACGACACTGCTCGGACCGAGGACGAGACTGGACGGTCTCGTCGCGTTCGCCGGTCCCGCTCCGGCCATGGTGGACACGAGCGCCGCACCCGCGACGCACAACGCGGCCGAACGAATTTTCATCTTCCGCTCCCTCCCGATCGGCCGGCTGGGATTCACCGGCCACCTGATGGACGCGCGCCGCCGTACCCCGGGTTGCCCACCGGTCCAGACCTCGCCCCTTGGGGCGAACCTGGCCGGATTTAGCGGAATGTGACAGCAAATCGAGCAAGGAGCCGATCATCACACTAGGTAGACCTTGCGCCGCTCGATAGGATCGCCGCCGAGGGCAACGGGGTGATCACCTCTATACAGAGTGTTTAGAGGTTCAGGGTGGGACGGCCGGGTGTGCGGCTGCTCCGTCCGCTAATTGCCGGCCGTACTTCCGCCAGGGAGTTCGACGCCGGTCGATCACTCCTGCGCTCGAGCCACCGGAACTTTCCAGGCCCGTGTTACTCCCCTTCCCCAGGAGTGCGTTGTGATTTCCCGTTCCCGCCGTCTCATGACGGCGTTGCTGTGCGCCATTTCGTTGGCCGGTGTGACAGCCCTTTCGGCTTGTTCGGACACCAGCACAGCCGCTTCCGGCACCAAGGTCACCATCGGTTACAGCGCTTGGCCGGGCTGGTTCCCGTGGGCGGTGGCCCAGGAAAAAGGCCTTTTCGAGAAGAACGGCGTGAACGTCGACCTGAAGTGGTTCGACAGTTACACCGAAAGCATCAACGCACTTTCCTCCGGCGCGATCGACGCCAACAGCCAGACCCTCAACGACACGCTCGCCTCGGTCAGCGGTGGCGCGAAGCTGTCCGTCGTCCTGGTCAACGACAACTCCACGGGCAACGACAAGATCATCGCCCGTGAGGGGATCACCGGCGTCGCCGACCTCAAGGGCAAGAAGGTCGCCGTCGAGCAGGGCACCGTCGACCACTACCTCCTGCTGCTCGCCCTGCAGGAGGCGAAGCTGACCGAGAAGGACGTCGAGCTGGTCCCGCTGCTGACCGACGCCGCCGCGGCCGCGTTCGTCGGCGGGCAGGTCGACGCCGTCGCCGCGTTCGCCCCGTTCACCTCGAAGGCGCTCGAACGCCCCGGCAGCCGCGCGATCGCGACGTCCGCCGAGTTCCCCGGCGCCATCCCGGACCACCTTGTCGTCTCCGAGAACATGTCGAAGGAGCGCAAGAAGGAGGTCCAGGCACTGGTGACCACCTGGTTCCAGACGATCGACTGGATCAAGCAGAACAAGGACGAAGCCGTCCAGATCATGGCGAAGCGCGGGGCCGTGTCGACGGACGAGTACAAGACCTACGACGCGGGCACCACGATCTTCACCAAACAGCAGAACCTCGACGCGTTCACCCCGGGCGTCACCCCCGCGCATCTGAACTTCCAGGCGGGCAAGATCGCCGACTTCATGGTCTCCACCGGGCTGGCCCCGGCCCGGCCCAACATCGACGGGCTGTTCGACGACCAGTACGTCAAGTCGGTGCCGTGAGCACCACGGACTCGGCGCGTTCGTCCGTTCAGCGGACGGACACCGCCGAAGAGGCCGAAGCGCGTCGCCTCGACGACGAGCAGCGGCTCGCCGAAGCGCAGGAGGATCGCCGACGAGGCGGCGCGCGGCCGGACTGGTCGCCGCTGCCCCGCCGGGCAGGCCTCAAACCGAACGCCTCCCCGCTGTTCTCGCTCCGGACGCCGATCCCCTCGCGGTGGAAGTGGACGCTGGCGGTCCTGTCGTTCGCGATCCCGCTGCTGATCTGGGTGACGCTGAACGCGTTGCAGGTCGTCAAGCCCCTGTTCCTGCCGACACCGGTCGCGGTGTTCGACGCGCTGGTGAAGATGATCGAGTCGGGCGAACTGTTCAGCGATCTCTGGGCGACCACCCAGCGGGTGCTGCTCGGCTTCGGGCTCGCGGTGCTCGTCTCGGTGCCGCTCGGCATCGTGATGGGGACCTTCAACGCCGGGCTGGCGCTGTTCGAGCCGGTCATCGCGATGCTGCGCTATCTGCCGGCGAGCGCGTTCATCCCGCTGTTGATGATCTGGCTCGGCCTCGGTGAGCCGTCGAAGGTCGCCGTCCTGTTCCTCGGCACGGTCTTCTTCAACACGCTGATGACGGCCGACGCGGTCCGCGGGGTGCCGCGTTCGCTGATCGACGTGTCCTACACGCTCGGGGCGCGGCGCGGTGAGGTGCTGCGCAAGGTGATCGTCCCGCACGCGCTGCCCGGCATGATCGACGCGACCCGCGTCAACGCCGCGGCCGCGTGGAACTTCGTGGTGGTCGCCGAGCTGATCAACGCCACCGCCGGGCTGGGCCTGCGGATCATGCGGGCGCAACGGTTCACCCAGACCGACCGGATCTTCGCGTTGCTGATCGTGATCGGCCTGCTCGGCCTGATCATCGACGTCGCGCTCCGGCAACTGCGGACGCGGGTCGGGAAGTGGGCGGCGTGACGCTGGAACTCAAGGGCATCGCCAAGGACTACACCGCCGGAGGCAAGACCACCCGCGCACTCGACGGGATCGACCTAGACATCGCGCGCGGCGACTTCGTCTGCGTCGTCGGCGCGAGCGGATCCGGCAAGTCGACCCTGCTTTCGCTGATCGCCGGGCTGACCGAACCGTCCGAGGGGCTGATCACCCTCGACGGTGACGCGGTGACCGGGCCGGGCCCGGATCGCGGACTGGTGTTCCAGCACGGGGCGCTGTACCCGTGGCGCACGGTGGAGAGCAATGTCGCGTTCGGACTCGAACTGCTGAGCCTCGACACGGCCGAACGCGCTCGCCGGGTGGACTGGTATCTCGAGGAGACGGGGCTCGCCGGGCTGCGGAAGTCGTTGCCCAAGCAGCTTTCCGGCGGGCAGAAGCAGCGGGTCGCGATCGCGCGGGCACTGGCGTGCGAACCCGAGGTGCTGCTGCTCGACGAACCTTTCGGCGCGCTGGACGTCCAGACCAAAGAGGACATGCAGGTCCTGATCCGCCGGATCTGGACCGACACCGGAACGACGGTGCTGATGGTGACCCACGACGTCGAGGAGGCCGTGTTCCTCGGGCGGCGGGTCGTGGTGCTGGCGTCGGATCCGGGCCGGGTCGCCGCCGATATCGTGGTCGATCTACCCGGTGAGCGCGACCTCGCGGTCAAACGCGCGCCGGAGTTCCTCGCGCTGCGCGCGTCCATCGAAGACCTCGTCCGGGAGCAGCACCGCGGACATCTCGGGCGGAGTTGAGGAGAAAGGTGACCATGAGGCACGGGAAAACGCGGCCGGAGCGTAAGTCGCGCTCCGGGTTTCTCGGCAGACTCGGCATCCGGGGCAAGCTCAACCTGCTCCTGATGTTGCCGCTGACCGCGGTGGTCCTGGTGTCGGTGCCTTACGTCGCCGGGGAAGTCGACGACGCGCGGTCCGCCCGCACCACGGCCGACGTCGCGTCGCAGGCTCGCGCGCTGGGCGCGCTGGCGTGGGAACTGCAGCGGGAACGGTTGCTGACGGCGCACTACATCGCGTCGACGTCGGCGGGCAGTTCGGCGATGGTGCGACAGCAGGGTGTCGTAGCCGACACGGTGAACCAGGTCCGGGCACAGCTGAGTGCCGACGCGCCGGAAGAGCTCGCCGCCGCGCTGGTCCGGATCGGTTCGCTGGACGAGATCCGCGCGAACGCGCTCCGGCGCGGTGCCTCACTGGACAGCGTGGCGCGGACGTACCACGCGGTGATCGACGCGGTCATCAACGCGCTTCGCCTGGTGCCACAGCAGACCAGTGACGCGGAGGGCACCCGTCAGCTGACGGCGCTCGACGCGCTGCTGCGCGCGAACGAGGAGTACTCGTTGCGCGGTATGGCGTTGATCATCGTGCTGGTCACCCCCGAATCCGGGGCGCCGGTGCTGGACGACGCGAAACAGCAGGCGTCGCTGTTCCTCGAACGGTTCGTGCAGCAGGCCGATGTCACGCAGTCCACCGACGTCGTCTCGGTCGACCAGGGCGAGACCGGCCGCCGGGTCGACGCGCTGGAAGCCAAGCTCCCGCAGGCCAGGACACCGCAGGCGGTACAGGCGATGCTGCCGGACATCCTCGGTGCCGTCGAAGCCCAGTCGAACCAGCGACGACTCGTCCAGGACGAGGTCACCGCCGGTATCGCCGACGCCGCGACCGCGCGAGCCGACGCCGCGCAGAACCTGGCGTGGACGATCGGTATCGGCGCCGGTGTGCTGTTCCTGCTGGTCGGTGGGCTCGCGATCGCGGTCAGCCGGTCGATCGCGGATCCGCTGCGGAAGCTGACCACGGCGGCGACTTCGGTCGCCGACCTCGCGAGTACCGAACTGGTCCGCGTCTCCGACACCGAACAGGCCGAAGAACTCGCGCCCCGGCTCGCCACCATCGACGTGTCCTCCCAGGACGAACTCGGGAAACTCGCCGAGGCGTTCAACCGGGTCCAGGCCACCGCAGCCGAACTGGTGGAACGGCAGACCGTCACGCGGCGCAACGTCGGCCTCATGTTCGCGAACGTCGCGAAACGGACGCAGAACCTGGTCGGCAGGCAGCTGGCGCTCGTCGACGAACTGGAACGCAACGAGCAGGACGTCGCGCTGCTGGCGAGCCTTTACCGGCTCGACCACCTCTCGACCCGCCTGCGCCGCAACGCGGACAACCTCCTCGTCGTTTCGGGAAACCGCGACGAAGCGAGGATCTCCGGGCCGATCGAGCTGTCGACGGCGCTGCGTTCGGCGCTCGCGGAGATCGAGGACTACCAGCGGGTCCGGCTCGGCTCGATGGGCGACGTCCTGCTGTCGTCGCCGTTCGGTTCGGACCTGGTGCTGATCTTCGCCGAACTGCTGGAGAACGCGACGTCGTTCTCCCCGCCGGAGTCCTTTGTGGATGTCGGGACGAAGGTGCTGCCCGACGGCTCCTGCCTGATCGTGATCGTGGACCAGGGCATCGGCATGACCGAAGAACGGCTCGCCGAGGAGAACCGGCGGCTGGTCGAACGCGAGCGGCTCGAACTGGCGCCGACCAGTGTGCTCGGCCTGTTCGTGGTCGGCCGCCTCGCGCGGCGGCACGGGCTCAAGGTCGAGCTGACCGAGACCGAGGCGGGCGGGGGCATCACGGCCCGGATCACCGTCCCGCCGAACCTGCTGACCTACCGGGAACCCGTGCGGAAGAGCGTCCCGCCGCCCGCTTGGCCGACGGCGGAACCGGTCGACGAGCCCACTCCTCAGCAGCCTCAGTACCAGCCGCGGGAGAAGACGTCCGAGCGGGAGCTGCCGACGTTGGCGATCGCCGGGATGATCCCGCGCGACGGCCAGCGGCCCAAGGACTTCCGGTGGTTCCGCAAAACCGACGGGGAGATCGCGGAGCCGATGCCGATACCGGAACCCACGCCGCTTCCCGCCCCCATCCCCGAGCCCGTGTACCAGGCTCCCGCGCCGACGCTCACCGCCGATTCCGGGGAAACCCGCGGCGGACTGCGGCGGCGGGTCAAGGGCGCACAGCTCCCCGGTGCCCCCGAAGCACCGGCGCGGCCGAAGTCCAGGCATGATCCAGAGGCGGCCAAAGCGGCCTTCGACGGCTTCGAGGCAGGACTCGCGAAGGCCACTGGGACTTCTTCTGCCAACACCGTGCCGCCCCAGGCTTCGCCGCCACCGGCGAGTCCACCGGCGGGCAACCCGATGCCGATGCCGACCCCGACACCGGTGCCCGCCGCTTCGCGCGGCGGTCTCACCCGCCGGGTCCCCGGTGCCCAGCTGGCGCCGGGCCTGGCGAAGGGACCGGCCGCGCGGCACCAGACCGCGCGGGCGGCACTGAACACCACCAAGCCCAAGGGCATGCGTGACCCCGAGGCCGAGCGTGCCGCGTTCGACGCCTTCAGTGACGGGTTGGAGAAAGCCGTCAACCCGGCGATGGAACAGAGAGAGAAGAGCAAGAAATGACGACCGGAGTCAGCGTCGAAGCCCGGAACTTCAACTGGTTGGTGACGCGCTTCGCGCAGAACACGGCGAGCGCGATGGGCGCGATCGCCGTCTCGGCCGACGGCCTGCTGATCGCGATGTCGTCCGAGCTGGAGCGCGCCAACGCCGACCGGCTGGCCGCGATCTGCTCGGCGATGCTCGGCCTGGCGCACGGTGTCTCCGAGAGCCACCCGCTCGGTTCGCCCGACAAGATCATCATCGAGCTGGAACAGGGCTATCTGCTGGTCTGCACGATCAGCATCGGCTGCTCGCTCGGCGTGCTCGCCACGAAGCAGGCCAGCCTCGGCACGATCGCCTACGAGATGGCGATGTTCGCCAACCGCGCCACCGAGGTGCTCACCCCCGCGCTGATCGAGGAACTCAAGAAGAGCGTCGGCAGCTGAAAGGACGAGGGGACAAGGGAATGAGCGACGATCAGGTACCTCGCCCCCGGGGTGGCGAGCAGGACATTTCGCTGCTGCGCCCGTATCTGCTCACCGCCGGCCGCGCACAGCCGGTGGACGGCACGCTCGAAATCGAGGCGCAGGTGCTCACGAGCAGACTCGGGGCGGCTTCGCAGTCGAGGCTGACCTTCGAACGACGGGAGATCGTTTCCCTTTGCCGGGAAACGAAATCCGTCGCCGAAGTGGCGGCGATGCTCGGCCTGCACATCGGCGTGGCCAGGGTGCTCGTGGCGGATCTCGCCGCGCTCGGCTACGTCGTACTCCGACGGCCGACCGGAACCCTCACCCAGGACCTCGGCATGATCGAAAGGGTCATTCGTGGACTCGAAGCAATTCGCTGAACCGGCGTCGGCCAAGCCGCCGACACCGGTCAAGATCGTCATCGCCGGCGGGTTCGGCGTCGGCAAGACGACCACCGTCGGGGCGATCTCGGAGATCAAACCGCTGACCACCGAGGCCGCGATGACCTCGACCGGGGCGGCCGTCGACGACGCGGGCGGAGACGTGCCGTCGAAGACCACCACGACGGTGGCGCTGGACTTCGGCTGCATCACCATCGACGAAGAGGTGAAGCTGTACCTCTTCGGCACCCCGGGCCAGGACCGGTTCGGGTTCATGTGGCACGACCTCGTGCTCGGCGCGCTGGGCGCGCTGGTCATCGTCGACACCCGGCGGCTCGACGACTGCTACCCGGCCGTCGACTACTTCGAGAAGGCCGGATTGCCGTTCGTGGTCGGGGTGAACGTGTTCGACGGTTCCCTCAAGCACGACCTCGAAGACGTGCGGTGGGCGCTCGCGGTGGGCGACGACGTCCCGTTGATCACCTTCGACGCGCGGCAGCGGCTCTCGGTCCGCGACGCGCTGCTGGCCGTCCTGCACAACACCTTCCGCCGGGCTTCCGCCGTCTCCTGAAACGCGTTTCGTCCTCTGAATGCGGTCCTTGCGGGTGCAAGGACCGCGTTTTAGGCCGGCCGGGTGATGGCGGCGAGCATCAAGGCCCGGAGTTCGGCGGCGACGTCGGCGACGGGCAGCGGCGGCGTGTGCGCCTGCCACTCACGCAGGAGCCCGGTCGCCGCGCCGACGAGCGCGACGGCCGTCAGGTGGTAGTCGCGGTCCGGCGCGACGCCGTGCAGGGCGGCGTGCCGGGCCTCGGCTTCGATGAACGCGGCCCACCGGTCGACCCATTCCTGGTGCTGCGCCTCCAAAGCGGCGCTGACACCGACAGCCTCGACGTAGTTCAGCCGCGGCATGCGCGGATCCGAGGTCACCGTGGCGACGAAGACGTCGAGCAGCGTCCCGATCCGGGTGACCGCGTCGGCGTCCTCAAGCCGGTCCAGGATGCCGGTGACGTGCTCCAGCGCGAGGGCGTTGATGCGCTCGTGCAGGGTCAGCAGTACCTGCTCCTTGCTCTCGAACTCCTCGTAGAAGTTCCGCGTCGAGACGCCGGCGCGCGTGCACAGCTCGGTGATCTTCGCCTGCTGGTAGCCCGTCGAAGTAAACAGGTCCAGGGCCGCGGAAAGCAGGCGTTCACGCCGTTCGGCGCGCCGCTGCTCGGGTGCGACCCCGCCGTACGTGCGGGCCACTCGACCTCCCCCGATTCGGTAATAGGGATTGCCAGATGCTACCAACACCGCCTACATTGCGAAAATCTTAATTACCAAACTGGAGGCAACGGTGCTTCGGACAGTTCTGGTCGCAGCTCTCACCGCCGCCCTCGTCGGCGCCCCGGCCGCGCAAGCCGCGCCGAGCGCGCCGGGGGACCTGGTCGAATACAAGTCGGTCATCGCCACCGCCCCGGCGAAGGCCTGGAAACTCCTCTACCGCTCCACCTCGGCGACAGGGCAGCCGAACACGGTGTCGGGCATCCTGCTGGTCCCGCACACTCCCTGGACGAACGGGCCGCGTCCGCTGGTCACCTACGCCGTCGGCACCCACGGTCTCGGCGACCGCTGCGCGCCGTCGACGCGGCTGACGAACGGGTCCGAGAACGAAGTCCTCCTGATGAGCCAAGCACTTTCGCGCGGCTGGGCGGTCGTCGTGACCGACTACGAAGGCCTCGGCACACCGGGTACGCACACCTACGCCGTCGGCCAGTCCGAAGGCCGGGCCGTCCTCGACGCCGCCCGCGCCGCCGCCAGGGTCCCCGACGCGGGATTGTCGAAGACCGGCCCGGTCGGCGTTTTCGGCTACTCGCAAGGTGGTCAGGCCGCGGCGTTCGCGGGTGAACTGCAGCCGTCCTACGCACCTGAGGTCAACCTGGTCGGGGTCGCGGAAGGCGGGGTTCCGGCGGATCTGAACGCGGTACTGAAGTTCAACGACGGCGGTCCGGCGTTCGGTCTGGTGCTCGGCGCCGCTGTCGGCTACGCGACCGCGTACCCGGAACTGCCGTTCAACGACGTGCTCAACGCGAAGGGCGAGAAGGCCGTCGCGACGGTCAAGGAAGCGTGCACCGTCGAACTCGGCGCGGCGGCGCCTTTCGCGCGGCTCAACGACTTCACGACCGTGCCGAACGTTTCGTTCGACCCGCGCTGGCAGACCCGGCTCGGGGAGAACCTGGCGGGCAAGACCAAGCCCGGCGCGCCGGTCTACCTGTACCACGCGTCGCTGGACGAGCTGATCCCGCTGTCGGTCGGCAAGGGGCTGCGCGACCGTTACCGCGCACTCGGCGCCGACGTCACCTGGCAGGAATTCCCGCTGCTGGAACACATCGGCGGCGTCTCGGCGGGCGGTCCGGTCGCGATGGCCTGGCTGGGCACCAAGTTCTGACGGGGAGTCGGCCCGTGAAGGCCCTCTTCACGGACCTTTCGAGTCAGGGTCCCCGGCAAAGTCACATGAGTTGCTGGTCGGCACTGTTCTTGGTGCTCCGGATGTGGCATCGCTGATGCCTGCGGGGTCCGAGTGTGGAGGGGTTTGGGGGTTTCCCCTCCCCAACCCCCCCCACCCCAGATGGCCCGGCTTTCGGGGGACGCCCCC
>NZ_JBVKAE010000042.1:0-40427 GCF_055598845.1 Amycolatopsis sp. NPDC039088 | reverse complement strand
CGAGTGTGGAGGATTTGGGACGTTCAACGTCCCAAATCCTCCACACTCGAGGTGCACCGGCTTCAGGGGCATGCCCCTGAAGCTCTGTTGATCAAGCTTCGCAACCGGGTGCGACCCCGACTTTGCCGGGACCCTGACCTTCAAGGTAGGGAAGGGGCCTTCACGGACTTTCGAACACTTTGAGCGCGGTGACGGCGTCCGGGGCCAGTGACGTCGTGAGGGTGCCGCCCCCGGCGAGCGGGGTCCGCGACCACCAGTCGCCGGAAGCCGCGGGCAGCTCCGGCCCACCGACGACCAGATCGGTCGCCAGCACCCTCCGCCCGGCGAGATGCGCGAGACTGGAGTCCAAAGTGGAATCCCCGATCTCCAGTGTCTGCCGCAACACCGGGACTTCGCCCCGCGTCACGTGTTGCGTGGTCACCAGCGAACCCGGCCGCTCCCCCGCCCTGCCGAGGACGAGCACCTCCCGCGTGTGCAGATGAGCACCGGCGGCCAAGGACGCGGTGAGCACCGCGGAATGCCGGGCCCTGGCGGTGACGACAGTCGGCTCCGCCAGGTACTCCAGCGAACCGCCTTCGTCCACCTCGACGTCCACAAGGGACGAACTCCCCTCGCCGTGCAGCCCAGGGAGCGCGATCGTCGCGGCCACCCCGGAGATCCGCAACGAGGCGCCCGGCCCGACCCGGACGGTCAGCTTCAGTTCGTCGCCGCCCAAGGGAGACGTCGCCGAGTTGACCAGATGCACGATCGCCGTCGCGCCGGTGCCCCGTTTGGGAAGGAGCGTGAGCGGCGCCATCGAGCGCAGCTCACGCAGGACGGTCCGGCCACCCTCACAGCGGGCGACCAGCCGTGCGTGCGCCTTCACCCCGCGCGGACCGGGAGCAGCGAACGGACCCAGGCGGCGACGTCGGGCGCGTTCGGGGTGTCCACAAGGGACTGCGTGATCACCGGCAGCTCGCCGCGCATCCGGTGCGCGTCCGAGGTCATCACGTCCATGTCCGCACCGACCAGATGCGCGATGTCGATCTTGTTGATGACGAGCAGGTCCGCCGTGGTGACCCCCGGCCCACCCTTGCGCGGCACCTTGTCGCCACCCGCGACGTCGACCACGAAGACCTGGCTGTCGGCGAGCCCGCGACTGAACACCGCCGTCAGGTTGTCTCCGCCGCTTTCGATGATCACCAGGTCCAGCCCGGGGAAACGCTCCTCCAGCCGCTCGACGGCGTCGAGGTTCGCGGTGATGTCGTCGCGGATCGCGGTATGCGGGCACGCGCCGGTCTGCACGGCCTCGATCCGCTCCGGGTCGAGCACACCCGCCTTGCGCAGGAAGTCCGCGTCCTCGGTGGTGTAGATGTCATTGGTGACGACGGCGAGGTTCACCTCGTCGCCGAGCGCCCGGCACAGCGCCGCGGTGAGCGCGGTCTTCCCGCTGCCCACCGGCCCGCCGATGCCGATCCGGTACGCGCGGCCCGCGGTCGGCGCCTGCTCGTAGTGATCGGGTTCCGCGGCCGTGGGGTCGAAGTTGACCGGGTGGACGTGACCGTGTCCGTGGCCATGCTCAGCTGGCAAAGAGACGCACCTCTTCCTTGTGATGCCGGGCGTGTGCCTCGGCGAACAGATCGAGCGCCGGGGACCCGGGCGCCGGGAGATCGGCCGGATCGCTCCCCGCGACCTCGGCGGCCTGCCGGGAAACCTCCCGGACTTCAGCGGAAAGCCTTGCCACGACGGCGTTGACGGCGAAGGGATCGAGGCCGAGCAGCCGGACAGCCGCGCTCGCCGGTCCGCTGATCGCGAGATAGGCCACCGCCATCGCCGCGTCGAACGGCACCCCGACCAGCGCACCGACGATCACCGGATGATGCGGCCGCGGAGTTTCCTTCAGCAGCCGAGAAAGCACCGGAGACGGCCACGCCGCTTTACCCGCCCGCGCCGTCCCCCGCCCTTGCGCACGGGACGCCTCCCGCTGCGCGAGCGACGGGGTCCGGGCGTCGAGTTCGAGATCGAGCCGCCGCCAGTGTCCACTGGGGACATTTCGGGCGGCAGCGTGCGCGGAGGCCGCGGCGAACACGGCGGCCAGCGAACCCGCCGTCCGCAACCGGCCGGAGAGGAATCCGGGCAGGTCGCGTTCCTGCGTGATCAGCTTGCGGGCGACGGCTTCTTCGAGGCCGCCGGAATGGACGTGGCCGCCCCCGGGAAACCGGGAGTCGGCGAGGATGAGCGCAGAGAGGTCCATCAGAACAGGAAGTACCTTTGCGCCATCGGCAGTTCCGTCACCGGCTGGGGTTCGATCAGCTCGCCGTCGACGTGCACGGCGAAACTGTCCGGCTCCACCCGGATGTCCGGCGTCGCGTCGTTGAGCACCATGTCGGCCTTGCCGCGGGAGCGGGTGTTCGAGATCGGCACCAGCTTCCGCGTGATGCCGAACCGTTCGGCGACCCCGTTTTCCAGAGCTTCCGGTGCCACGAAATGGAAACTGCTCGCGGCGGCGACCGAAGGCGCCGCGCCGAACATCGGCCGCGCGAGTACCGGCTGCGGTGTCGGGATGGACGCGTTCGCGTCACCCATCGCCGCCCAGGCCGGGAACCCGCCCTTGAGCACGACATGCGGCCGGACGCCGAAAAACTTCGGTTCCCACAGCACGAGATCGGCGAGTTTCCCGATCTCCACCGAGCCGATCTCGCGGTCCATCCCGTGCGCGATCGCGGGGTTGATCGTGTATTTGGCGACATAGCGACGAGCGCGCAGATTGTCGGCCGCGCCGTCGCCCGGCAGTGCTCCGCGCCGTCGCTTCATCACGTGCGCGGTCTGCCAGGTCCGGATGATCACCTCGCCGATGCGGCCCATCGCCTGCGAATCCGAACTCATCATGGAGATCGCGCCGAGGTCGTGCAGGACGTCCTCGGCCGCGATGGTCGTCGGCCGGATCCGGCTTTCGGCGAACGCCAGATCCTCGGGCACGGACGGGTTCAGGTGGTGACAGACGACGAGCATGTCGAGATGCTCGTCGAGGGTGTTGGCGGTGTGCGGACGCGTCGGGTTCGTCGACGACGGCAGGATGTTGGCCAGCCCGGCGACCTGGATGATGTCCGGCGCGTGCCCGCCGCCCGCGCCTTCGGTGTGGTACGCGTTGATCGACCGGCCGCCGATGGCGTCCACAGTGGACTCCAGGAAGCCGGCCTCGTTCAGCGTGTCGGTGTGGATCGCCACCTGGACACCGGATTCGTCGGCGACGGTGAGGCAGGCGTCGATCGCGGCCGGGGTGGTGCCCCAGTCCTCGTGCAGTTTGAACCCGCCCGCACCCGCCGCGAGCTGTTCGCGCAGCGCGTCGTGGCGGACGGTGTTCCCCTTGCCCAGCAGCAGAACGTTGACCGGCTGGCCGTCCATCGCCTGCAGCATCCGGCCGAGGTTCCACGCGCCGGGCGTGACGGTGGTGGCTTTGCTGCCCTCGACCGGGCCGGTGCCGCCGCCGACGAGCGTGGTCAGCCCGGACGCGAGCGCGGTGTCGGTCAGCTGCGGGCAGATGAAGTGGACGTGGCAGTCGATCCCGCCCGCGGTGAGGATCTTCCCGTTGCCGGCCAGCACTTCCGTCGACGGGCCGATGACCAGCGCCGGGTCGACGCCGTCCATCGTGTCCGGGTTGCCCGCCTTGCCGATCCCGACGATCCGGCCGTCGCGGACGCCGACGTCGGCCTTGACGATTCCCCAGTGGTCGAGGATCACCGCGCCGGTGATGATCAGGTCCGGCGCGCCTTCGGCCCGGGTCGCCATGCCCTGGCCCATCGATTCGCGGATGACCTTGCCGCCGCCGAACAGCACCTCGTCGCCGCTGCCCGACGGCCCCATGCTGCGGTCCTCGGTGACCTCGATGAGCAGGTCGGTGTCCGCCAGGCGGATCCGGTCGCCCGCCGTCGGGCCGAAGAGTTCCGCGTAGCGCTCGCGATCGATCGACGGCATCAGGACTCCTTGCGCAATCCGGGCACCTGGCGGTTCCCGGCCAGCGGGACGAGGTCGACTTCGCGTTCGACGCCCGGTTCGAACCGCACCGACGTCCCCGCGGGGACGTCGAGACGATGCCCGCGCGCGGCTTCGCGATCGAATTCGAGTCCCGGGTTCACCGCCGCGAAATGGAAGTGTGAACCGACCTGGACGGGCCGGTCGCCGAGGTTCCGCACGAGCAGCCGGACCCGCGGCCTGCCGGGATTCAGTTCGACCGGTTCGGCACCGGTGATGATCTCTCCTGGACGCACCCGTCCCCCCTTCTAGACGATCGGGTCGTGCACGGTGACGAGCTTCGTGCCGTCCGGGAAAGTGGCTTCGACCTGCACCGAATCGACCATTTCCGGCACGCCGCCGAGTACCTGGGCCCGGCTGAGCACCGACCGCCCGCTGGCGACGAGTTCGCTCACCGTCCGGCCGTCGCGGGCGCCTTCCAGAACGTGGTCGGTGATCAGCGCCACCGCCTCGGGGTAGTTCAGGAGGACCCCGCGTTCCAGTCGTTTGCGAGCTACGTCCGCCGCGACGTGGATGAGCAGTTTGTCCCGCTCCTGGGGGCTCAAGTGCATGACAAAGGTCTATCACCGGAAACCGCGCGGCGCCGGTTCTCGAAACACAGGATTTACCTGCGCGCCGGTACACGCAAAGTGAACGGAGCCGTAACTCTTCGCGTACGAAGGCGGTTTTCACTGAATCGTTCTCGTAATCGTGACCGAAACCACCACATCTTTCGATTGCCCCGGGCCCCGGCGTGGAGCAAGGTTTGTCCATCCGTGCGATGAGGCGCGCCTTCGCTGCGTGTATCCCGTCCACGCGTGAAACACAAAGCCGGGGAATGCGCATCGAAAGGTTTCACCACAGTGAGTGCCTCCACGATCAGCACCAAACAGCCGTCCGACCAGGTCGACGACGGTTTCCGACCGGGTCTCGAAGGCGTGGTCGCCTTCCGGACCGAAATCGCCGAGCCCGACCGTGACGGTGGCGCGCTGCGCTATCGCGGTGTCGACATCGAGGACCTCGCCGGCAAGGTGACCTTCGGTGACGTATGGGGCCTTCTCGTCGACGGTCAGTTCGGCCACGGGCTACCGCCCGCCGAGCCGTTCCCGCTGCCGGTGCACACCGGCGACGTCCGGGTCGACGTCCAGGCCGCGCTCGCCATGCTCGCCCCCATCTGGGGCTACCGGCCGCTGCTCGACATCAGCGACGAAGAGGCGCGCGACCAGCTGGCCCGCGCGTCCGTGATGGCGCTTTCCTACGTCGCCCAGTCCGCCCGCGGCATCGGGCAGCCCGCCGTACCGCAGACCCGGGTCGACGAAGCGAAGTCGATCACCGAGCGGTTCATGGTCCGCTGGCGCGGCGAGCCCGACCCGGCCCACGTCAAGGCCATCGACGCCTACTGGGTCTCGGCCGCCGAGCACGGCCTCAACGCTTCGACCTTCACCGCCCGCGTCATCGCCTCCACCGGCGCCGACGTCGCCGCGGCGCTGTCGGGCGCGATCGGCGCCATGTCGGGCCCCCTGCACGGTGGCGCTCCGGCGCGCGTGCTGCCGATGATCGAAGAGGTCGAGAAGACCGGTGACGCGGTCGGCCTGGTCAAGGGCATCCTGGACCGCAAGGAACGCATGATGGGCTTCGGGCACCGCGTGTACCGCGCCGAGGACCCGCGGGCGCGCGTGCTGCGCCGCACCTGCAAGGAGCTCGGCGCGTCACGCTACGAGGCGGCCGCGGAGCTGGAGCAGGTCGCGCTGAAGGAACTGCGCGAACGCCGCCCGGATCACCCGATCGAGACCAACGTCGAGTTCTGGGCGGCCGTCATCCTGGACTTCGCCCAGGTGCCGCCGCACATGATGCCCGCGATGTTCAGCTCGGCCCGCACCGCCGGCTGGGCCGCACACATCCTGGAGCAGAAGAAGACCGGCCGCCTCGTGCGCCCCTCGGCCAAGTACGTCGGCCCGGAGCCGCGTCAGCCGGAAGACGTCGAAGGCTGGCACCTGGTCACGAAGCACTCCTGAAGCGCGCTATGAAAGGTCCTTTCCTTGCGAAATTTGCAAGGAAAGGACCTTTCATAGCAGCTGCGGGACCGAAGAATCGTGCAGCGCCGTCGTCGCCAGCATCGCCGTGAGCTGATCGACCAGCCAGCCGTCGAGCACTTCCCGGGGCAAGGCGCGTTCCTGCAGCCAGCTCAGCAGCGCCCCCTCGACCACGGCGGTCCAGCAGCGCAAAGTCAGCAGCAGCATAGGCGAGGGCTCCGACACTCCCAGCGCGTCGAGAATCAGCTCGACGGCGCGGTTGCGGACCTCGTCGATCGCCGCGTCCGTCTCCGACGTCGCGATCACCGAACCACTTCGCAGCAGGGCGACGTAGCCGGCGCGGTAGTGGTCGGCGACGTCGATCAGCCCGCGGACCGCGGCACGCAGCCGCGCCTCCGGCGGGCCTTCCTCCAGCCCGGCGAGGCCGTCGATGAGCCCTTCGGTGACCGTCTTCAGCGCCTCGACCTGCAGTTCCCGCAGGCTTGAGAAGTACCGGTAGAACAACGGCCGCGAGACTTCGGCGCGGGCGATGATGTCGTCGACGGTGACGAGTTCGGGCGCGCGCGAGCCGAACAGGTCCAGCGCGGCGCGGATCAGGTCCTCGCGGCGCGCCTCTGCCGTCATCCGGCGAGGTCGTCTGGCCGAGGTCACGGGGTGACGTCCAGTTTCGCCGCGGCCCGCAGCAGCCCGGGGGTGAGCCGGGAAAGGACGAGCGCGGCCTTGGCCTCCGGGGTCGACGGCTGGATCGCCTTGTCCTTTTCGACCGCGCGCAGGATGTCGCGCGCGACCTTCTCCGGGCCGAAACCGCGTTTCGCGTACAGCTTGCTGCTCGACTTCTGGCGCCGCTTCTGTTCGATGTCGTCGACGCCGACGAACCGTGTGGTGTTGGTGATGTTGGTGTTCACGATGCCGGGGCAGATCGCGGTGACGCCGATGTTCTCGGCGGCGAGTTCCGCGCGCAGGCACACGCTCAGCGTCAGCACGGCGGATTTCGTGGTGGCGTAAGCGGAAAGGATCTTCGAGGGCAGGTACGCCGCGGCCGACGCGACGTTGACGATCTGGCCGCCTTCGGCGCGATCCCGCATCTGCTCGGCGAAGACCCGGCAGCCGTGGATGACGCCCCAGAGGTTCACGTCGATGAGGCGTTCCCAGTCCTTGACCGTCGTGTCGAGGAACGGGCCGGACAGGCCGATCCCCGCGTTGTTCACGACGATGTCCGGGACCCCGAACTCTTCTTTCACCCGCTGGGCGAACTTCTCGACCGCCTCCGCGTCGGAAGAGTCCACTGTGTACTCGCCGACGGTGACGCCCTTGTCCCGCAGGAGTTTCGCGGTGTCCGCGGCGGCCGAACCGTTGATGTCGGTGATGACGAGGTCGGCGCCCTTGTCCGCGAACGCGAGCGCCGTCGCACGGCCGATCCCGCTGCCCGCACCCGTGACCACGACGAGCTTGTGCGCGAACCCGGTCGAGCGGGCCCGCTTGAGCGCGCGGCTCTCCTCACCGCCCTCGACATGGTCGATCAGCTCGGCCGTCGCCGAAGCGATCACCTGCGGCTTTTCGCGAGGCACCCAGTGCGTGCCGACGATCCGGCGAACCCGGAGGTCCGGGGCCCAGCGCTCGATCTCGGTCTGCAGCGGAGTGGTGACGAACTTGTCTCCGGTGGGCGCCAGCACCTGCACCGGGATCTCGGCCGGGCGCGGTCGCGGCCGGGAAAGCCGGGTGAACATGTTGGCGCGGTAGAGGTTGAGGCCGGACAAGCCGTCCGAAGTGGAGGATGTGGCGGCGGCAGGGTCCATCCGGCCGATGAGCGCCCCCATGATCCCGGTGCGCCACAACAGCTGCGGTACCAGCGGAAGCTGGAAGCCGAGGATGTAGGTCGAGTGCATCCCTTGCGCGAGCGCGTTCTTGAGCCGCTTCGGATTCGGGCGGACCTGCGCGCGGAACCACGCGCCGGCGTGATCGAGGCTCGGCCCGGAGATCGACGTGAACGACGCGAGCCGTCCGCGCAACCGGTCACCGGTGACGGCGTGCCAGGTCTGGATGGAGCCCCAGTCGTGCGCGAGCAGGTGGACCTTGCCCTCGGGCCGGACCTCGTCGATGACCGAGGCGAGGTCGCTGGACAGCTGGTCCAATTTGTAGGACGCGCGTCCCGAAGGCTTGTCCGACCGACCCGCGCCGCGGACGTCGTAGACGACGACCCGGTACCGGCGTTCGAGAAGGGCGGCGACGCCGTCCCACATGGAGCCGTTGTCCGGGTAGCCGTGGACAAGCACCACCGTGGGCGCGTCGTCGACACCGGTCACCCGGACCGAGAGGCGGACACCGTCGCTGGCCGTCACCCACGTATGAGACATAGTGTCATGTTAGACAACATGTCAATAAGGCCGTTTTTTCAGCGCCGCGCGGCCCAGCGACCACACGGTGTCGATCATGAAGACCAAGGTCCAGATCCGGCCGAGGTTCAACAGCCAGTGACCACTCGAGTTCCAGTACCAGTCGGCGGCATGGGGTCCGCCGAACACCGCCTCGACGGGCCAGCTGTACCCGGCCGTCGCCAGTGCCGCCTGCGCGAGGACGTAGATCACCGCGTGCGCCGCCCAATTCCAGAGCGGGTTCGCGCGCTTGTTCGCATCGGCCTTCACCGATTCGGCCGCTTGCGAGCTCTCCCCACCCATGCTGACGGCCGGTTTTTCCTTTTGTGACGGCGTTTTCGCTGGTTCCACGGGAAACTCCGCGACTCCGACCCGCCGGACGGCGCGACGGACCACCAGCGATCCGAAGAGCAAAAGCGCCGCCGCGCCGAAGCACGCGATGCGCCAACCGGCGTCCGAGCCATAGAGCTGGCCGGCTACGAAAGTCCCGATCGTCGCTCCGAGTAGCGCCGCGCTCTCGTAGATCCCCATCGCGCGACCGAGGCTCAGTCCGGCCGCCTCGGCGACCACCGCCTGCTCCACCGGGATGGCCGCCGCGAACGCCGCCGCGGACAGGATCCACATGACAGCGAGCACCCCTGGGTTCGGCGCGAAGGACAACCCCGCGGCGAAGACCGCGCTCGCCGCCATCGCCAGGGCCAGGACCCGCGTGCGACCGACCTTGCGGACGAAGCCGTGCAGGTAGTCCGGCAGCAGGCTGTACACGATGAACCCGGGTATGAACACGGCGGCGATCTCACCGAGCCCCAGCCGATGCCCGCGTTGCAGGTGCATCAGGAGCAGCAGGGCGACCCCGGCCTCGGCCATCGCGGTCAACGCGACGAGCGCGAGCATCGGCCGCATTCGCCCGCCCAGTTGAAGAAGCCGTGGCGCATCCGCTTCGCGTACCGGCGCGGATCGCGCGCTCAGCAGGACTGCCGCGGCCACCGCGCAGGCCGCCGCGCCGAGCCAGAACACACCCCGGTAGTCGATCCAGGCGATCGCGGTCAGCGCGGCCACGAAGGCGATCCAGGTGCCACCACCCTCGGCCGCGAACAGCTTGCTGAACGCGGCGTCATCCCCCGCGAGCCCCTCCCCCACGCGGGCCCGCAACGCCACCCAGAACAGTGCGCCGCCCGCGCCGCCGAGAACCGCCGCGACGTAGGCGAGGTCTATGCCCGGAGTCACGGCATAGACCACAAAGGACAGTCCATAGAGGACCGCGCCGACCGCCGCGACCCGCCCGCGGTCGAACCGGTCCGCCAGTGCGCCCGCGATCGGCCGGACGACGAACGACACCAGCGTCTCCAGTGCGGTGAGCGCGCCGACCTCGGCGGCCGACGCGCCGAGCTGACTCCCCGCCCACAACGGCAGGAGGAAATCGAGAACCTCCGCCTGCCCCTTGGTCAGCGCGGCGGCGAGCCGATTCTCTTCCGCGCGCCGCTTTCGCAGTACTTCGTCCACCCAAACCCCCTTTTCGGATACGAATGTATTCTAAAGACCTAAGGCGCGCACCGAGTCGCCCGGACATAAGATGCGCCCGTGCCGAAGATCGTGGACCGGACCGAACGCCGCCGGGAGATCGCGGGCGCCCTCCTGCGCATCGTCGCGCGCGAGGGCGTCGAGGCCGTCAGCGTGCGCTCGGTCGCGGTCGAAGCCGGGCTGTCCGCGGGCGCGGTGCAGAAGTACTTCTCCACCAAGGAGGATCTGTTCCGGTTCGCCCTCGACCTGACCAGCGAGTTCCTGGAGCAGCGCTGGGAAACCCTCGATCGGTCCGGCGACCTGCTGGACCTGCTGCTACGCCTGGTGACCGAGGCCATGCCGCTCGACGAGCAGCGCCGCGCGGAGGTGATCGTCATCAACGCTTTCACCGCCCGCGCCGCCGTCCGGCCCTCGTGGGCCGAGTTCATCCGCACCGGCTACGACGAACTCGCGGAGATCACGACCCAGTACATCTCGGAAGCGCAGTCGGCCGGCCATGTCCGCGATGATCTCGCGGCGAGTGACCTGGCCGATGCCATCCTCGCCCTGTCAGACGGCTTCGCGAACCGGATGCTCACCTCCGCCAACCCAGCCGCTCTGCTTTCCTCACTCGAAACCGCCATCCGTACCCTGCTCATCCAGCGCTAATTACGTCTGAATGTAACTAAAGCTGCTTAGTGACGTAAACTTCGCTGTATGAAGACGAGTGACGCACTACGACTGCTCAGTGCGTTCACCAGCGCCCAATGGGGCATGGTCACGTCCCGGCAAGCCAAGGGGACAGGCGTCGACGGCGTCACGTTGCATCGCTTGGAGAAAGCCGGGCACCTCGACCGTGTCCGTCACGGCGTCTACGCGGCGACGATCGCCGTCGTGACCGAAGCACGGGAGGAACGGGCGGCTTGGCTGATGCTCAACGCCGCCGAACCCGCGTGGAAGCGGGCTCCTCTCGATCCGGACGGCGGAGTGCTTTCCCACGAATCGGCCGCCCGGCTGCACGGACTCGGTGAACTCGTCAACGACCGGATAGTTCTGACCACTCCACGCCGTCGCACCAGCCGAGATCCGGACGTGCGCTTCAGGATCGCCGGACTACTCGAAGACGACGTGACAACGATCGACGGACTTCCCGTCACCACGGTCCTACGCACCATCCGCGACCTGATGGAGCAGCGTATCGACGGCAGTCATATCGCCACGATGATCCAAGAAGCAGTAGAGGCTCACCGCCTTCGCCTGGATGTCGTGGCAGAGCACATCGGTCCCTATGCCTTGGTTTATGGCGTCCGCCGCCCCGGAGACGGCGAAGCCTTGCTCGAACACCTGCTCGCCGGGATCGGCACCTCGGTCGCACGTCTCGCCCACCGTCCGATTCCGACGCGGCGATAGAGCTTGCGGAAAGGCAAATCAAGGCCGGTCCGCCTTCTCCATTGAGTTCGTCCCGGCGCACGACGATGGCGGGATGCCCTCTCAGCCCCCGAGAACGCCGCGCGGCTATCTCGCCTCTCAGAAGAACAGAGCGAAGAACCGTGCCGAAAGGATCGGCGTCTCCACCGGCGAGCTACTGCAGTTGCACTTTCATCGACGTTTGATCGCCCGGGTCTTCCACGGCGATGACGCATCGAGCTGGGTATTGAAAGGCGGGCAAGCCCTGCTCGTCCGGTGGCCTTCCGCGCGCTACTCCACCGACATCGACCTGCTCTCCGCGGAGGACACGACCGACGCCGCGGTCGACGCGCTCAAGGCGGCTGCCACGTTGCGCCTCGCCGATCAAATCTGGTTCTCCCATCTCAGAACCGCCGATCAAGCCCATGTCGAACGTCCAACCCGCAAGGTGTCGTTCATGGTGATGTTCGAAAACACACCTCTCAATCACCGCGTGCAGGTGGACGTCGTCACGTCCGGGCATCCGCCGCGCGGATCCATCGCCACCGAGCCACTGAGGCCTCCGTTCGTGAGCGAGTGCGCCCCTTGGCCGGAAGCGCGGATGTTCCCGATCGAAGACCATGTCGCGGAAAAGATCTGCGCGATGTACGAGCGCCACCAGGCCGCCGGTCATCCGTCCACTCGCTACAAGGATCTGGTCGATCTCGCCCTGTTCGCGTTGAAGTCGCCCATACCGGGCAAGGAGACGCACGAGATCCTGCACGACGAAATCGCTCGACGCCGGAGACGCGGGATGGTGGTGAATCCACCTGCCAGGTTCGAGACCCCCGATCCTCGTTCCTGGAAGGGCGGCTATCGCAAGGTCGCCCAGGGTGTCCACGGCCTGCCTTCCGAATTCCGGACGTTGGAAGGTGTGCACCCTCTCGCGGACGCCTTCGTCACTCCGCTCCTGCAGGCGACGCCGCCGAGAGGGCGATGGAACCCCGAGGAACGAGCCTGGGGGTGACACCGGTGTCCATCGAACGGTTGACAGCCGGGTTCAGTCCTGCGGACGTCCCGGGGGAGGGTCCGCCGAAGCACGATGAACGTATGAAAACCGCAGTGAAGGTGCGCGGGTTGCGCAAGGAGTACCCGGGCCACCTGGCCGTCGAAGGCCTCGATCTCGACATCGAGCAGGGCGAGGTGTTCGCGCTGCTCGGCCCCAACGGCGCCGGGAAGACGACGACGGTCGAAATCCTCGAGGGACACCGTAAGCGGACCTCCGGCGAGGTCGACGTCCTCGGCGAGGACCCCGGCAAGGCTGGCCGGGCCTGGCGAGCGAAGCTGGGGATCGTGCTGCAGACGGCCAACGACGCCGCCGAGCTCACCGTCGCCGAGACCATCCGGCACTACGCCCACTACTACCCGAATCCCCGCGACGTCGGCGAAGTCATCGAGAAGGTCGGCCTCGCCGAGAAGACGGGCGCCCGCGTCAAAAGCCTTTCCGGCGGACAGCGGCGCCGCGTGGACGTCGCGCTGGGGATCATCGGGCGTCCCGAGCTGGTGTTCCTCGACGAGCCGACGACCGGGTTCGATCCCGAGGCCCGGCGCCAGTTCTGGGGACTGATCCAGAGCCTCGCCCACGAAGGCACCACGATCCTGCTCACCACCCACTATCTCGACGAGGCCGAGGCGCTCGCCGACCGCGTCGCGGTGATCGCGCGCGGCCGGATCGTCGCCGAGGGGACACCGCAGACGTTGGGCGGCCGCGCGACCGCGGAAGCCACCGTCCGCTGGGCCGACGAACACGGCAGCCACCAGGAACGGACCCACTTCCCGGCGAAGCTCATCCGCGAACTGTCCGCCGACGGCCGCGAGCCGTCGGAGCTGACCGTCCACCGGCCCACCCTCGAAGAGACCTACCTCGACCTGATCGGAGAAGCCCGATGACCGCGCCGACCCTCCCGGGCACCCTCCCCGGCACCTTCTCGCTCGGCCTCATCCGGGGCGCCGCGGAACTCCGGCAGTTCTTCCGCATCCGGGAACAGGTGATCTTCACCTTCGCCTTCCCGTCACTGCTGATGATCCTGCTCGGCTCGATGCTCAACTCCTCGATGCCGGGTATGGCGATCACCACCGGCCAGGTGCTGGCCGCGGGCATGATCGGCTCGGGCATCGTCTCGACGTCGTTCACCAGCATCGGCATCGGGCTCGCCTCCGACCGCGAAGCCGGGGCGCTCAAGCGGTTGCGCGGTACGCCGATGCCCGCCGCGTCCTACTTCATCGGCAAGATCATCCTCGTCGGTGTTTCGAGCGTCGCGCAGGTCGTGCTGATGTCGATCGTCGGCAGCCTGCTGTTCGATCTGGAACTGCCGACCGATCCGGCGAAACTGCTGACCGCGCTGTGGGTCTTCCTGCTCGGCATCACCAGCTGCACGCTGCTGGGCATCGCGCTCGGCTCGGTGACGAAATCGGTCAGCGGCGCGGTGGCGGTGACCAACCTGATCTACATCGCGCTGCAGTTCATCTCCGGGGTGTTCGTCACGCCGATCACCGCGCTGCCGAAGACTATGGTCACCATCGCCTCCTTCTTCCCGGTGAAGTGGATCTGCCAGGGCTTCCGCTCGGTGTTCCTGCCGGCCGAGGCGGCGACACAGGAGATGGCGGGGACATGGGAACTTCCGATGGTGGCTCTGGTGCTCGGGGCGTGGTGCGTGGCGGGTCTGCTGCTGGCGAAACTGACGTTCCGCTGGTCGAACGAAAGCAAGTGAACGCCTGGGAGCGGTTCTTCTGGCTCTGGGAGGTCCTTTTCGGGATCACCTTCGCCGCGACGACGGCCTTGGTGCTCCTGGAAGACGGGACGGCCACGGACAAAACGATCGCGATCCTGTGCCTGACCGGGATCGGCGTGACCTACCTGGTGCGGGGACGCCGGCTCATCAAAGGCCCGGCCTACGAGTACACGCCGTGGCTGTTCACCGCGGTGATGATGCTCTTCCTGGCGGGTGCCAACCTCGCCAGCACCACGTCGAGTTTCATCCTGTTCTTCGTGTGTCCGGTGCTCTACATGACGCTGTCGACGAAGACGGCGTCGGTCCTCGCCACGATCGGCGTGCTGCTGGGCCCGGCGTCGTCGATCGCGCGGGGTGGCTTCGATCAGCCGTCCTTGCGCATCCTGCTGCCGATGACCACGATCCTGATCGTCTTCAGCATCCTCGCCGGCCGCTACACGAGCCAGATCATCGAACAGAGCAAGAGCAGGGCCACGCTGATCGAACAGCTGGAAGCCAGCCAGGCGGAGGTTTCCCGGCTCTCGCGGGAGGCGGGTATGGCCGCCGAGCGCGAGCGGATGGCCCGCGAGATCCACGACACGCTCGCGCAGGGCTTCACCAGTATCGTCACGCTCACCCAGGCCATCGAGTCCGAAATGGATACCGATCCGAAGGCGGCCCGGCGCCATCTGGAGCTGGCCGCGCGGACGGCGCGGGAGAACCTCGCGGAGGCGAGGGCGATGGTCGCGGCACAGGTGCCGTCGGCACTCGCCGCCGCTTCGCTGGAGGAAGCCTTGCGACGTCAGGTCGAGCGGCTGACCGAGGAGGCCGGGATCGAAGCGTCGATGGCGATCGATGGCCCGCTGCCGTCGCTGCCGATGGCCACCGAGGTCGTCCTGCTGCGAGGTGCGCAGGAGGCGTTGAGCAACATCCGCAAGCATTCTCGCGCCACCAAGGTTTCGCTTCGTCTGTCCGTTGTGGACGGACGAGTCCGGCTCGGAGTGACCGACGACGGCACGGGATTCGACCCCGCCGAGCTCACCGGCGGCTTCGGCCTGACGGGGATGCGGACGCGGGCGGATCAGGTCGGTGGCATGGTGAAGGTCGAGAGCGGACCCGGTGCGGGGACGACGCTGGAACTGGAGGTGCCCGCGTGATCACGATCATGCTGGTCGACGATCACCCGGTGGTGCGAGAAGGCCTGCGCGGCATGCTGGAAGCCGAACCGGACCTGAGCGTCATCGGCGAAGCGGGCTCCGGCGACGAGGCCGTGGCGCTGAGCCGGATCAAGCAGCCGGACGTGATCCTGATGGACCTGCGCATGCCCGGTCTCGACGGCGTCGGCGCGACCCGGAAGATCCTCGCCGATCGGCCGGGCCAGCGGGTCGTCGTGCTCACCACGTACGAGACGGACGCGGACATCCTGCGCGCGGTCGAAGCGGGGGCCTCCGGCTACCTGCTGAAAGACGCCTCGCGCACGGAGCTCGCCGGAGCGATCCGGGCGGCATCACGCGGCGAGACGGTCTTGGCGCCTTCGGTCGCCGGGAAGCTGGTGAACCGGGTGCGGAACCCGACACCGTCGCCGTTGTCCGCACGCGAGATCGAGGTCCTGCGGCTGGTCGCGCAGGGCGACACGAACGCCGACATCGGGCGGGCGCTCCACATCAGCGAGGCGACGGTCAAGACCCACCTGCTGCGGGTGTTCGGGAAACTGGACGTTTCGGACCGGACGGCCGCCGTGACCACCGCCATGCGGCTGGGCCTGCTGGGGTAGGCAGAATGCAGCCCATGCTTGCCACGACCGAACTGGCGCTGCTTCGCCGCCTCGCGCACGAACAATCCTCGTGCCGCGCCCCTTCCCTCGTCGCCGCCGTCGTCCGCGACGGGGAAATCGCCTGGTCCGGGGCGCGTGGCCGCGTCGACGGCGAGACACCGGGCAACGACACGCAGTACCGGCTCGGGTCGATCACGAAGACACTCGTCGCGACGGCCGTCATGCGCCTTCGCGACGAAGGCGAACTCGACCTCAACGACCCGCTCGAACAGCACCTGCCCGGCACCGCGTTCGGCGCGGCGACCATCGCGCAGCTGCTTTCGCACACCTCAGGCCTGACGGCGGAATCGCCCGGTTCCTGGTGGGAACGCACGGTGGGCGCCGACTGGAACGCGCTCGTCGCGAGCCTCGAAGACGGCGCGACGCGGCACCGTCCCGGCAGCCGGTTCCACTACAGCAACGTCGGATACGGCGTGCTCGGCGAGCTGGTCGCCCGGCACCGCGGGAAGTCCTGGCTCGACGTCGTCCGCGCCGAAATCCTCGGCCCGCTCGGCATGGACCGGACCACGCCGCATCCCGAAGGCGCGCACGCGAGCGGGTTCGCCGTGCACCCCTTCGCCGACTTGCTCATGCCGGAACCGTCGCCGGACGCGGGCGCGATGGCACCCGCCGGCCAGCTGTGGTCGACGGTCACCGATCTCGCGCGCTGGACGGCGTTCCTCGGTGGCCACACCGGCGGCGTGCTGAGCGAACAGACCGTCGCGGAGATGCGCGAAATGGTCACCGTGGACGACGCCGACACCTGGACGACCGGATTCGGCCTCGGCATCATGCTGGTCCGCACGCAGGGCAGGCGGCTGGCCGGGCACACCGGGTCGATGCCGGGCTTCCTCGCCTGCTCGCTGACCGACGCCGACGCCGGTATCGGCGCGCTGGTGCTGACGAACTCGACGGCCGGTGTCGGCATCACGCAGCTGTGCCTCGACCTGATGACGTTGACCGAAGAGCACGAACCGGCGATGCCCACGGAATGGCAACCGTCCACTGTGGACCCGAAGCTGCTGGAGCTGACCGGGCTGTGGCACTGGGGACCGACGCCGTACCACCTGCGGCTGCTCCCGGACGGCCTGTTCTCGCTCGCGCCGACCGACGGCCCCGGCCGCGCGTCGCGGTTCACCCCGCTCGGTGACGACGTCTGGATCGGCCTCGACGGGTACTACGCCGGCGAAACGCTGAAGGTCGGGCGGGACTCGGCGGGCAAGCCGAACCACCTCGACCTCGTGACGTTCATCTTCTCGCGCACGCCGTTCGACCCGGCCGCGCCCATCCCGGGCGGTGTCGACCCGGAAGGCTGGCGTTAACGAAACCGGAAGGCGGCGGTCGTGAACTCACGGCCGCCGTCGCCGCACACCAGGACGTCGCCGTAGTGGGCGTCGCCGACGACCCACATCCGGCGCCGTTCGCGCAGCGACTCGGCGAGTTCGTCAGGGCAGTTCTCGATGACGAACTTCGCCGGGTGGCCGCCGAGGACTGCCCAGCCGCGCACGCCGTCCGCGTCCGGCGCCATCGCGGCCGTGACGCGTGCCCAAGGTCCCAGCACGACGTCCAGGACGCCGTTACGACGCCGGATCGTGAGCCGCAGCGCCGTCCACCACTGGCCGAACCTCGGCGCGGAGACCTCCCCCGGCAGGTCGCCGTGCACCCAGCGCGGCAGACCGGGGACGAATACCAGCACCAGCATCGCCACGAAACCGACGATCGCGCCGATGGTGGCCGTGTCGTCCCAGTCGCGGAAGAACCAGTGGACGACGAACCCCACGAAGTACAAGAACAGGAAGCCCCACCGCGGGCCCCACGGATCGGGCATCAGACGGCCGGAGTGTGCCCAACGGCGGCTCCGACGGCGGCGATGAACTTGCGGGCGATGCGCTTCCCCTCACCCCAGTCGACGAGACCGAACTTCAAGCTCGTCTGGATCGCCAGCCCGGAGCCCTCGGCCGTCCGCTCGACTTTCACGGTGACCGTCTGCCCGTAGCTGAGGAGGCTCAGCTTGGTCGAGAAGGTGACGTAGCCCGCGGCCGCGTCGTAGAAGGGGTTCTTCCCCTTGACCGCCGTGACACCGTTCGGAAGGGCCTGCCACAACGCTTCGGGGGGCAGGGAGAATCGCTCATGCACTGTCGCCATGAGGCGAGAAGCTACCCGGCGACGGGGCGGGGTGGGAACGAGTTCGCCAATCCCACATGCCGGACACGCGGCACCAACTGTCAGCAGGCCCGTCCCGACCTGAGAGACTGGACCCATGACCGACGCACCTGAGTTGACCCTCCCCGCGGACCTCAAGCCGGCCGATGGCCGCTTCGGCTGCGGACCGTCCAAGGTCCGTGACGAGCAGCTCGCCAACCTGGCGAAATCCGGTGCCACCTACCTCGGCACCTCGCACCGTCAGAAGCCGGTGAAGTCCCTCGTCGGCCGCGTGCGTGCGGGTCTGTCCGAATTGTTCTCCCTGCCCGAAGGCTACGAAGTGGTCCTCGGCAACGGCGGGACGACCGCATTCTGGGACGCCGCCGCGTTCGGGCTCGTGCGTGAGCGTGCGCAGCACTTCACCTACGGCGAGTTCTCCTCGAAGTTCGCCACGGTGACCAAGGGCGCCCCGTTCCTCGCCGACCCGATCGTCGTCAAGGCCGACCCGGGCAGCGCGCCCGAGATCGCCTACGAAGCCGGTGCCGACCTGGTCGGCTGGGCCCACAACGAGACCTCCACGGGGGTCGCGGTGCCGGTCCGCCGCCCTGAGGGCAGCGAAGGCGCGCTCGTCGCGATCGACGCCACCTCCGGCGCGGGCGGCCTGCCGGTCAAGGCCGAGGACTTCGACGTCTACTACTTCGCGCCCCAGAAGTCCTTCGCCTCCGACGGTGGTCTCTGGATCGCGCTGGCTTCGCCCGCCGCTGTCGAGCGCATCGGCGAGATCGGCGCGAGCGACCGCTGGATCCCGGAGTTCCTGTCGCTGACCACCGCGCTGGACAACTCCCGCAAGGACCAGACGTACAACACCCCGGCGGTGTCGACGCTGTTCCTGCTGGCCGACCAGATCGAGTGGATGAACTCGAACGGCGGTCTCGAGTGGACGACCGCGCGCACACGCGACTCGTCGACCCGGCTGTACGAATGGGCCGAGAAGACCAGCTACACGACGCCGTTCGTCAGCGACCCGTCGCTGCGTTCGCAGGTCGTCGGCACCATCGACTTCACCGACGAGGTGGACGCCGCCGCGGTGGCGAAGGTGCTGCGCGCCAACGGGATCGTCGACACCGAGCCGTACCGGAAGCTGGGCCGCAACCAGCTGCGCGTCGGCCTCTTCCCGGCCATCGACCCCGACGACATCACGAAGCTGACCCAGAGCATCGAGTACGTCGTCGAGCGCCTGGGCTTGAGCTAGCTGTCCGTGAAGGCCTCCTTGAGGGACCCAGAGTCCCTCAAGGAGGCCTTCACGGACTTGGGGCAGACGGCGGCCAGCACCAGCAGCAGAAGTCCGTACAGCACAAAGGATTCCGTCGCCAGCCACCAGCCGAAGCTCCCGGCGGGCCGCGGCGCGAGCCACATCGGCGCGACGACGAACAGTGCCACCGTCACGACCGCGAGCGCGTACGAAACGATCGATCGGGCCCAGATCAGCAGCACGAGGATCGGCACGCACCAGACCCAGTGGTGCGTCCAGGTCACCGGCGACACCAGCAGTCCGCCGAGCGCGCAAGCGGTCAGCGCGAAAACCGGCTCCGCGGCCCGCGCGATCACGAACGCGGTCAGCGCCATCACCACGAACGCCGCCAGTACCCAGACGACGTCCTCCGCCGACCCGAGTCCGAACCGCGCGAGCATTCCGCGCAGTGACTGGTTCCCGACGTAGCCGCGATCGCCGATGCGGCTGGTGTCGAAGAGGATGTTCGTCCAGAACTTCGCCGACGCGCTCGGCGCGATCAGCCACATCAGCAGTCCGGCGCCGACGAATCCGGCGACGACCCGCGCGGCCGAGCGGAAGTCCTTGCGGAACAAGAAGAACAGGATGAACACGGCCGGGGTCAGCTTGATCGCGGCGGCGACGCCGATGAGCAAGCCCTTGCTACGCGCGCGCCCCGGCAGCAGAGCGTCGAGCACCACCATCAGCATCAGCAAGGTGTTGATCTGGCCGAAACCGAGCGTCGAGCGGACCGGCTCCATGAACCCGCCCGCAGCCTGCGCCCCGATCGCCGCCAGCACGGCGATGGCGCGGCCGCGGACGTCGGCGCGGTCGGTGAGCGAGCCGTTGAGCGTCGCGACGAAGAGGTACACGACGATCCCGCCCGCGATGATCGACGCGAGCCCGACCAGCCTCGTCGCCAGCGCGGCGGACAGCAGGGTGCCGGGCAGGAACACCGCTGCCGCGAACGGCGTGTACGTGAAGGGCAGCCAGCCCCCGTGGGTCTGCACCCAGGTGCCGTACGGGTCGCCCGAGTCGAGGAGCGACCGGGCGCCGCCGACGTAGACCTCGAGGTCCTGTCCGTCGAACACCTTCAGTGTGAACAGGACGGCGACCACGACGACTTCGAGCGCGATCAGCGCCCCCACGAGTCTTCGCCCCGACAATCCCACCAGCACCTGGCGAGATTACCCACCGCTTCCTCGCAAGCAGTCCTCTGGATGCGGTAGTTGGCAGTGCGAACTACCGCATCCAGAGGACGAAACGCGTTCTAGGCGAGGGCCTGGGTGGGCGGGAGCCGGGCCGCGCGCATCGCCGGATAGGCACCGGCGACCGCACCGACCAGTGCCGAGACCCCGACCCCGCCGAACAGTGCGCCGACGGGCAGCACCGCAGGCCAGCCTTGGCTCAACGCGTACGCGGAGGTCACCAGCACGCCGACCAGCACACCGGCGATCCCGCCGAAGCCGGACAACAGCACCGACTCGGCCAGGAACTGGCCTCTGACCTGACGTTTCGTCGCCCCGAGCGCGCGACGCAGCCCGATCTCCCGGCGCCGTTCCAGCACCGAGATCACCATCGTGTTGGCGACCCCGACGCCGCCGACCAGCAGCGCCACCCCGCCGAGGCCGAGGAACAGCGCGCTGTAGGTGTTCTCCGTCAGCTTCTGCGCCTCCAGCGCCTCCGACGGACGACGCACCTCGACCTCGTTGGGCGCCTGCGGGTTCATCGTCTGCGCGAGCACCGAGCGGACGTTCTCGACTTGCGAGTCCTTCGCGCGGACATACACCGTGCTCGGATGCCCCTCGAAGCCGAGGAGCCGCTTCGCCGCGTCCCAGCCGACCAGTGCCGAACGCTCGATTTCCGGCGCGAGCGGCATCGGGCCCAGGATCCCGCCGACGGTGAACCAGTGCCCGTTGATGAACACCTGCGGCGGCTTCGCCTGGTCGATGTGGTCGATCCCGAGCCGCGCGGCGGCGACCGAACCGAGGACGACGACCGGATAGTCGCGGGTGGCGTCCCGGAGGAACTGCCCGGAACGGACCGATCCGCCGACGACGTCGAGAAGATCGGGCGTCGCCGCATAGACGCCGAGTCCGGACGTCTCGTCCTTGGGGATCTTGTCCGTACGCCGTACCGTCCCGTCGGTGGTCCCGGTCGCCGACGCCGCCGTCACCGGAGCGATCCGCTTCGCCATCGGCACCGCGCTGTCCGGCAAGGTCGCGTCGCCGCCGAACATCGTCTTGCCCGGCCCGGCCGAAAGCAGGTTGGTGCCGAGCGCGGCCAGCTGGTCTTGCAACGCCTTCGCCCCCGACGCCGGGATCGCGAGCACCGCCACCATCGCGGCGATCCCGATCCCGATGCCGAGTGCGGACAGCACCGCCCGCATCGGCCGCGTCCGCATCCCGTGCGCGCCGAGGGTCAGCACGTCACGCGGGCCGAGCCGGGCCGGATCCGGCGTCTTGTCAAGGACGGGTGCGCTCACACCAGCACCCCCGTCCCGGTGTCGAGCCGGATCCGGCCGTCCCGCAACTCGATCCGGCGCGGGATCCCCGCCGCGATCTCCCGGTCGTGCGTGATGATCACGACCGTCGTCCCCTGCGAACTCAACGTGGCGAGCAGGTTGAGGATCGCCGCGCCGTTGCCCGTGTCGAGGTTTCCGGTCGGCTCGTCGGCCAGCAGGATCGAGGGCGAGTTGACGACCGCCCGCGCGATCGCCACCCGCTGCCGCTCACCGCCCGAAAGCTCGTTCGGGAAATGGCCTGCCCGGTGCGCGAGGCCGACCCGGTCGAGCGCCGCCAGCGCCCGCTCGTGCCGTTTCCGCCGCGGCACCCCCGCGTACAGCAGTCCCGTCGCGACGTTGTCGACAGCGCTCACTCCCTCGCTGAGGAAGAACTGCTGGAACACGAACCCGATCCACCGCGACCGCAACGCCGAAAGCTTGCGGTCCGGCAGTTTCGCGACGTCGTGTCCGCGTAGCTCGATGACACCGCTGGTCGGCCGGTCGAGGGTGCCCATCAGCTGCAGCAACGTCGACTTGCCCGAACCGGACGGTCCGACGATCGCGACCATTTCCCGGTCCTCAATGGACAGTGTCACTTCGTGCAGTGCGCGGATCTCGCCGGGATAGGTGCGCGAGGCGTTGCGCACGGCCAGCACCGGGGTCATGACGTCGTCACCACCCGCGTCCCGGCGGCGAGACCGGTTCCGGTGATCTCGACGCGGCCGCCGGAGAACAGCCCGGTCTTCACCGCGACGAGGCGCCGTTTGCCGTCTTCGTCGACCTCGACGGCGTATCCGCCCTCGGCGAGCGCGAGCAGCGCTCCGACCGGGACCGCCAGCACTCCACTGTGGACTTCCTTGGTGAACCGCACCGAGACCGGCGTCGAATCGAGCGACCCCGCCGCGGCCGGGTCGTCCAGTTCGACCTTCACCTTGACCTTCGGCTTGCCGTCGTCCTGCCCGGCGGCGTCCTTGCCGGTCTCCGCGACCTTGCCGACCTCGGTGACCACGCCGGTCGTGGTCTTGCCGCCGGTGATGTCGATCCCGACCTTGTCCCCTTCCTTGGCGATCGCCTGCTTGGCGGCGTCGAGCTTGACCTCGATGACACGTTCGGTGCCGGTGTACTTCAGCAGTTCGCCGCCGCTCGGGCCGCCGAGCTGCGCGGCGACCTGCGAAACCCGGATCTCGCCCGGCGCGAGGACGGCGTCGCCCTGGCCGAAGGTGCCGGTCTGCTCGGCACCCAGCGACTTCTGCCATTTCTTGAGCGCGGCGGCGGTGGCCGAGGTGAACTTCTTGTCGGGCGTGCCGAAGCCGCCGAATCCGAGCGCCTTCAGGTTCTCTTCCAGCTGCTTGACGTCCGGACCGTCCGTCGCGCCGTCCGCGAGATCGCGGAAGAACGGCAGGGTGCCGTAGAACAGCGGCACCGGTTTCGCGTCGACGCCGTACACCGCCTTGCCTCTGGAGAGCACCGTGCCCGCGGCCGGAAGAGACGTGATGGTGCCCTGTTTCCGGCCGGAGAGGGACTCTTCCGCGCCGTAGCCGAGGGTTCCGTTCGCCTCTTCCTCCTCCCGCAGGTCGGTCTTCTCGACCTTCGCGGTCTCCACCGGGGGCGGCGCCTGGCCGACCTGCCCGGCTTCCGACGTCACCCTGGTCATCACGACCACCGAGACCGTCCCGACCACGACGACGAGAGCCGCCGCGACGACGTACCAGCGCGCCCGCCGCGAGCGCCGCACGCCGCCGGGTCCTTCGTGTTCGCTCATTTCGCTGGGGCCGCCCTCATGGTCATGCCGAGACCGCAGGCCTTCGCCGCTTCTTCGAACTTCTTGGGATCGCCGCCCGCGTCACCCAGCGCGATGGCCGCGCCGCCCTTACCCGCCGGTTCGGGGTCCGGGAAGTCGATGCCGTGGTCGCGCATGCACTTCGCTTCCTTGCGCATCTTGTCGAGCTCTTCCGGCGTCGGCGGCTTGATCTCGCCACCGTTCGGCAGCAGCTTGCGGCACGCCTCGTCCGCGGCCTTCATCTTCTTCTCGTCGGGCGGCGCGTCCCCCGCTTCGAAGGTGATCGTGTCCTGGCCGTTGGCGTCCCGCTTGGGCTCCGGCATGTTGATCCCGTGCTCGCGCATGCATTTCGCGAAGTCGCGCCTCTTGTCGTCGTCGGAGGCGTTGTCCGCCTTCCCCTTGTCCTCGCCGGCGGCGGGCGGGGAAGAGATCGAGGCGACCTTGTCGCCACCGTCCCCGCCGCCACCGCAGCCGGCCACCAGCGCCAAGACCGCTCCGGCGATCAGTACCGCCATCGGTCGTTTCCGCATCGCTGCTCCTTCGGTCGTCTTGACGACCCGATTTCTACGGAGAGCGCGATTCCGGGGCGGTAAGCGAAGTCGCTTATGCGGCGCTTATCGTCCCACTCATCGGTACAGAGATCGGATCTTTCTGCCGTCTTTACGGGTGAACTCGCGTACCGGCAGGCCTTTCGGGGGTTCACATCGGATCTCTGACTTCCTAGAGTCCCCGGCATCCACACCTCAGCGAGGAGGAGTGCATGTCCCGCCGTACGCCGCTCCGGGCCCTGGTGGCCCTCGTCATCGCGACCACCGCGCTGGGCGTCGCGCCCGCCGCCGCGGAAGCCGCGCCCCTACCCACCGGCCCTGGCACCGATCACGCCTACGACGACCCGTTCACCGCCGACCGGACGCGCTGGTGGCGCGAGGACCGGTTCGGCCAGTTCATCCATTTCGGCGCGTACTCCCAGCTACAGGGGAAGTACCAGCGTCCGGACGGAACCGTGTGCCAGGACGCGGAATGGATCCAGCGGAACTGCCGGATCCCGCGCGCCGAATACGAGCAGATCGCCGCGAAGTTCAACCCCGCCGGATTCGACGCGAACGCCATCGCGCAGACCGCGAAGGACGCGGGCCAGAAGTACGTGGTGATCACGTCGAAGCACCACGAGGGTTACGCGATGTGGCCGACCAAGGTCAACAAGTTCAATCTGCGCGACCATTCGTCGTTCGACAAGAACCGCGACATCCTCGCCGAACTGAAACGCGCGACGGCCGCACGGGATGTCAAGCTCGGCTTCTACTACTCGATCTGGGACTGGCACGACCCGGACTTCCCGGATCCGGCGACGTTCCCGAAGTACAAGGAACGGATGTACGCCCAGCTCAAGGAACTCGTCGACAACTACCACCCGGCGGTGCTGTGGTTCGACGGCGAATGGAGCACCGACCGGCCCAACAACCCTTGGACCGAAAAGGACGGCGAGGAACTGGAAGCCTACGTTCGCGGCCTCGATCCGTCCATTGTGGTCAACAACCGCGTCGGCAAACGCCGGGTGGTCGACGGCGACACCGGAACCCCCGAACAGGAGATCCCGGACAAGCCGGTCGACGGCCAGCTCTGGGAATCGTGCATGACCCTCAACGGCAGCTGGGGCTACACGGAATGGGACCACGACTGGAAATCCTCGGCGGAGCTGACCAGGAAACTGCTTTCGATCGCCGGTCGCAGCGGCAATTTCCTGCTCAATGTCGGACCTGATCGCAACGGGCGCGTCCCTCGGGAATCCGTCGACAGGTTGAAGCAGATGGGTCAGTGGCTGCGGTCGAATAAGCAATCCTCGGCCGTCTACGGCGCGGGCGCACCGGGTCTCGTCGCGGAACCGGGCTGGGGCGTGGTCAGCCGCCGCGGCGACAAGCTGTACGCGTCGGTCTTCGACTGGCCCGCTTCGGGCGGTTCGCTGACGCTCGACGCGTTGGCGCCGTTCCGGGTCCGCGACGCGCGAGTACTCGGCAGCGGACAGCGCGTGAAGGTCGAGCAGTCGTCCGGAAGTGTGAAGCTGACGCCGTCGGGTGGCCGCACGAACGACATCGCGACCGTCATCGAGCTGAGTGTCGATCCGCTCCCGCAGGCACCCGTCGGCCGCGGGACCGGCCTGACCGCCGAGTACTGGCCGAACGCGGACTTCACCGGAACGCCGACGGTGCGCCGGACCGAGCCGGGCGTGAACCACAACTGGAAGTTCTCGGGGTCACCCGACGCGAAGATCCCGGCGGAGACCTTCTCGTCGCGGTGGACCGGCGAGGTGACCGCTCGGGACACCGGGAAGTACACGTTCACCACGGTTTCGGACGACACCGTGCGGCTCTGGGTCGACGGGAAACTCCTGATCGACAACACGACCCCGCACGGCCCGAGTGTCGACAAAGCGACCATCGACCTGGTCGCCGGGAGGTCGTACGCGATCCGGCTCGAACAGACCGAACGGGGTGGCGAGGCGTCGATGAAACTGCTGTGGTCCAGCCCGAACACACCCCAGCAGGTGATACCGGCCCGGCAGCTGAACCCGGTCGGCTGAGCCACGCTTATCCCGCGCTTACCCCCACCCGGGGCAGACTGACCTGGTGAGAGTGCTGGTGGTGGAAGACGAGCGGCTGCTGGCGGACACGATCGCCGAGGGCCTGCGACGGTTCTCCATGGCCGTCGACGTCTGCTACGACGGCGAACAGGCCCTGGACCGGGTGGGGGTGCACGGTTACGACGTCGTCGTGCTCGACAGGGATCTCCCCGTCGTGCACGGCGACGAGGTCTGCGCCGCGGTGCTCAAAACGGGCGGCGAGGCGCGGGTCCTGATGTTGACCGCGGCCGCCGACGTCAACGACCGGGTCGCGGGACTCGGCCTCGGCGCCGACGACTACCTGACGAAACCGTTCGCGTTCGCCGAACTCGTCGCGCGGGTGCAGGCGCTGTCGCGGCGCGCGCGGCCGGCCCTGCCGCCGGTACTCGAACGCGGCGGCGTCGTCCTCGACCTGCCCCGGCACCAGGCGTCTCGCGACGGCCGGTTCCTTCCCTTGTCCCCCAAGGAATTCGCGGTACTGGAGGTGCTCATGCGCGCCGAAGGGGCCGTGGTCAGCGCGGAGGACCTGCTGGAGAAGGCATGGGACGAGCACGCGGATCCGTTCACGAACGCCGTCCGGGTGGCGATGATGACCTTGCGGCGCAAACTCGGTGAGCCGCCGCTGATCGAGACCGTGCCCGGCGCGGGCTACCGGTTCGGGTCGTGAAACCGCTCAGGTTGTCGATCCGCACCAAGCTGACGGCGCTCTACGGTGGCGCCTTCCTGCTCGTCGGACTCGCGCTGCTGATCGTCAACTACCTGCTGGTGAGCTCGTCGCTGCCGGAGGCGGCGGCGTTCGCGACCGACGCCGCGGGGATCGCCGTCCAGCGCGCGTATCCCCTGGACACGACGACCATCCTGCCCGTCGAGCGGGCACAGGCCACGCAACTGGTCGCGACCTCGATCACCGAGTACCGCTCGGACGTCCTTTCGACCCTGCTGTGGCAGTCACTGGTGGCACTGGCGATCGCCGGCGCGCTCGCGGTGCTGCTCGGCTGGCTGATGGCGAGCCGCGTGCTGCGGCCGCTGCACGCGATCACCTCGACCGCGCGGAAACTCGAGGTGGAGAACCTCGACCGCCGGATCGACCTCGATGGTCCCGACGACGAACTCAAGGAACTCGCCGACACCTTCGACGGCATGCTCGATCGGCTCGCCGTGTCGTTCGACAGCCAGAAACGCTTCGTCGCCAACGCCTCCCACGAACTGCGCACCCCGCTCGCGGTGCAGCGCACGCTGGTCGAGGTGGCGATGGCCGATCCCGACGTCAGCCCGGAACTCCGGAGACTCGGCGAACACCTGATCTACACCAACGAACGCAGCGAACGGATGATCGAGGGCCTGCTCGTCCTCGCGCGCAGTGACCGCGGCCTGGCCACGCGCGGCCCCGTCCGGCTGGACGAGGTCGCGGCGACGGTGATCCGCTCGGCTTCGAACATGGCCGAAGACGCCGGCGTCACGGTGGAGTCGCGGCTGCGGCCGCGGACGGTGTCCGGCGACCCCGTGTTGCTGGAGCGGCTGGTCACGAACCTCGTGCACAACGCCATCACCTACAACCGCGAGGGCGGCTGGGTCCATGTCGACATCGGCGGCGATCCGGCGCTGGTGGTGCGCAACACCGGGCCGCAGGTCCCGCTGGACGCCGTGCCCGCGCTGTTCGAGCCGTTCCGGCGGCTTTCGAGCGACCGCACCGGCGACTCGCGCAACGCCGGGCTGGGGCTGTCGATCGTCCGGTCCATCGCCCAGGCGCACGGCGGGACCGCGGGCGCGGAACCCGGCGGCCGGGGCGGCGGGCTGGTCGTCCGGGTGCGCCTCCCGTAGATTCCCCCGATCGTGACTGTGCGTGTCCAGCGCGTCACACGGCGGACCGCGGCTTGCTCCAGCAGAATGCACTTGCTGCCATGAACAAAATAGTGAGCAGGACACATGACATCGGCGCGCCTCACACGTCAAGCCGACGCGCCGGATTACCGTGGACACCCACAAAGGTGAAGAGCAGGGGAGGCGAGAATGCGAGCGCTACGGGTGGTCGGGCTGCACGAGGACGGTAAGTCCATCGTGTGCGAGGACCCGGCGAGCCGCACGCGTTTCCTCCTCCCCGCGGATGAGAGGCTGCGAGCGGCGGCGAGGGGTGACATCACCCGCCTCGGCCAGATCGAGATCGAGTTGGAGAGCCAAATGCGGCCACGCGAGATCCAGGCACGAATCCGGGCCGGTGAGTCCGTGGAGCAGGTCGCGAGCAGCGCCGGCGTCTCCGTGCAGCGCGTCGAGCGGTTCGCGTACCCGGTCCTGCTCGAGCGCTCCCGGACGGCGGAGCTGGCCCAGCGCGCGCACCCGATCCGCGAAGACGGCCCCGACGTGCAGACGCTCGGCGAGGTCATGGCGCACTCGTTCGGTCTCCGCGGCCACGACTACAGCCAGGCGACCTGGGACTCCTGGCGCGGCGACGACGGCAAGTGGGTCGTCGTGCTGAGCTGGAAGGCCGGCCGCTCGGACAACCGCGCGCACTGGTCGTTCTCCCCCGGCGCGCACGGCGGCACCGTGCAGGCGCTCGACGAGAACGCCGAAGTCCTGCTGAACCCCAACGCCTACCGTGCCCCGCGCACGGTGCGGGCGCTGGACCCCGGCAGGGACGCGGTCATCCAGCCAACCTTGGATTCGGTACCCGACGAGCCGGTCGCGAAAGTGATCGACGCGCCCATCGCGGAACCCGAAGAAGACGTCGAGTCACCACTTCCGGCTGACGAGCCGGAGGAAGTGGCCGAACCCGCCCCGCGGGCGAAGGGGAAGAAGAACCATCCCATCGTCCCATCCTGGGAGGACGTCTTACTAGGCGTCCGATCCCAGCGCGGTTGACTTCGCACGTAATGGCCCCTTCCGGTGGAGGGGCCATTACGTGCGTCCGGGGACCTGTGCGATCAGGGATTTCGGGGCTCGGAGGTCTCCGGGAGCGCGAGACACGGCCGCCTGAGTGAAACGAGCGGATCACCGGCCATGGAATCAGTATCCTCGGTCAGGGGGATTCCGATGCAGGATTGGCTGTACCGCACTAACCGGTTACGTTCCGAAGTGTTCGTCGGGACTCCGTACGTCCACGTGTCGCCGACGGAATGGCAAGTCGCCCCCGACAGCCTCCGGATGATCGCCAGAAGCCGCGGCTACCTGGAGATCCCGACGATGTTCCAGGGTTGCCTGAGCTTCCGGTTCTCCCCGCAGGACTGCCCGCCGGCCCCCGTGTTCGACTGGCCCGACCGGCCTGACGTGGACCGGGAACGTTGGCTGCTGAACCATCTCAGCGACTCGGACCACGTCTGGATCAGCCTCAAGCACGCCAAGCTCTCCGCCCGGCGCGCCACCGAAGTCGCCGCGACGGAAGGTCAGCGCGTCGCGGCATATTTCGGCGATTCGACCGATCAGATCCTCCTGTTCAGCCGGAATCCCGTGCCGCCGCGGCTCCCGTTGCCGCCACCCACCGGCCTCCAGGGCTTCCGCTACCACTGGCTGAACTACATCGCGCCCGCCGTGGTCATCGTCCTGCTCGTCATCGCGGGCGTGGTCGTCGGCGCGCCCGTGGAATTCGAAAGCCCAATGGCCACTCTGCTGTTCCTGGCCGGCTTCGTCGGCGCCATCCCGACGGCCTTCATCACCAATCTGTTCCCGCGCACCACCAAGGCAGGCTGGCTCGCCCACGAATTCAACGGCAGCCCCCAGGTGCAATTCCCGATGCGCGCGTATCAGATGTCCTTGGAGCTGATCACGCAGATCGCCGAGTTTCACGGGTATGTGCTTTACGGACAGACTGCGACACAGGCGAACGGGCCGATTCTCAAGTTCTACAAACGCGCCTGACGCAGAGCGACTCTCGTAGATTTCTCAATCACCCTTAAGTGGTCAATTCGACTGGTTCATTGTCGCTTAAAATTACGAACACACGTTCGATCATTGTTTGGTATTATCGAAGGGTGTCTGAGACTTTCCTTCCCGAGTTGCCGCAGGAGTTGTGGCGTGCTGGCAAGCTGGAGCTTGGCCATGGCGTGCAGCAGTCCCTGCAGGTGATCCGGATTGCCTCCGCCGCGCTGGGGCGGTTTCTGGCGGAGATCGAGTCTCGCGGCCCGAAAGACTTGTACGGCTACGGTTCCACGGCGTCATGGTTCGCCGATATCGCGGGATTGACCCGTGGCGAGGCGGGTCCGATCGTGCGCCGCGCGATCGCACTGAACCCGACCCGCGCACTCGATGGCACCGAGATCCCGGCGTTCGCGCCCGCCACTGCCGCGGCTGCGGCTGATGGTGCGATCGGAGAACACCGCATCGATCAGATTCTGGAGTTTCTGAAGAAGATCCCGGCGGAGGTGTCGTCCGAAGATCGGAAGTGTGCGGAGAAGATCTTGGCTGATCTTGCTTGCGAGGCAGGGCCGAGACAACTCAGACAGGCCGAAGAAAACCTGCTTGCCTGGCTAGATCCGGACGGCAAGGAGCCGAAGGATCCGGAACCGACCCAGCCGGCGCGGGAAGTCACGCTGGAACGCCGCAAAGACGGCTTCTGGAAACTGACCGGGCTTCTGGATGACGAATTGGGTGCCCGGACTGCGGCGGTGCTTGATGCCTACGCGAAACCGCGACCGGTGGACGAGTTCGGCCAAGCCGATCCTCGCACCAAATCGGAACGCCAGGGCGACGCCTTCGCCGAGATCCTCGACCTGGCGATCGCCTGCCCGGATCAGCCCGGCACCTCTGGCTACCGAACGATGCTCCACGTCACCATCGGTCTTGACGAGCTGAAGTCCGGGATCGGCACAGCGTGCCTGGACTTCGTCGGGGAAATGACCGCCCGCGAAGCACGACTCGCCGCCTGCGACTGCTTGATGCTGCCGGTAGTGCTGAGCGCCGCCGGTAAACCCCTCGACATGGGACGGCTACGACGATTCGTCACCCCAGGCCAACGACGAGCACTCAACATCCGCGACCGAGGCTGCGCCTTCCCCGGCTGCCATCGACAGCCCAAGCACTGCCACGCCCACCATATTGATCATTGGGCCGACGGCGGACCGACCGACCTGCGGAATCTCACCTTGTTGTGCGGTTTTCATCACCGGCTGATCCACCACGGCGACTGGCAAGTCCGGATGGCCCCCGACGGCCTCCCGGAGTTCACACCACCGCAGTATCTGGATCCGCTACGAAGACCCCGGCGCAACACCCTCCACCGCGCCGCTTAACCCCGCGACACCCGAGGAGCCCGCCAGCCACGTAGGCGACGGGCCCCTCGGCATGCCCACAGAGCAGCGACGGCCGAACCACGGTTGGCGACCATGCGGATTTCGGCACCATCGATCCTCGCGGAGCGAAGCACCGGAATTCATCCCACCGTAACGCGCGGATCCATTGCCAAGACTCAGGCGCAACACCCTCGACTGCTTATTGAGAAGTAGGCCAAAGTTGTCGTTTGCGTGAGCGGGGTTGTGGGGGCTGAGGCGTCCTTCACCGTGATCGGTCGCCCCCAGCACCCGTCGCCACCCCTAGAAAACGACGATCAACACGCCGATCCACGCGATCACGATCCCCGCGGCGGCACCGAAGGACGCCCACCGCACGATCGGCACTCGCCGCGCGAGCCACAGCGAAGGCGTGATCCCGCCGGTCACGACGGCGGAAGCGATCAGCGCGAGCCAGCTGTTGGTCTCCCGCGCGAGGGTGTTCGCCAGCGCCAGCATCGCCACCACGACCACGGCCGCGACGAACGCGGAAACGGTCAGGCCGGTCAGCCACGGTGTCGGTTCCCCGGCGGGGTCCGGCGTGCCGAAAAGCCGTCGCGTGAGTTCGCTGCGAGGGGCGGGGGCGGGCGGGTCGACGAGGACGCCGTCGCCGGAGACCGGGTCGACGAAGTGGACCGAGGTGCCCATCGCGGCGGCGAGCCGCTGGGCGAGCTGGCGGCCTCGTTGGGAGACCACGGCGGCGGCTTCGGCGCCGGGATCGCCGGGGCGGGTGACGGTGCTGACGGCGGACGCGACGCGCGCCCATTCGTGCAGTGCTTGAGCGAGGTCTGAACCAATCGCGAGGGAGTGCGGGTCCACCTCGCGCGCGCTTTCGCCGCCCGGCCCGGCCAGCACCGCGCGTCCCTCACGGATCCGCAATTCCATGGGTTCTCCAATGCTCGCTCGGGTGCTCACGATAGCGGTGGACGCGTCTCGTAGAACGCGATCGCGCCCGCCGTGGCGACATTCAGCGAATCGACGCCCTCCGGCATCGGGATCCGCACCGCGACGTCGGCGGCGGCGATGGCCGCGTCGGTCAGACCGGCGCCTTCCGCACCCAGCATCAACGCGACCTTCCCCGGCGTTTGGTCCCGCAACTGGCGCAGCGAAACGGAATCCGCACGAGGAGTGAGGGCAGCGATACGGAAACCGCGTTCTCGCAGCAGATCCAGGTCACCTGGCCAGGACCCGAAGGTGGCGAACGGGACGCGCAGGACGTGCCCCATCGAAACGCGGACGCTTCGCCGGTAAAGCGGGTCCGAGCAGCCGGCACCGAGCAGGACCCCGTCGACACCCAGCGCGGCCGCGTTGCGGAACAGCGAGCCCAGATTCTCGTGGTCACCAACGCCTTCCAGTACCGCGAGCACCCGTGCGCCGTCGATGACGTCCTCGACGGCCGGTGGCGGAACGGGCCGGTCCGCGACGGCCAGGATCCCGCGGTTCAGGTGGAATCCGACGACGTCGGCCATCGTCTCCGTCGAGGTCACGTAGCCGGGGGCGTCGACACCGTCGAGTTCGGTGCCCAATTCCCGGAACCGCCGCTCCACGCCGAGCAAGGCCCGTACCGGATAGCGGGAGTTGAGCAGCCGTTCCACCACGACGGTGCCTTCGGCGATTACGAAGCCACGCCCACCTGGCCTATCGGGCCGCCGATCGGCTGTGGACAAGTCGCGGAAATCGTCGACCCGGGGATCGTTCCGGTCGTCGATGGTGATCAGTTCAGCCACCGGGAGAGTGTGTCATCGCACTCTCCGCGAGCCGAACTGGTCCGATCGTCCAGCGTTCGCTGGTACGAACGGCTTCTTTTTGCTGTAAGTTAACCCCTAGTGACAGAGAGCACCAGTTTGGCCGCTAGCCGGGCGACTACGAGCCGTGAAACCGTTGGCCCGCCTGGCAGTCCCGCCTGGAACCCCGCGGATCTTGGCCAAGAGGAGCTCGACGAACATGGGTAAGGACCTTTCGGCGGACCCGTTCAAACCGCAGGACCGCGGACGGTACCGCCGGAAAGTCCAGCGCTGCCTCGACACGCTCGCCCGTATGCTCACGGACGGGAGCTTTTCGTTCCCGCGCAAGAACATCGGGCTCGAAGTCGAGCTCAATCTCGTCGATGCCGAACTGCGCCCGTCGATGACGAACACGACGGTGCTCGAAGCGCTGAACGACCCCAGCTTCACCACCGAACTCGGCCAGCACAACCTGGAGCTCAACGTGCCGCCCCGGCCGCTGGCAGGCGAGTCCGCGCTGCAGCTGGAGGACGACCTCCGCGCGTATCTGGGCGCCGCCTCGCGCAAGGCCGAGGAGTCCGGCGCCTCACTGGCGATGGTCGGCATCCTCCCGACACTGCGGCATGAGCACTTCGACCAGAAGTGGCTCACCAACAACGCCAGGTATTCGCTGCTCAACGACCGGATCTTCGCCGCGCGCGGCGAGCGCACCGTGCTCTCGATGGAGGGGGCGCCGCTGCCGGGCAGGCAGCCGGAGCGGTTGCGCAGTTACTCCGAATCGATCCTTCCCGAGGCGGCCTGCACCTCGGTCCAGCTGCATCTGCAGGTCGCGCCGGAGGAGTTCGCGGCGCATTGGAACGCGGCGCAGGCACTGGCGGGCGTGCAGATCGCGGTCGGCGCGAATTCGCCGTTCCTGCTCGGGAAGGCACTCTGGCACGAGACGCGGATCCCGCTGTTCCTGCAGGCGACGGACACCCGGCCGGAGGAGCTGAAGAACCAGGGCGTGCGGCCGAGGGTGTGGTTCGGCGAGCGGTGGATCACGTCGATCTTCGACCTGTTCGAGGAGAACGTCCGGTACTTCCCCGGCCTGCTGCCCGAGACCGACAGCGAGGACCCGGTCGAAGCACTCGACTCCGGCCAGGCCCCGAAACTCACCGAGCTGCGGATGCACAACGGCACCGTCTGGCGCTGGAACCGGCCGGTCTACGACGTCGTCGACGGTCTGCCGCATCTGCGGGTGGAGAACCGGGTGCTGCCCGCCGGCCCGACGGTCATCGACATGGTCGCGAACGCCGCCTTCTTCTACGGCGCGCAGCGGGCGCTGGCCGAAGCCGACCGTCCAGTGTGGACACAGATGTCGTTCCAGGCGGCGGAGGAGAACATGTACGCCGGGGCGCGTCGAGGGTTCGACGCGCAGCTGTACTGGCCGGGTATCGGCTGGATCCCGCCGGACGAGCTGGTGCTGCGGGTCCTGCTTCCGCTGGCGCACGAAGGCCTACGCCGATCGGATGTTTCCGACGCGGCGAGGGAGCGCTATCTGGGTGTCATCGAGCAGCGATGCCTGACCAGGCGGACCGGCGCGGCTTGGCAGCGCGAGTACGTCCTGCGCGCGGAGGAGCGCGGCGCCGAGCGGGAGACCGCGCTGCACCGGATGCTGGGCCGGTACCTGGAGCTGTCGGCGACCGAGACGCCGGTGCACACCTGGTCGCTCGAGGCCTGACCGGCGCATAAGGTGGTCACCCAGGGAGGTGGCTCTTGCCCAAGATCATCGGCCGGTCGCTGGAGGAACACCGGCGCGAGGTCCGCAGCAGGGTGTTCGACGTCCTGCGCGGGCAGCTGTACGAGCGCGGCTTCGACGCGATCACACTCGCGGGTGTCGCCGCCGAAGCCGGCCTCGGCCGCACGGCGATGTACAACCATTTCCCCGACAAGGAAAGCCTGCTGGTCGCCTTCGTCGAGGACGAAGCGACACGGTACGTCGAAAGGCTGAAGGCGGCCGTCGCGACCGCCGACACCCCGGTCGAGAAGCTCTCGACGTTCGTCCGGCTGCAGCTGCGGGTGCTGGCCGAGTACCACCTGCCGCCGGGGACGGCACTCGCTTCGGCGCTGGCGCCCGCCGCGTACCGGCGGATCAGCGCGCACGCCGACCCCATCACCGGCCAGTTGCGCGAGATCCTGGCCGAGGGGGTGCCGGAGGAGGACCCCGACCTCTTGATCCCGATGATCACCGCCGCGCTCGGCAGCCGTCAGGTCGTCGACGTACCACCCGAACGGCTGGATGACGCCATCGAAGGAGCCGTCCGGTTCGTGCTCAGAGCGGTCGGAATGCGGGATGACCGGGAAAAACCCGAAAATTAGGGTAGCCTAACCCGCACTTGTGCCTTACGCTCTTTCTGACAGCATGTCAGATCGATGCTTGGAGGCTCTGTCCATGCCGGTGACCACCGACGTCGAATCCGGGCCGTTCTCCGCAGCCCTGCGCGCCTCCACCCTGCCCGCCCACGAGCGGGCCAACCACTCCGTGTACATGAACGCGCTGCTCGGCGGTGAACTGTCGCTCGAGGGGTACACCCGGCTGGCCATCCAGTACTACTTCATCTACCAGGCCATCGAGCAGGCCGCCGACAAGCTGGCGAAGGACCCGGTGGCAGGCAAGTTCGTCTTCGAGGAGCTGCGGCGGCTGCCGAGTCTCGAGCGCGACCTCGAACACCTCGTCGGCCCGGACTGGCGCGAGACCGTCCGCCCGCTGGCCTCGACCGAGCGATACGCGCGGCGCGTTGCCGAGGCGTCGAACTGGTCGGGCGGGTTCGTCGCCCACCACTACACCCGCTACCTGGGCGACATCGCCGGCGGCCAGGTCATCCGCCGGCTGCTGGAGCGCAAGTACGGGGTGAGCGAGGCGGGTTCGCTGTTCTACCACTTCGACCAGCTGGGCAGCGCGCCCAAGTTCCGGGACAACTACCGCGAACAGCTGAACTCGGCGCCGTGGAGCGAGGACGAGCGCGCGCGGCTGATCGACGAGGCGATCACCGCCTTCGAATGCAATATCGCGGTGTTCGACGAACTAGCGGACGAGCTGGACGCTTATCGGGCCGCCTGAGCGAGTGAAAACTCCGACTTTCCTTCGATGATCGCCGTCACACCTCATTGACCTCCACCAAACTGGAGCTAGCAGAGTGGGTTTCAAGCGGCCTCCTTAACGGGTACAGCCGCTGAGGACGAGTCGTTTCACCTGGGGAGAAACGCGGCGCCCCGGTCGCCGCGAACGGGTGAAGACGACTAAGTTCGTCAAGGGAAACTTATGTCGAAGACAGAAGGAGGGCCAATGGCCCGCTACGAGCTGCCCGAACTCGACTACGACTACGCGGCCCTCGCGCCGCACATCTCGGGTGAGATCAACGAGCTGCACCACAGCAAGCACCACGCGACCTACGTCAAGGGCGCGAACGACACGCTCGACAAGATCGCCGAAGCCCGTGACGCCGGTAACTTCGGCGACATCGTCGGCCTCCAGACCACGCTGGCGTTCCACCTCGCGGGACACGCCAACCACGTCGTGTGGTGGAAGATCCTGTCCCCGGAAGGCGGCGACAAGCCGACCGGCGAGCTGGCCGCCGCGATCGACGAGGCGTTCGGTTCCTTCGACAAGTTCAAGGCGCAGTTCACCGCGGTCGCCACCACGATCCAGGGCAACGGCTGGGCCGCGCTCTCCTGGGACCCGATCGGCAAGACGCTGATCACCCAGCAGCTGCGCGACCACCACAACAACCTGGTCCTGCCGACCACGCCGATCCTGCTGGTCGACGTCTGGGAGCACGCGTTCTACCTGGACTACAAGAACGTGAAGCCGAAGTACGTCGAGGCCCTGTGGAACATCTTCAACTGGGCCGAGATCTCCAAGCGGTTCGACAACGCCGTCGCCGGCGGCAACGGGCTGCTGCTCGGCTGAGCACGCACCACGAAAACGGGGCTCTCCCTTCCGGGAGGGCCCCGTTTTTCGTCGTCGGGCGGAAACTTGACCTCCAGTGAAGTCGAGGTGCGAAGGTGAGCACATGGACGTCGCCGCATATCTCGATCGCCTCGGTCTCGACCGTCCCGCCACCGCGGACGTCGCCGCGCTGCGGATGCTGCAGGAACGCCACCTCGCGGTGGTCCCGTTCGAGAACCTGAGCATCCATCTCGGCGAGCCGATCGTCCTGGACACCGACGCGCTGTTCGACAAGATCGTCCGGCGGCGTCGCGGCGGTTTCTGTTACGAGCTGAACGGCCTCTTCGCCGAGCTGCTGCGGGAGCTGGGTTTCGACGTCACTCTGAAGTCAGCGAAGGTGTTCCGCCCGGACGGTGCACTGGGGCCGCCGTTCGACCACGCGGCGATCAGCGTCGAGCTGGACGAGCCGTGGCTGGCCGACGTCGGCTTCGGCCGGTTCAGCCGGTTCCCGCTGCGGCTGACCGCCACCGAGGCGCAAGCCGACCCTGAGGGCGAGTTCCTGATCCTCGACGCGCCGTACGGCGACATCGACGTCCTCCGGGACGGCCAGCCCCAGTACCGGATCGAACAACGGCCGCGCGCGCTGGACGAGTTCGGCCCGACGGCGTTTTGGCAGGCCACGTCGCCGGAATCGCATTTCACCCAGGGGCCGACCTGTTCCCTGCCGGGCAAACACGGCCGGGTCACGCTGGCGGGCGACAAGCTCATCGTCACGACGCACGGCGTCCGCGAAGAGGCCAGGCTTTCGAGTGATCCGGAGATCCTGGACGTCTACCGGAAGGAGTTCGGGATCGAACTCTCCCGGGTGCCGGTACGGCCTTGACCAAATCGGTGAGGCCCTCGACCATGGACCTCCGGCATGAACGAAGCCCCGCCTCCGGGGGTGACCCGGCTGCGGGGCTTCGTCCGTTCCCGAACTGACTGCCGCTCCCACCACGAAGCGGACATGCATGAGGTTAGCCTAACCTCATCTGCCCCGGCAAGGGGTTCGGCGGAGAGACGCCGATCTCACCCTTCCGAGTGACGGCAGACTGTTCCCATGAGTCTTCTGAGCGGCAAGGCCGTCGTGATCACCGGCGCCGGCCAGGGTCTGGGCAGGGCTTTCGCGCACCACGCCGCCGCACAGGGTGCCGCGGTCGTGGTGAACGACGTGGACGCCGGCCTCGCGCACGAAGTCGCGAGCGAGATCCGAGCCCTGGGCGGCCGTGCCGTGCCGCATGGCGGCTCGGTCGCCGATGCCGGACAAGCCGCCGGCCTGATCGACCAGTGCGTCGCCGAGTTCGGCGCGCTCGACGGCCTGGTCAACAACGCCGGCGTCAACTACCGCGCGGACCCATGGGACGACGACCCCGGCCGGATGCGGGAGGTGGTCGAGGTCAACGTGCTTGGCCCGCTGTACTGCGGGACCGCGGCGGCGAAGGTGATGCGCGACCAGGGCGGTGGCGTGATCGTGAACGTGGGCTCCGGCTCGATGATCGGCCAGCGGCGCGCGGCCGCGTACTCGGCTTCGAAGGGTGCCGTCGCCTCGATGACAGCCTCGTGGGCGGCCGACCTGATGGCGCACGGCATCCGGGTCAACGCCATCGCGCCGGTGGCCTGGACGCGGATGGCCCAGAATGACCCGACCGTCGTCCAGACCCCGCAACATTCCCCGGATCGGGTGGCGCCGCTCGTGACCTACCTGCTCAGTGACCTTTCCGCGGGTGTCACCGGGCAGATCCTCCGGTTCCGCGGCGACATCCTGTGCGTCCTGCGCCAGACCGCGATCAAGGATCCCGTCCTGGAACGCGACGCCTGGACGGCCGAAGACATCGCGGAGGCCATCGACGGCGATCTGCGGGAGGCGTTGGAGCCGCCTCCCTCGGACAGGTGGAAGTGACCGTTTCGCGCCGCTGACCGGCGCCGATCCGCTAGCGTGCGCGCGTGACCACATGGGGTGTCAAGAGTTTCCTGGCGATCGTGCTCGCCGGACTCTGCGCTGGGTGCGTGGCGAAGGTCGACACCTACGAAGAAGGACTCGGGCCGCGGGAGCTGCCCAAGTCCTGGCCGTCGGAGAACGGCCGCCCGCTGCGGCCGGTTCCGATGCCGTCCGGCGAGATGCTGATGGCGCTGCCGAAGGAGACCACGGCGCAGGTGCTGTGCCAGTCGATCCCATCGGACCGCTGGGCTCAGCTGATGGGCGGCGAAGTCCTGCGCGAGGTGGAACACGGCGAGTCCTGCCACGCGGTCGGACTGGACGACTGGGTGCGGATCTCCCTGAACCGGACGTCCGTCGCCGACCGCACCACCTTGGGCACGCACAAGAAGGTGACCGTCGCCGCGCGGCCCGCGACCCTGGTCATCGGCGGCTCACCGTCCTTTGTGGAGGTTCAGCTCGCCGACGACGGCGCACACCCGCCCGTCGGCGGGATACTCCGGATCGAAACCAGCTGGACGCGCGTTCCGCGACAGGACGACCAGACCGAAAACCGGCTACTCGGGCTGGCCGAATCGGTTCTCGCCGGGGCCTTCGCCCCGGGTCCGAAGCTGCCCGCCACCGACGCGCGGGACATCATCGAACGGAAGACCGTCGAGCCCGGCCGCGGGATCGTCGACGCTCCCCTGCCCGAGATCGCGTGGAAGCTGTGCACGCAACTCGGTCGCGCGCTGAACCTGCCCGCCGAAGCGACCGAGCCGCGCGGGGACGGCAAGTGCATGGTGTCCCTTGTGGACGGATCCATCCGGGTCGAGGACGTCGCGCTTCTCTCGGAGCTTCGAGACGCTCCGGTCGCGGGGCGTCCGGCGGAGGAGAGTCCGGGTCAGTTGAGCGTTCTGCTCACGGACGATGGTTCGCGGCAGGGGCTGCGGTTCTTCTGGAGCGCCGCGTCGAAGACGAAGCTGCGGGAGCTGGCGGAGAAGGTGGTGGCGCCGCTTCTGGCCTCGTAAGTGGTACTAACGGTTAGAGCCCCTTCGCGTGTCGTCACCCTATTTGCCCTACGGGCCAATAGAACCGTCATTACCACTCACGAGAAGCTTTGCCGGCTCGCAACTGCGTGCGGCGGTACGGCTGCGAAGACGTTCTTGAGTACCGGCATCTCCGAGCTTTCGAAGAACCGCGTACGAGAGATGGTGGACGCGATCCGAATGGTCTGAGATGCGCGAAACCCGGCCCACCCACCGTCCGGAAGGCTGCCGGGTCCACTTCGCCGATTTATTGAGGGGTAAGGCAAAGGTGGCGTGGTGGGTGGTAAGTCCGTGAAGGCCTCCTTGAGGGACTCTGGGTCCCTCAAGGAGGCCTTCACGG
>NZ_JBVKAE010000041.1:0-78629 GCF_055598845.1 Amycolatopsis sp. NPDC039088 | reverse complement strand
CTTGCGTGGGCCCGCTCCCGCCGTGTCCACCACGACGCGTTCGTCTTGTCCCGCTATAGAGGTGCAGCCGACCAGCACTTATGCGACTTCGCCGGGCCCCTGGCCTTCAGGGTAGGGAAGGGGACCTTCACATCAGCGAGGCGATCACGCCATGTTTGCCTTACCCCTCAATAGAACCCGAATCGCCACTCACGACCCGCTGTACCGACGCCTCACGCGCGGTCGATCACGGCCTTGAGGAACCGTCGCGTCCGGTCGTGATCGGGATCGTTGAACAGCTTCTCCGGCGTGGCGTCCTCCAGGACCCGCCCCTGGTCGAACATCATCACCCGGTCCGAAACGTCCCGCGCGAACTGCATTTCGTGCGTGACACAAAGGATCGTGATGTCGGTCGACGCCGCGATCTCGCGCAGCACCCGCAGCACGTCCGCGACGAGTTCGGGGTCCAGCGCGGAGGTGACCTCGTCCAGCAGCAGCACGTCCGGCCGCATCGCGAGCGCGCGGGCGATCGCGACGCGCTGCTGCTGGCCGCCGGAAAGCCGGGTGGGATGCGCGTCCTTCTTGTCCGAAAGCCCCACCATCTCCAGCAGTTCGACGGCTCGCGCTTCGGCCTCGTCCCGGGAAACGCCGAGCGAGTGGATCGGCGCCTCGGTGATGTTGCGCAGCACGTTCATGTTGGGGAACAGGTTGAACTGCTGGAACACCATGCCGATCCGCTTGCGCACGGCCCGCAGGTACTTCTCGTCGGCGGGTACCAGTTTCTCGCCGCGTTTCAGGTGACTCAGGTAGTCACCGCAGACCTCGATGGTGCCGCCGTCGACCTTCTCCAGTGTCATCAGCAGCCGCAGGATCGTCGTCTTCCCGGATCCGCTCGGCCCGATCAGCGAGACGAACTCCCCTGGCGCGACGGTGAAATCGAGGTCCCGCAGCACCACGTGATCGCCGTAGGACTTGACCACCTGCGAGAACCGGATCATCGGGGAATCAACTGTGGGCGGCACGGCGCTCCAACCTTCTCACCAGAATCGAAGCCGGCAGGCTCACCAGCAGGAACAGCACCCCGGCCAGGGTGTAGGGCTCGATGACGCGGAACGTGTCGGCGCCGACCTCCTTCGCCCTCGCCAGGACGTCGACGACGCCGATCGCCAGCAGCAACGGGGTTTCCTTGAACATCGAGATCGTGTAGTTGCCGAGGGCGGGCAGTACCCGCGGGACCGCTTGCGGCAGGACGACCGCGGTCCACACCCGTGACCTCGGCAGATTCAGCGCGGTCGCGGCCTCCCACTGTCCTTTCGGGACGGCTTCGATCCCGGCACGGTAGACCTCGGCGGCGTAGGTCGCGTAATGCACGCCGAGCGCCACCACACCGGTGACGAACGGCGACATCGTGAACCCCGTCAACGGTGGCACGACGTAGAAGATCGCGAACACCTGGATCAGCAACGGAGTGCTGCGGACGAACTCGATGAACAGCCGGACCACCTGTGACAGCACGGGAATCCCCGTCCGGCGGATCAGCGCGAACACCAGCCCGAGCGCGTACGCGACGACGGACGCGAGCAGGGTGATCTCGACGGTGACGAGAAGCCCTTCCAGCAGCAGCGGAATCGAGTCGAACGCCGCTTCCCAGCTCCAGTCCATCACACACCTCCCGCGGTGGCCGTCATCTTGGCCGGAGCCCGGCCGAGCCGCCGCGCCGCGATTCGTTCCAGCAGCCGCATGCCGCTCGTGATCATGAGCGCGAGCAGGAGGTAGAGCACGAGTTCGGTGCCGTAGATCCAGCCGATCTCGGCACTGAACACCGGCCGCAGCAGTTCACCTTGGCGCGCCATCTCCGGGACACCGATGAACGACAGCAGGGCGGTGCTCTTCAGCAACTGGATGAAGAGATTGTTGAACGGTGGCAGCATTTCCGCGAACGCCTGCGGCAGGATCACCCGCCGCATCCGCTGGGCGGGGGTCAGATTGAGCGCGATGGCGCCTTCGAACTGCGCGCGCGGGACCGAGTTCACCGCGCCTCGGACGATCTCCGCGCCGTAGGCCCCGTGGTTGAGCCCCAGCACCAGGATCCCCGCGAACATCGGGACGAGCTGCAGGCCGACCAGTACCGGAAGGACGAAGTACAGCCAGAACAACTGGACGACTTCCGAGGTGCCACGGAAGATCTCGACGTAGACGCGGGAAATCCCGCGCACCGTCCGGGACGGCGATCTCAGCGCGAGCCCGGCGACCAGGGAAAGCACCACGGTGAGCGCGATCCCGCCGAGCGCGGCGGCGACGGTCGCGGTCAGTCCACTGAGGACGGTGGTGATGATGTGCGATACCGACGACGACATGACGTCAGCCCCGTTACACCGCGCAGAGTTTCTCGGTGGTGACGTCGGCCTTCGGCAGGTTGTCCGCCGAGAAGCCGAACGGCGTCACGATCTTGGTCCATTCACCGCTGTCGTGCAGTTTCTTGAGTTCGGCGTTGAACGCCTCGCGCAAGGGGTTGTCGTCCTTGCGGAAGACGAAGGCACCGGCGGAGACGACCGGCTTGCCGTCCTTGACCGGGTCGAAGCCCGGGGTCACTTCCGCGGCGGCGCCCGGACTCTTGGCCAGGACGTCCTTGAGGGAGATGTCGGTGAGCGCGGCGCAGTACACGCGGCCGTCGGTGACCGCGCGGAGCATGTTGTCCTGCGAATCGAGGGTGACGATCTGGTCCTCGGCGACACCGGAGTCGGTGGCGTAGCCCTTCTCCACGGCCGCCGAGAGCACGGCGACCTTGACCTTCTTGGCCGCGATGTCTTCGAACTTCAGCACCTGCTGCGGATTTCCCTTGGGCACCAGCAGAGCGGTCAGCGCCGAGTAGTCGGGGATCGAGAAGGCCGCGGCGTCGCACCGCTCCTTCTTGATGTTCATCCCCGCCGCGACGATGTCGTACTTCCTGGCGTTGAGCGCGGGGATCAACTGATCGAAGGAGACCGCTTCGGCTTCCACGTTGTCGATACCCATGGCCTTGAAGACGGCGCGGGCGACTTCGGGTGCCTCGCCGGTGACCTTGCCGCTCTGGTCCGTGAAGCCGTAAGGCGCTTCGTTCGCGATTCCGATCTTGATCTTCTTCGCGTCCTTGGCCGCCTGCAGCGCGTCCCCGGAAGACGTCGACGTGCACGCGGACAACAGCACCGGGCCGCCGATCGTCACCGCTCCCAGAACAGCCGACCGCCGGAAGAATTCTCGCCTCGACCACTCGCCGTGCGCCATCGCCGCACCCCTTTTCGATTAATCGGTTTAATCGAAACGTAGGTGGGTACCTTTGTCCGGGCAGTGTGAGCGGCTCACTCACCATCCGCCGTTACGGTACCGAGATTTACGGTGACTTTACGTGCTCAGACCGTGGCGCTCCCGCACCAATCCGACAATTCCGTCCATGATGTCGGTGAGTTCGTAGTCCTTGGGCGTGAAGACCCGCGCGATCCCGCGCTCCAGAAGGAGCTTCTCGTCGTCGGGCGGGATGATGCCGCCGACGATGACCGGGATGTCGCCCGCGCCCGCGGCCCGCAGCCCGTCCACGACCTGGGGCACGACCTCGAGATGCGAACCCGAGAGCACCGAAAGCCCGACCACGTGCACGCCCTCCTGGACGGCGGCCGCGACGATCTGTTCCGGGGTGAGCCGGATCCCCTGGTACACCACCTCGAAACCGACGTCGCGCGCCCGCACGGCCACCTGCTCGGCGCCGTTGGAATGCCCGTCGAGACCGGGTTTGCCGACCAGGATCCGCAGCCGCTCGCCGATCTCGGTGCTCGTCGCCTTGACCCGATCGCGTACGCGGCGGAGCTCCTCGTTGCCCTCCCCCGCCGCCGCGGAAGCGGAAACCCCGGTGGGAGCGCGGTATTCGCCGAAGACCTCGCGCAGCGCCCCCGACCATTCGCCGGTGGTGACGCCGGCGCGGGCGCAGTCGATCGTGGCCTCGAACAGGTTCTCCGAGGTCTTCGCGATGGCCTTCAGCTTCTCCAGCGAAGACTCGACTGCCGCGTTGTCGCGGTGCGCCCGCCATTCCTCGATCGCGCTGACGGCCTGTTTTTCGACGGCCGGGTCGATCGTTTCGATCGCTTTGGCACCTTCGGCTTGCAGCGGTGACGGCTCCGTGGTGTCGAATTTGTTGACCCCGACCAGGATCCGCTCGCCGTTCTCCATACCGCGCCGGTACTCGGCGAGCGAGGCGACGAGTTGCGACTTCATGTAGCCGCTCTCGACGGCCGCGACCGCGCCGCCGAGATCCTGCACCCGCGCGATCTCTTCACGCGCGCCGGCCATGATCTCGTCGACCTTGGCCTGGATGACGTGCGAGCCGTCGAAGATGTCCTCGTACTCCAGCAAGTCGGTTTCGAAGGCCAGCACCTGCTGCATCCGCAACGCCCACTGCTGATCCCACGGCCGGGGCAGGCCGAGCGCCTCGTTCCAGGCGGGCAGTTGGATCGCGCGCGCCCTGGCGCCGCGGGAAAGCGAGACCGCGAGCATTTCCAGCACGATGCGCTGGACGTTGTTCTCCGGCTGAGCCTCCGTGAGTCCCAGCGAGTTGACCTGGACGCCGTAGCGCAGCCGCCGCGCCTTCGGATCCGTTACGCCGTAACGATCACGGGTGATCTCGTCCCAGAGCGCGGTGAACGCGCGCATCTTGGACATCTCTTCGACGAACCGCACCCCGGCGTTGACGAAGAAGGAGATCCGCGCGACCACCTTGGCCATGTCGGCCTGTTCGACCTGACCGGAATCCCGGACGGCGTCGAGGACGGCGATGGCGGTGCACAGCGCGTACGCGACCTCTTGTGTCGGCGTCGCACCGGCCTCCTGCAAGTGGTAGCTGCAGATGTTGATCGGGTTCCATTTCGGCACGTGGTGCACCGTCCACGCGATCATGTCGGTGATCAGGCGGAGGCTCGGCCCCGGCGGGAAGATGTACGTGCCGCGGGAGAGGTATTCCTTGATGATGTCGTTCTGCGTGGTGCCGGTGAGTTTGGCCAGCACCTCGTCGACGTCACGGCCCTCGGCTTCGGCCTGCTCGCGCGCCACGGAGACGTAGAGCGCCAGCAGCCACATGGCGGGCGCGTTGATCGTCATCGACGTGTTGGCCTCGGCGAGCGGGATGCCGTCGAAAAGGCGGCGCATGTCCCCGAGATGCGAAACCGGGACGCCGACCTTGCCGACCTCACCCTTGGAGAGCTGGTGATCCGGGTCGTAGCCGGTCTGCGTCGGCAGATCGAAGGCGACCGAGAGACCTGTCTGCCCCTTGGCGAGGTTGCGTCGGTAAAGCTCGTTGGACGCGGCCGCGGACGAGTGACCGGCGTAGGTCCGCATCACCCAGGGTCGGTCCCGTTCACGGTCCGTGGGATAGGGCACGGTGCACCTCCGGCGCTGGACGACCCACCGAGTGTACCGGCCGGTAACATCTGCCGCGCAGTTGAACCGGACACAGTCGGGTCATTCTCGGGCTGATCGAGCTCGCCGAGGATGGCGATGGCGTGCTGCCAGGCGGCGTTGGCGGCCCCCGAGTCCCCGGCGGCCTGATGGACGTTGCCGAAATGCGTGAGCGTCCCGGCTTCGTTGTAGCGATCACCCAGCCGTCGGAACAGGTCGATCGCGTGCCGGTAGCAGGTGATGGCCTCCTGCCGAAAGCCGAGATGGTGGTGGGCGTGGCCGAGGCTGTCCCAGGTGTGGGCCTCGCCGGAACGGTCGCCGAGCGCCTGATGCAGGGCGAGGGCCTGCCGGCACCAGGTGACGGCCTGCCGGTGGTCGTCGAGCTGGGCGTGGCACCAGCCGATCTGATTGAGCGCTCTGGCCTCCCCGTCCTGGTGTCCGTCGGCCCGGAAGAGCCCGAGAGCCAGCATGGCGTGGTCGCGCGCCTCGGCGTAGTGACCCTGCCGCTCGAACATCCAGCCGAAGTCGAGATGGGTATGGGCCTGGCCGGCCCGGTCGCCGAGCCCGCCGAACAGGACGAGGGCGAACCGCAGCTGCGTGTGGGCATCGGCGAACCGGCCCAACCGGACATAGGCGCCGGCCAGGCTGTCGTGAGCGTGGGCCTCGGCGGGCCGGTCGGCCAGTCGGCGCGCGGCCTCCACGGCGGAGCGCTGGGTGGCGGCCAAGTCGTGCCAATGCCCCCGCCGTTCGAGAAAAGTCGCCAGTGTCCAAGCCAGCTGGTAGGTGTACGCGTCCGATCCGGAGGCGGCGGCCGCGTCGATGACGGCCAGCAGCGTGGGACGTTCGAGGGTGAACCAGGTCAGCGCCTGCCGGAGATCGGCGAGCGGCGCGACGGTGACTCCCGTCGTGGGTGGGGGCACCGTGATCGGATGGGCACGATGCGGTTGGAGCAGCAGGGCCGCGGCGTGGGCGGTGTGCAGATAGTGGTCGATCGACCGGCGCCGGGCCGTCCGGTCGCCGCCGCCGTGGGCCCTGGCCTGTTCGGCGGCGTAGGCACGCAGCAGGTCGTGGAAGGTGTACCGGCCCGGCGCGTGTTCGGTGAGCAGGTTGGCCCGCGTCAGCTCGGTCAGCGGCGCTCGCACCGCCGGAAGCGGGACACCGGCGAGGCTGGCCGCGGCCGCCGTCCCGATGTCCCGTCCGGGATGCAGGCCCAGCAGGCGGAACAGCCGGGCGGCTCCGGTGCTCAACGCCCGGTAAGACCAGGAGAACACGGCACGGACGTCGGTGGCGCCATCACCGCCGTGGAGGGCGTCCAGCACGCAGGTGACGTCGTCCAGCTGAGCCGCCACCGTGGCGAGCCGGAAGGCGGGGCGAAGGGCGGCCCGTGCCGCGACAACGGCCAGCGCCAACGGCAAGCCCGCACATCCGGCGATGATCGCCGCCACCGCGGCGGGTTCGGCCGCCACCCGGTCCGGTCCGAGCCGCCGGACCAGCAGCTCCCTCGCCTCGGCCGGGGACAGCAGGTCCAGCGCCAGTGAGTGGGCGCCTTCGACGGCGATCAGCGGCGCGAGCTGGTCACGGCTGGTCACCAAGACCAGGCAACCGGCGGAGCCAGGCAGTAACGGACGGACCTGTTCGACGTCTCCGGCGTTGTCCAGCACCACCAAGGCCCGCTTGCCCGCCAGGACACTGCGGTACAGACCGGTCAGCGCGTCGCGATCGGCGGGGAGCCGCGCCATCGACACGCCGAGGGCGTCCAGGAAACCCCGCAGCACGTCGGCCGGGTCCAGCGCCGCACCCGCCGGGTCGAATCCGCGCAGGTCGACGTACAACTGCCCGTCCGGGAACCGGGCAGTCACCCGGTGTGCCCAATGCACGGCCAGCGTGGTCTTCCCCGCCCCCGCCGTCCCGGACACGGCGGAGACGGCCACCTCTCCCCTCTCCAGCACCGCGTCCAAAGTGGACAGTTCGACCGCGCGGCCGGTGAATCCCGGCACCGCCGGGGGCAGCTGGGCCGGGCGGGCAGGCGGGCCGCCGCGGGCGGGAGCGGGGACGAGCAGCCGGGGATCGTGGCCGAGGATCCGCCGGTGGATGGCGGTGAGTACCGGAGTCGGTTCCACGCCGGAGTTCTTGACCAGCGCGGCGCGAGCGCGGCGATACGCGGTGAGCGCGTCGGCCTGCCGTCCTGCCTGGTAAAGGGCCGTCATCAACAGTCCCCACAACCGTTCGTGCCCAGGATGGCGACCGGTCAGCCGGTCCAGCTCGGCGACCATCCGCTCCCCTTCGCCGACCGCGAGACCGGCCTCGATCCGGTCCGCCACAAGGGAAACGCGGACCTGCGCCAACCGCCCGGCCTCGGCCCTCAGCGCGGGGGTGTCGGCGAATTCACCGTAGGCGTCACCCCGCCACAGCCCCAGCGCGGCGGTCAACCGCTCCACCGCGACCGTGGGCTCCCCCGCGGCCAACGACCGCCGCCCGGCCGCGGCGAGCCGTTCGAACCGGACCGCGTCGACCGCGTCCGGCTCCAGCAACAGCACGTACCCCGGACGGCGGGTCACGATCAGCTCCTGATCCGGCCGGTCACCGGCGGCCTGCCGCAGCGCTTTGCGCAGCAGCGACACGTATACCCGCGCTGTCCGGTCGGCGTCCGGCGGCGCCCGAAACCCCCAGAGGCCCTCGACCAGCGCGGGCAGGCTCACCACCCGGCCCGCGTCCGCCACCAGCAGAGCCAGCAGCGCCCGCAGCCGGGGGCCGCCCACCTCCAGCAGCCGCCCGCCCGCCTCGACCTCCAGCGGGCCGAGCACCCGGAAGGCCAGTCCCCTCACATCCGGCACCGGTGGTTAATCGATCCGGCGCCCGGCCTCATTACGCGGTAACCGGACCATAAACGAACCGTAGGCGGCCGCGGTCACCCTTCGGAGCACTGGCAGAACGCCACATCGCGAACCGGAGGAAGCCGATGAAGATCTTGAGGAGAAAGCCATGAGCCGCGAACTGGCCACCGAGGACGTCCGGCCGCGCGTCCACGTCAAACGCCGTCTGCTGCAGGCCCTGATCGCCGTCGCGGCGATCTTCGGCGCCGCCGGCCTGACGGCGGCGCCGGCGTCGGCGGTGCAGACCTGCACGGGAGGAGCGAGCAGCAACCTGTGCTTCGCGATCAACCGGCTCGACAACGGGCTCTTCGCCGTCCACGTCGGCATCGATGTGCACATGAGCCTGGCGGAGGCACAGGAGTACGTCGACGACGCCGGTGACCCGTTCATCGTGACGATCCGCGGTGACGACAGCGGCAAGCTCGCCGAATTCCTCTTCAACGTCCCGCTGACCGCGCTGGGAGCGAGCGCCGGTTTCGGCCTCAGCGGCGACTTCGACACCGTCGTGACCGGTAACGCGCTCAACGAGGACAGCGGCCAGGACGAACTCCGCGCCGTGGTCACGCTGATCGACACCGATACCAACACCGTCAGCGCGACCTTCGTCTCCAACCGCATCACCGGCAACTGGCCCTGAGTCTCCGGCGCCCGGGACGGTCACCTCGTGACCGTCCCGGGTTCTCCTAGGGATTTCGGTTGTTCCGCGCCTCTTCGACGGCCTTCGCCAGTTTTTCGCGGACCTTGCCGACCTCGCTGACCCCGACCAGGATGACCGGGGCCTTCCGGCCCTTGCCGTGGCCGGTGCCGTAGTTCGCCGACGCCCACGCCAGCACGCCGAGCCTGCCGAACGTGATCGTCCCGGTCTTGCCGGGACCAGGGGTGACGACGGGATCGTCCAGCTCCGCCAGCGGCGCGGACTCGTCCTTGCGGCGCACCAGCGAACTGGTCGCGATGACCCGGCCGTCCGTGACGGCGTAGGTGGTCGAGGCGAGCCGGAGGTAGCGGATGAGCGGCCTGCCGGCGAGATGGAGGACGCCCGCGACGGTGAGCACGAACCAGGCGATCATGTGGAACGCCGTTTCGTGGTGGTAGACGAAGAACGCGGTGACGCCGCCCAGCCAGAGCAGGCCGAACGGGACGTTGAAGTAGTCGCCGGGGTTGAAGAGGGGCCTGCGCACCGGATGTCCGGCCCAGATGACCCGTTCGCCCGGAAGGAGGTCGATCTGCCCCTCATGCATGCCAAGGCACACTACCCGTGACTCGCACGGGCGACAGTGTCCGTTCGTCGGTTCCCTTCCGGGCCGAACGGATCTAGCGGGGCGGCCGCTGTGCCGTCGCGATGAGGTCGCGAACGCGCCGGGCGTCTTCGATCCCGCTCAACTCGGGCAGCGCGTCGTCGTCGGTCTTGAGGAAGCCGGCGAAGAATCCCGTGCGTTTTTCGGAGGCGACCGTCCTGGTACTGAAGGTCACCGTCCCGGTCCCGTCACCGTGCTCCACCATCTGCGGCGGCCCCAACGCCTCCAGGTAGGCCGACGTGCTCAGGTTGCCCCTGACCCAGGCCACCACCCGCTGGTCGGTCACGGCGTACGAAGTGGACTTCAGCTTCAAGTAGCGCTGGATCGGCTGCCAGATCCAGCCCAGCACGATGAAGACCAGGATGATGTACCAGAAGGCAGGGAACTCCTCCCCGTCTCGCGTGTAGAAGTAGTACCAGGCGCCCATGATCGCCAGTCCCGGCACGATCATCAGGTCGCTCTTGTCGAACGCCGAGAGGCGCTTGGGCGCACCTTCCCAGATCAAGCGCTCACCGGGCAGCAAACCCGTATCCCCCAGATACATGAGCGGACGATAAGTCCGCATCCTTCCCCTGGCCAGGGCTTTGCCGGAATCGTGACCGGCACTGTGACCGAAATCCGCGAGACCCGCCCACGTCCGGCGGCTAGCGTGGGCCACTGTGACGTGGAGTTCGTACAGCAGCTATCTGGTCATCGTCATCCTGATCGTCCTCGCTCCCGGCCCGGACACGATGGTGATGCTCAAGAACTCGCTGTCCGGCGGCAGCCGCGGCGGTTTCCTCGCCACGGCCGGGATCTTCGTGGCCAACGCGACCCAGGGCACCGCCGCCGCGCTCGGCCTCGGGGTCGTGATCGCGCAGTCGCAGCCGGTGTTCGTGACGCTGAAGTGGCTCGGCGCCGCCTACCTGGTCTTCCTCGGTTTCCAGGCGCTGCGCGGCGCGTGGCGGGGTGACTACTCCGGCGTCGACGCGGTGAAACACCAACGGGCGAGCGGGTTCCGCCGCTTCCGCGAAGGTTTCCTCTCCAACATCACCAATCCGAAGGTCCTCGTCCTGTACCTGTCGGTGCTCCCGCAGTTCCTCGACCCCGCGACGACGTCCGCGTGGCACGCGCTGCTGCTCGCCTACACCGTCGCGGTGCTGGGCTTCATCTGGCTGATGGTGCTCCTGCTCTTCGTGCACCGCGTGCGGACCTGGCTGGAACGCCGCAAGGTCCGCCGCGCGCTCGACGGCGTCACCGGCACCGCGCTGGTCGGTTTCGGCGCCGCGCTCGTGTTCGAGTAACCCCTACGGCCGTTCACGCGATACTCCATATGTCGCAATGGCGCGACTTAGGGAGGCTTCGATGAACAAGAAGACCTACGGCGTGATCGCCGGAGCCGCCTTCTCCCTCGTTCTTTTCGGCGCGGGCACGGCCGACGCCGTCGAGCACGGCGACAACGGCACTCCGCCCGGCCACGCTCAGGACACCACCAAACCGCAACCACCGTCCAAAGCGGACTTCTCCGGCCACGGCGCGAACAAGCACGGGCCGTACGACTCCACGCGGGACGGATCGCCGTCCGTCAACGGCAACGGCGGTGGCGAAGCCGCCGGGAAACCCTGCGCGGGCTGTGTCGGCAAGGCGGACAACAAGAACCCGCGCGGCCAGCTGCCCGGTGGCTCGGACGCCAACGCCGGCTACGAATGCGACCGCAACCACGGTGTCGGGCGCGGCAACCCGGCGCATACCGCCTGCGTACCGGACCGGACACCGCCCGCCACGAATCCGCCGGGCGGAACTCACCCACCCGAGGGACCGCGGGCCGGGGTCGCCGTTCCCGCTGTCGCATCGGCGGCGGCCCCCGCGGCGGCCGCCACACCCCGCGCCGACGTCGCCGTCGCGAGCACACTTTCGCTGGCCAAGACCGGTTTCGAGCTCGAATCCGCGCTGCTGACCGGGCTGGGATTACTGACCGCGGGCGGTGCCGCGGTGTTCGCGGGGACCCGGCGGCGCCGGAACGCGTGACTACTTTCGGCGGATGACTTTCCCGCGTCCACCACGTTGAATCCCGTCTCCAGAGCACCGAGACGAGGAGGCCGTTCGTGAGGTTCACCCCCGCCGCCACCGTCGCGGCGCTGGCCGCCGCCTTGCTACTGGGCGGCGCCACCGCCGCGCCCGCCATCAACTCCTACAACGCCACCCCGGCGCCGGAACGCACGGAAGTCGGCGCGCTCGTCGCCACCTGGGACAACGACGACGATCCGGCGACACCCGACCGGGTCGACTGGGTGTGCTCCGGCACCATGGTCGACGCCGACACGTTCCTCACCGCCGCGCACTGCACCACCGACTGGCCTGCCAACGTGCGGTTCTTCGTCTCATTCGACCAAGACGTGCAAGCGGGTCTCGACGCGGCGGCGAAGAAGTACCCCGGCGACCCGGCCGCGATCGCCAAGGCCGTCGCCGTGGAGGGCGTCGCGCACAGCGAGCCCGGCTACCCGGGCAACTCCGCCGATTCGCACGACATCGCCGTCGTCCAGCTGCCCGCCAAGCAGGTCGCCGCACGCTGGACCTTCACCCCCGCCAAGCTGCCGAGCGCCGGTCAGCTCGACAAGCTCGGCCCGCAGGGCCTGAACTCGACGCCGTTCGTGGTCGCGGGCTACGGCACGCAGGAGGCCGTCAACGGCCCAGGCGGCCACACTCACCCGGGCGGCGGCGTCCGCATGAAGGCGCCCGTCACCTTCAACGCGCTGAACAACACGTGGGTGCGGCTCGCGATGACAGCGCCCCAGGGCAACGGCGGCGCCTGCTACGGCGACTCCGGCGGGCCGAACTTCGCCACCGTCGGCGGCCAGCGCGTCCTCGTGTCGACGACCATCACCGGTGACGGGCCCTGCTACGCCACCAACGTCACCTACCGGCTGGACTCGCCGACGGCGCGGAACTTCCTCGCCGCGTTCGTCGCCCTGCCCTGATCGCGCCCGCGCCGATCACGACCGGTGGGCCGGCAACTGACCAGCATATGAGCGGTGATTCGGCGAGGCGATCGCGGAGTCCGTGAAGGCCTCCTTCCCTACCCTGAAGGTCAATGCCAGGAACTTAAGGTCGGTGGCGTGGTGCTGCTTTAGCGTGTTTTCCCTGGTCAGGGGTGGGTCCGTGAAGGCCTCCTTGAGGGACCCAGAGTCCCTCAAGGAGGCCTTCACAGACTTGGAAATACGGGCAAATGCTACTCAAACGGACAATTTACCACGGTAAGCGTCCTTTATGGACGATCAGGGAAACCTCAGGCACCGTCGCTTAACTTCCTGGCATTGACCCTGAAGGTAAGTGAAGGAGGCCTTCACGGACACGCGATCAGCCGCGTGAAGGAGCTCAGGATGCGCGCTCGGGTTCCCCCGCGACGCGCTCGATACGGGCGCCGAGCCGGTTCAGGTTCTCCACGAAATGCGGGTACCCGCGGTCGATGTGGAAGACGTCCCAGACCTCGGTGACGCCGTCCGCGCACAGCCCGGCGAGCACCAGCCCGGCGCCGGCCCGGATGTCCGACGCCCACACCGGCGCGCTGGAAAGCCGCTCAACGCCACGGACGACGGCGTGGTGGCCGTCGGTGCGCGCGTCGCCGGAGAGCCGCATCATCTCCTCGATGAAGCGGAACCGCGCCTCGTAGATGTTCTCGGTGATCATCGACGTCCCGTCGGCCACCGCCGACAGCGCCACCGCGAACGGCTGCAGGTCGGTCGCGAAACCGGGGTACGGCAACGTCACCCAGTCGACCGCCTTCGGCCGCTCGGGCTGGACGATCCGGAAGCCCTTGCCGTCGAACGTCTCGACCTCGGCGCCCGCCAGGCGGAGCTTGTCGAGGACCAGGTCGAGGTGGTGCGGGTTGACGCCGCGGACGGTCAGGTCGCCTCGGGTCATCGCGGCGGCGAACGCCCAGGTCGCGCCGACGATCCGGTCGCCGATCACGCGATGCTCGGTCGGGTTCAGCTTCTCGACGCCCTCGACGGTGAGGGTCGAGGTGCCCGCGCCCTCGATCTTCGCGCCCATGTCGGTGAGCATCGTGCAGATGTCGACGATCTCGGGTTCGCGCGCGGCGTTGTCGATGACCGTGGTGCCCTCGGCGAGGACTGCGGCCATCAGGATGTTCTCGGTGGCGCCGACACTCGGGAAGTCCAGCCAGATCTGCGCGCCGCGCAGGCCGTCGGCCTTCGCCACGACGCAGCCGTGCTCGATGGTGCTGGTGGCGCCCAGCTTGCGGAGGCCGTTCTGGTGCATGTCGAGCGGCCGCGAGCCGATCGCGTCGCCGCCGGGCAGCGCCACGACGGCCTGCTTGAGCCTGCCGACCAACGGCCCCAGCACGCAGACGGACGCGCGCAGCTTGCCCATCGCGGCCGAATCGGCGCGGTGCGACAGCTCGGCGGGGGTGGTGATCTTCGCGGTGTCGCCGTCGATGACGACGTCGCAACCCACACTGCGAAGGACGTCACCCATCAGCGGGACGTCCAGGATCTGGGGGCAGTTCGTGATGGTGGTGGTGCCCTCGGCCAACAGGGCCGCGGCCATCAATTTCAGGACACTGTTCTTCGCCCCGACCACGTCGACCTCGCCGACCAGCCGTGCTCCGCCGTGCACGTCGAAGTGCTCACTCATGGGCGCCAATCATGCCCTCTCGTCCCGATTTGCCTTACGCCGGGCCGGTAGAGTCGGTTCCATGGTCGTTCGCATCAACCGCGTGTACACGAAGGTCGGCGACAACGGCACCACGGCGCTCGGTGACGGTTCGCGTGTGCCGAAGACGTCGCCGCGGCTGTCCGCGTACGCCGACGTCGACGAAGCCAACTCCGTGATCGGGCTCGCGATCGCGATGGGCTCTCTGACGGCGGAAATCACCGAGGTCCTGCGTGCGGTGCAGAACGATCTCTTCGACGTGGGCGCGGATCTGTGCGCGCCGATCGTGGAGAACCCGCCGTACGAACCGCTGCGCATCACCGAGCGGTACATCGAGCGGCTCGAAGGCTGGTGCGACGAGTTCAACGAGCGCGTGCCGAAGCTGACGTCGTTCATCCTGCCGGGTGGCACCCCGGGGGCGGCTTTCCTGCATCAGGCCCGCACGGTCGCCCGGCGGGCCGAGCGCTCCGGCTGGGCGCTGTACGAGGTCGAACAGGCCACGACGAACCAGCTGGCGATCAAGTACCTGAACCGGCTTTCGGACCTGCTGTTCATCCTGTCGCGGCTGGCGAACCCGGACGGCGACATCCTGTGGCAGCCCGGCGGAGCGAGCTGAAGGACGCTTTCACCGCGCCCTTCAGCTCACGCTCAGCCCTGTTCCTGTGCTGCCCAATAGCGCTCGAGGTCGACGTCGGGCGTTCCGTCCTTGCCCGGGTCTATCGCCTTCATCGTGATCGTGTCCTCAAGGGACGCGGATTCGGGAAGGTGGCTCCAGCGGTTCATGTCCTCGCTCTGAGTCATGGACCGAGAATAGACGTGGATCACGTCCCTAGCCCGGTAGAAATGCCGCTTCGTGATGATCCCATGTTTCCGCGGGCGCATTTAGAGGACTAAACGCCCCAGGAGGCGCGGAGGGTGGCGAGGGCGTCATGGAAGCCGGGGAACGTCTTCTTCACACAACCCGGGTCGTCCAGCGTGATCCCCTCGGTACGCAGCCCCGTGACGCTGAACGCCATCGCGATGCGGTGATCCCGCCGGCACTTCACGAGCGCCCCCGTCGGCACACCAGGTTGGATCTCGATCCAGTCCCGCCCCGTTTCGACCGCGACACCCACCGCGCGCAGGTTCTCCTCGCAGGCGGCCAGCCGGTCGCATTCCTTGATCCGCGTGTTGTAGACGTCCTCGATCCGCACCGGCCCGGCCGCGAACGGCGCGATGGCCGCGAGCGTCGGCACGGTATCGGAGATGTCGCGCATGTTCACCGTGACGCCGCGCAGCCCGCCCGTTCCGGTCACGGTGACCGCGTCCGGGCCCACCTCGACGTCCGCGCCCATCTGCCGCAGGACTTCGACGAACCCCAGATCCCCTTGCAGCGCGCCCGCGCCCAGCCCCGGGATCGTCACGGACCGGCCGGTCAGCGCGGCTGCGGCGAAGAAGTAGCTCGACGTCGAAGCGTCGGGCTCGATCTCGTAGCGGCAGGCCCGGTACGGCGTGGGCGGCACGACGAACGTGTCGCCGTCCCGGACGACCTCGACACCGAAGCGCCGCATCATCGCGATGGTGATCTCGACATACGGCACCGAAACGAGGTCGGTGACGGTGATCCGCAGTCCCTCGGCGGTCAGCGGGCCGACCAGCAGCAACGCGGTCAGGAACTGTGACGACAGGCCCGCGTCCAGCGTGATGTTCCCGCCCTTGATCCCGGCGGCCCGGACCACCAGCGGATGGTGCCCCGGCGAGCCTTCGAAGGTGAGGTCGACGCCCAGTTCGAGCAGCGCGTCGGTGAGCGGCCCCAGCGGCCGGGCGCGCATCTGCTCGGACGCGTCGAAACGGAAGGTCCCGTGGCCGGCGGCGGCCAGTGTGGGGAGAAAGCGTGCGGTGGTGGCGCCGTCGCGGCAGAAGACCTCGGCGCTGTCGACGGCGGGGCCTTCGGGACGGCCCTCGATGGTCCACTCACCATCGGAACGGGTGACCTGATAGCCGAGCTTGACCAGGCCCTCGGCGAAGCCCTCGGAGTCGTCCGAGCGCAATGGCCTGCTCAGCACCGTCGTACCGTGCGCGGCGGCCGCGAGAAACAGGCCTCGGGCGGTGATCGACTTCGAACCGGGGATGTCGACGATGGTCACGGCGTGAGCATACGACGTCCCGGCGGAACCGATTCAGGAAGCGCGCGGCAGCCGACGTCCGGGCGGGGCCGACTCCAGCCAGGAGAGGAAGCCGGTGAGGGCGCCGGGGCCCATCGCGATCTCGATCGCCTCCTGCGTGGCGGATTCACACCGCAGGACGATCGAACCTTCGGGGACGGCGTACGCCTCCGTGCCGGACGGATCGCGCCTGTCCGCGATCTCCATGCTCACGCGCTGGAACACGCGGTCGGGGCCCGTGCGCAGGCTCCAGACGCGGAACCAGACGAACTGCTCGCCCTCGTAGCGGCCCAGCCCCAGATGCCAGCTGGACCGCGCCTCGTCCGGACGCCACCGCAGCGCGACGCTCACGCCGCCACCACGGCGCATCCGGACCCATCGCAACGAATACCAGGCCGCGAGCACGGCCAGGATGGTCAGGGCCCCGAGAACACCCACGGCGATTTCCACGGCCCGGCCCCTGTCCTTCGCCCGGTCAGACTGACTGACCGGCCGCGCGAAGCTGGGCGGTCGCCCTAGCCCGCTCTTGCTCGTCTTCGCCGCTCAGCGCCTTCTTGGCCGCATCGACGTCGATCTCGTCCGAAAGCTCCGCGCTCTCGGCGAGGATGCTCACGCCGGTCGCGGTGACCGACAGGAAACCGCCGTGCACCGCGGCGGTCACGGTCTCGCCGTCCGTGGTCGTCACCTTGACGATGCCACCCTCGACGAGCTGCCCGAGTACAGGCTCGTGACCGGCCATGATGCCGATCTCGCCCTCGGTGGTCTGCGCCACCACGAACGTGGCGGTACCGGACCAGAGACGGCGCTCGACGGCTACCAGCTCGACAGAAATCTCAGCCACGTAGCTTCCCTTCACCTCAGGTGCTGCCACCGAGTCTAATAGTCAAAGTTCCAACTATGCGAACGGCGGGACCAGCGTCCACAGTAGACACTGATCCCGCCGCTCATCGGAACATCACTTCTTGGTGATTTCCTTGTACTTCTTCTCGAGGTCTTCGAGGCCACCGATACCCAGGAACGCCTGCTCCGGGTAGTGGTCGAAGTCGCCCTTGGTGATGCGGTCGAACGACTCGATGGTCTCCGACAGCGGCACGGTCGAACCCGGCTGACCGGTGAAGGCCTCCGCGACCAGCATGTTCTGCGACAGGAACCGCTCGATGCGACGCGCGCGCTGAACGGTGAGCTTGTCCTCTTCCGAGAGCTCGTCCATCCCGAGGATCGCGATGATGTCCTGCAGCTCCTTGTACTTCTGCAGGATCCGGATGACCTCGGAGGCCACGCGGTAGTGGTCCTCACCGACGATGGCCGGGTCGAGAATGGTCGACGTCGACGCCAGCGGGTCCACCGCCGGGAAGATGCCCTTCTGGAACACGCCACGCGAAAGCTCCGTGGTGGCGTCCAGGTGGGCGAACGTCGTCGCCGGGGCCGGGTCGGTGTAGTCGTCCGCGGGGACGTAGATCGCCTGCATCGAGGTGATCGAACGACCACGGGTCGAGGTGATCCGCTCCTGGAGCTGACCCATCTCGTCGGCCAGCGTCGGCTGGTAACCCACGGCCGAAGGCATGCGGCCCAGCAGGGTCGACACCTCGGAACCGGCCTGGGTGAACCGGAAGATGTTGTCGATGAAGAGCAGCACGTCCTGGTTCTGCACATCGCGGAAGTACTCCGCCATGGTCAGCGCGGACAGCGCGACCCGCATACGGGTGCCCGGCGGCTCGTCCATCTGGCCGAAGACGAGGGCGGTGTCGTTGATGACGCCGTCCTCGGACATCTCCAGGAAGAGGTCGTTGCCCTCACGGGTGCGCTCGCCGACACCGGCGAACACCGAGGTACCACCGAAGTTCCGGGCGACACGGGTGATCATCTCCTTGATGAGCACCGTCTTGCCGACGCCGGCACCGCCGAACAGGCCGATCTTGCCACCCTCGACGTACGGGGTCAGCAGGTCGACGACCTTGAGGCCGGTCTCCAGCATCTTCGTCTTGCCTTCGAGCTGGTCGAAGGCGGGCGGGTTACGGTGGATGCCCCAGCGCTCGAGGTCGTCGCCGTAGCCGGGCTCGTCGAGGCACTCGCCGAGCGCGTTGTAGACGTGGCCCTTGACCTTGTCGCCGACCGGGACGGTGATGGGGCCGCCGGTGTCGGTGACCTCGGCGCCACGGACGAGGCCGTCCTGCGGCTGGAGCGAGATGGTGCGGACGAGGTTGTCACCGAGGTGGCTGGCGACCTCGAGCGTCACCGTCTTGCGGAGCTGCTCGAACTCGATTTCGACCTTGAGCGCGTTGAACTGGTCGGGAACGGAACCGCGCGGGAATTCGACGTCGACGACCGGGCCGGTCACCGAGACGATGCGCCCCTTGGCACGGGCTTCAGTACTGGTCATCAGTCATCACTTCCTGCTGCGGTGAGAGCGTTCGCTCCACCGACGATTTCGGAGATCTCCTGGGTGATCTGCGCCTGGCGGGCCTGGTTCGCCTCCCGCGTCAGCGTGTTCACCAGATCGTTCGCGTTGTCCGACGCCGCCTTCATCGCGGTACGGCGAGCCGCGAGTTCGGACGCCGCCGACTCGAGCATCGCCGCGAAGATCCGCGTGTTGATGTACTTCGGCAGCAAGGCGCCGAGCAGCTTCTCGGCGCTGGGCTCGAACTCGTAGCTCGGGAGCAGACCTTCGGGCTTCACCTCGTCGCCCTCGGTGTACTCGACCTCGAGCGGCGCGACGCGTTTGGCCGTCGGACGCTGGGTGAGCATCGAGACGAACTCGGTGTAGACGACGTGGATTTCGTCGACACCCAGGATGCCGTCGGCGTTGCCCGCCTCGTCGTCGGCGCCGTTCAGGAACGACTCGACGATGAGCTCACCGGCGGTCGCGGCGTTGACGTAACCCGGCTGGTCGGAGAAGCCCGTCCAGCCTTCGGTCACCTCGCGGCCGCGGAACCGGTAGTAGCTCAGCCCCTTGTTGCCGGTCACGTACAGCACCGGCTCCTTGCCCTGCTCACGCAGCAGCGTGAGGAGCTCCTCGGTCGCCTTCAGCACGTTGGAGTTGTACCCACCGCACTGACCCTTGTCGCTGGTGATCACGAGGACCGCCGCGCGCTTCGGGTTGGGGCGCTCGACCAGCAGCGGGTGGTCGAGGTTCGCCGAGGCGCTGGCCAGCGCGGAGAGCACGTTCGTGATCTCGTCCGCGTAGGGCCGCGACGCCGCGACCTTCGCCCGCGCCTTGGTGATGCGCGCGGTGGCGATGAGCTCCATCGCCTTGGTGATCTTGCCGATGGACTTGGTCGCCTTGATACGCGACCGGAGTTCTCGGAGTTGTGCGGCCATGAGCTACCAGCTCACTTCTTCGGTGCGGGCTTGTTGACCTTGACGGTCTCCTGCCCGACCTTCTCGGCGTCCATCGCGTCGGAGACCTCGACCAGGCTCTTGCCCTCGGAGGTGGTGAACTCCTTCTTGAACTCGTTCACCGCGTCGACCAGCCCGGAGGCGGTCTCCTTGGAGAACTTGCCCGATTCGCGGATGTCCTTGAGCAGCTCGCCGTGCTTGCGGCGCGCGGAGTCGACGAACTCGTCGCGGAAGCGGCGCACGTCCTCGGTCGGGACGGTGTCGAAGTGGCCGTTGGTACCGAGGTACACGGTGACGACCTGCTCCTCGACCGGGATCGGCGAGTACTGCGGTTGCTTGAGCACCTCGTACAGCCGGGCGCCACGCTCGAGCTGCGCCTTCGACGCGTCGTCGAGGTCCGAGGCGAAGGCCGCGAAGGCCTCCAGCTCGCGGTACTGCGACAGGTCGATACGGAGCGAACCCGAAACGTCCTTCATCGCCTTGACCTGCGCGGCACCACCCACGCGGGAAACCGAGATACCCACGTCGATGGCCGGGCGCTGACCGGCGTTGAAGAGGTCCGACTGGAAGAAGCACTGACCGTCGGTGATCGAGATGACGTTCGTCGGGATGTAGGCCGACACGTCGTTCGCCTTGGTCTCGATGATCGGGAGACCGGTCAGCGAGCCCGCGCCCAGCTCGTCCGAGAGCTTCGCGCAACGCTCGAGGAGACGGGAGTGCAAGTAGAAGACGTCGCCGGGGAAGGCTTCACGGCCCGGCGGGCGACGCAGCAGCAGCGAGATCGCGCGGTAGGCGTCGGCCTGCTTGGTCAGGTCGTCGAACACGATGAGGACGTGCTTGCCCTCGTACATCCAGTGCTGGCCGATGGCCGAGCCGGTGTACGGCGCGATCCACTTGAAGCCGGCGGAGTCCGACGCGGGGGCCGCGACGATGGTGGTGTACTCCATCGCGCCGGCGTCCTCGAGGGACTTCTTCACCGCGGCGATCGTGGAGCCCTTCTGGCCGACCGCGACGTAGATGCAGCGAACCTGCTGCTTCGGGTCGCCGGAGTCCCAGTTGGCCTTCTGGTTGATGATCGTGTCCACCGCGACCGCGGTCTTGCCGGTCTTGCGGTCACCGATGATCAGCTGACGCTGGCCACGGCCGATCGGGGTCATCGCGTCGATCGCGGTGATACCGGTCTGCAGCGGCTCCGACACCGGCTGGCGCTCGACCACCGAAGCGGCCTTGACCTCCAGCGGACGGCGGCCGGTGGTCTCGATCTCGCCGAGGCCGTCGATCGGGGCGCCCAGCGGGTTCACGACGCGGCCGAGGTAGCCCTCGCCGACCGGAACCGAGAGGACCTGACCGGTCCGCTTGACCTGCTGGCCTTCGACGACGGTCTCGAAGTCACCGAGGATCGCGGCACCGATGGAGCGCGCGTCCAGGTTCAGCGCCACCCCGAGGACCCCGCCGGGGAACTCGAGCAGCTCGTTGGCCATCGCCGAGGGCAGGCCCTCTACGTGGGCGATGCCGTCACCGGCGTCGATGACGACGCCAACTTCTTCCCGGCTCACGTCCGGGGCGTAACTCGAGACGTAGTTCTCGATCGCGCTACGGATCTCATCCGAGGAGATCGTCAGCTCCGCCATTTCAATCCCGCTCTCGCTTCGTTCGTGCCAGTGTGCAAAGTCGTTGTGGTGGGTCAGCCGGCCAGCCGGCGACGCAGGGCGTCGATGCGCCCCGCGGTGCTGCCGTCGATGACCTCGTCGCCGACGCGGACGACGAGTCCGCCGCCCAGTGACGGGTCGACCTCGACGTGCAGCGCGAGCTGCCGCCCGTAAAGGGCGTTGAGCTTCTCGCTCAGCCGAGCGTGCTGCTCGTCGGACAGCGCGCTCGCGCTGGTCACCTGGGCGACCGAGCGCTGACGGCGTTCCGCGGCCAGCTGGACCAGCCGCTCGAGGGCGTTGGCGACCCCGCGGCCCTTGGCGCGCAGGACGACCTGCTCGACGAGGGTCTCGGTGACCACGTCCACCTTGTCGGCGAACAGGGTGCGGACGAGGGTCCGCTTCGCCTCGGCGGGAGCGGTCAGGTCGGACAGCGCCTGTTCGAGCTCCGGCGCACCCGCAACGATACGAGTGACCCGGAACAGCTGGTCTTCGACAGCGTCGATGTTCCCGGACTTCTCCGCACTGGTGAGCAGCGCCGAGCGGCCGAGGGCCTCGAGCCCGTCGGTCATTTCGCGCGGGCTCGACCAGCGGCTGCCGGCCACGGAGTCGAGCACCTGCAGGGCCGGTTCGGAAACCTTGCCCGCGAGGATCCCGCGAGCGAGGCCGATCCGGGCTTCGGGCGTCGCCGAACCGTCGGCGACGGCCCGGCGCAGGCCGATCTCCCGGTCCAGCAGGGCGACGACCGAAAGCAGCTCGTCGCCGACCGTCGCCGGGTCGGTACCCGCGGCGGCCAGTACCTCGCCGAGACGATTCTCGGCGAGGTCGAGCGCTTCACGGCTCGCAGCATGCAGCGTCATTCTGGTCTACTTTCCCGCTCCGTTGGAGGCGCCCGCGGTCTCCAGCTCGGCAAGGAACCGGTCCACGGTGCCGTGGCGGCGCGCGTCGTCCGCGAGCGACTCGCCGACGATGCGGCTGGCCAGCTCGACGGAGTTACGGCCGAGTTCGGCGCGCAGCTCGGCGATGATCTGCGCCTTCTGGGCCTGCAGCTGAGCCTGGCCCTGGGCGACGATGCGCTGGGACTCGGACTCCGCCTCGGCCCGCAGCTCCGCCTTGATCTGCTCGGCTTCGAGCCGGGCGTCGTCGCGGATCTTCGCGGCCTCGGAACGGGCTTCCGCCAGCTGCGCCTTGTACTGCGCAAGGTTTTCTTCGGCTTCGGCCTGTGCCTTCTCGGCCCGCTCGATGCCACCCTCGATCAGCTTGGTCCGCTCTTCGTAGGCCGTCTCGAAACGCGGGACGACGTACTTCTTCAGAACGAACAGCAGCAGAAGGAAGGCGATGAAACCGAGGATGAGCTCGGGAATGTGCGGCACGATCGGGTTGGGCGGCGCTTCGGCGGCGGCCAACGCCAATTCGGTCTTCAGCACAACGTCTCCTTAAGCGGTGAGCGGAACTCAGCCTTAGGCGGAGGCGAGGAAGTAGATGACGATACCGATCAGCGCGAGCACCTCGGTCAGCACGAAGGTCGAGAAGGCGATGCTCTGCAGCTTGCCCTGCGCCTCCGGCTGACGGGCGGTGCCGTTGATGACCGCGGCGAAGATCAGACCCACACCGATACCGGGGCCGATCGCGCCGAGGCCGTAACCGATGGCGGCGAGACCCGGGTTGATGTTGGTAGCGGCCTCGGCAGCCTGCGCAAGAACGATGTTGCTCACGTGCGTTTCCCTTCAAACTCGGTCCGCGCGACTCACGCGGATCGGGGGCTTTTGGTGTTTCTCAGTGCTCCGACGCCAGCGCGGCGCCGATGTACCCTGCGGACAGCAGTGCGAAAATGTATGCCTGCAGGACCTGGATGAATGCCTCCAGGAAGGTCATCGCGATGGCGAAGAGGAACGCCACCGGCGACGCGACCTTCACGATTCCTTCGCCCTCGGTCAGCAGGAAGCTCCCGCCGAGCGTGAAGACCATGATGATCAGGTGACCGGCGAACATCGCGGCGAACACCCGGATGGCCAGGGTGGCCGGTGCGATGAAGAACTTCTGCGCGAACTCGATGGTGGAGTACAGCGGCAGAACGAATCCGGGAATACCGGCCGGCGCCAGTTCCTTCTTCAGGTAACCCTTGAAACCGTGGCGTTTGAACCCGACGTAGTGGTACACCGGGTAAACGACAAGGAACGCGAGAGCGACCGGGAAGCCGATTCGCGCCATAGTCGGGAACTGGAAGAACGGGAGGATCCCGAAGATGTTGTTCACCAGCACGAAGCTGAAGAGGCCGAGCACGAGCGGGATGAACGGCTTGAAGTCGGCAGAGCCGATCTGTTCCCGCGCGATGTTGTTGCGGCCGAAGTTGTAAATCGATTCGGCGATGAACTGTCCCTTGCCCGGGACGACCTTCAACCGGCGCGAAGACACCATGAAGTAGGTGACGAGGATGATCAGGGAGATGACCACCAGCAACATCGGCTTGGTGAAGCTCAACCAATAGCCGGAGCCGAACAACGGCGGTAGGTTGAAGTCTTTGACGCCAGGCGGCGTGAACTCCGCACCCTCGGCTAGTACCAGCGCGCCCACTGGGCTCCTTCCGGTTCTCCCGGCCGGCGTTCACTCCGCCGGGGGAATCGTCACGATCTGGACTTAACGTACCCGACACGTATCGGGCCGTCGGAGGCGGCCACCCCACGTTGTGCTGAACACGGTTTCACGTTCCGCACACGAGGATTCTCGATGCAGTGCTCCCGGGAGACAGACGCCTACCAGCGGGTACGAGGGGACGATTCAACACCGTCGCCACACTGCTGTTCGGGGTTCGTCATCGGGAGCCGGCAGCCGAGGCCGCCGCCCATACGCGGACCATATCAGCAGGTACCGGCGGGCCGTACAGGCGTACTACATTGCCCCCGATCGGCCGAGGACCTAGGTCCCGACCCAGGTCAGGACCTCGGTCCCGCGATCAGCGGGAAGCGGGGATGATCGTCGGGATCTTGGTCTTGCGGAACGCGGCGAACTCCACGGCCGCGGCCACGAGAATCGCGACGATCATGGTGACGCCCAGCGCCATCGGGTGGATCGAGGTCACTCCGCGAAGCAGGCTCAGCGCCGCGAAAAGCAGGACGATCTTGAGCACGTAACCACCGAGAGCGATCACCATCACGAACATCGGGTCCATCCCCGCGCTGAAGCGCATGAGGCCCAGCGTCGCGAGCGCGGACACGATGGCGAGCACGCCGCCGATGACCGAGCCGAGCAGCCCGGGGAGTCCATTGAGGATGGTGAAGACCACGATGCACACGAGCACCGCGGGCGGGACCAGCATCAGGGACGCCTTCATCATCGCGTTGGCCGCCTGCAGAACCACCTTGGCGTGGGGGTTCTCCTCCGCCTCGACGGTCTTTTCGGTCTCGCTCACAGAAAGCTCCCTGGTCGTCTCAGCCCGCCAGTGTAGGCCCGCGCCGATCCCCGCTTTCAAGCAGTCCGGTTCCGCGACCGCAGCCTCGGGATGACCGACACCAGGGTCGCCAGCAGGAAGCCGAATCCGACAATCCAGAAAACCGCGGCACTGTCGAACAACGTCACGGAAACGGCGCCGAACGCGAGCAGGCCCGCCCACAAGTAGATGAGCAACACCGCGCGGCGCTGCGAATGGCCGATCTCCAGCAGGCGGTGGTGCAGGTGCATCTTGTCCGCGGCGAACGGGCTCTCGCCGCGACGGGTGCGGCGGATGACCGCCATGATCAGGTCGAGCAGCGGCACGAACAGCACCGCGGCGACCACGACGAGCGGTGAGAGCAGCGCGAGCGCGTCCTTACCGCTGAACTGCGGGTACGGCACGCGGCCCGACGCGGACGTCGTCGCACCGGCCAGCATGAGCCCGATCATCATCGAGCCCGAGTCGCCCATGAAGATCTTCGCGGGCTGGAAGTTGTACGGCAGGAAGCCCAGACAGGCCCCGGCGAGGGTGGCCGCGATGAGGGCGGGCGGGTACGCGCCGACGTCGCCACCCGAGGAGTCGAGCAGGCCGAGGGAGAACGAGCACGTCGCCGCCGCGGCGATGAAGCCGAGGCCGCCGGCGAGACCGTCGAGGCCGTCGACGAAGTTCATCGCGTTGACCATGACGACCACCAGCACGACGGTCAGCAGCGCGCCCTGGTTCTTGTCCAGCACCAGCACCTGGCCGAAGGACTCGCCGCCACCGCCCCACGGCACCCAGAACGACACCCATTGCACGCCGAAGATCACCAGGATCCCGGCGCACATGACCTGGCCCGCCAGTTTCGTCCAGGCGTCCAGTTCGAAGCGGTCGTCGAGCGCGCCGATCAGGGAGATCACCCCGGCGGCGAGCAGGACGCCCAGCGAGTCGAAGGAGAAGTCGAAGCCGCGGCTCAGCGCGGGCAGCTGGTGCGCGAGCCCCATCGCGGCGGCGACGCCGAGGAAGATGCCGATCCCGCCCATCCGCGGGATCGGGGTGACGTGGACGTCACGGGCCCGCGGGTTGGCGATCGCGCCGATCCGGATGGCGACCCGGCGCACCACGCCGGTGAGCAGGAAGGTAACGGCCGCCGCGGTGAGGGCGACGAGGAGGTATTCCCGGATCGGGAGGCCTTGCGTAGGAGGCATGGTGCGTTACGCCGCCGAGGTCCAAGTCACTCGAACACGCTACCGCGCTGGGGGGATACGCCCGGACACGGTCTAGGCGAGTGACTCCGCGGGCACACCCAGTACTTCCGCGACCGCGGCGCGGCTGACCGCGCCCTCCCGCAGGATGACCGGGTCGTCGCCGGTGAGGTCGACCATCGTGGACGGAACGGGCGCGCCGGTGGATCCGGCGTCGAGGTACACCGCGACGCTGTCACCGAGCTGGTCGACCGCTTCCTGCGCGGTGGAGGCGGGCGGCTGACCGGACACGTTGGCGCTGGAGACCGCCATCGGGCCGACGTCACGCAGCAGCTCCAGCGCGACCGGGTGCAGCGGCATGCGCAGCATCACCGTTCCGCGTGACTGGCCCAGATCCCACTGCAGGCTCGGCGCGTGCGGCAGGACGATGGACAGGTCACCGGGCCAGAAGGCCTCCATGAGCGCGCGGGCCTGCGGCGGCGTGCCGAGCACCAGTCCGTCCACAGTGGACCAGGAGCCGACGAGGACGCCGACCGGCATGTCCGGGCCGCGGTTCTTGGCCCGCAGGAGCGACTGGACGGCGCCGCCGTCGAAGGCGTCCGCGCCGATGCCGTAGACCGTGTCGGTCGGAAGGACGACGAGGCGGCTGGAGCGCACCGCGCTCGCCGCCGCGGCGAGCCCGTCGGCCCGCGTTTCACGCTTGCTGCAGTCGTACACCGCGCTCATGGCCTGTGAGCCTAGCCTGCGGCCTCGTGAGTGGTAATGACGGTTCTATTGAGGGGTAAGGCAAACGTGTCGTGTCTCGGGCGAGACGGTGATCTCGCTAGTCACGCCCTACCGAAGTACATGAGGGCCCCCTTCCTTGCGCCTAGCGCCAATGCCAGGAACTTAAGGGCGGTGGCGTGGTGCTGTTTTAGCGTGTTTTCCCTGGTCTGGTGGTCCGGCTCCAGCGGGAACCGGACGTTCGGGCGGCGCTGGTTCGCCGACGAGGGTTGGTGGGTCTGTGAAGGCCTCCTTGAGGGACCCAGAGTCCCTCAAGGAGGCCTTCACAGACTTGGAAATACGGGCAAACTGGACGTAAGCGGACATTTCTCCTTGAATGGCGTCCTGTGGACGGTCCGCGAAGCTGGAGAGCCCGCCCTCGAGCCACCTATCGAGGGGTAGTCAAACGTGACGTATTCGGCTCACTGCCTGACGGGAGGCGAAGAGCTCCCCGTCAAGGCAGGGGCGACTGTCCACAAGGGACACCGGGGCGCGGCCCGGCTTCCGTCAGTCAGCCGGTCCCGCACCAGTGCACACCTTGCCCCTCGACAAGACCAAGCCACCGACCTTGAGTTCCCAGCGCGTGAAGGCGGCTCCAGCCCCTCAGGACCACTCGTGCTTCTGCGACCGTCCGAGCAGCTCCGCTCCCGCGCGCCGCGGGTCGACCCCTTCGTGGCACACGCGGTGCATCGCGTCGGTGATGGGCATGTCGACGCCGAGGCTCAGCGCGAGTTCCCGGATCGACGTGCACGACTTGACGCCCTCGGCCACCTGCCCGCCCGCGGCGTCCAGCGCCTGCTGCAGGGTCTCTCCCCTGCCCAGCCGCTCGCCGAAGGTCCGGTTGCGCGACAGCGGCGAGGAACACGTCGCCACCAGGTCGCCGACGCCGGCGAGCCCGGCGAAGGTGAGCGGATCGGCGCCGAGTTTCGCGCCGAGCCGCGCCATTTCGGCCAGTCCTCGGGTGATCAGCGTCGCCATCGTGTTGGTGCCGAGCCCCAGCCCGGCGGCCATCCCGCAGCTCAGCGCGATGACGTTCTTGCACGCGCCGCCCAGTTCGCAGCCGACGACGTCGGTGTTGGTGTACGGCCGGAAGTACTGGTTGAAGCTCGCCTGCTGGATCGCCTTGGCGTTGTCGTGGTCCGTGCACGCGACCACCGCGGCCGACGGCTGCCCCAGCGCGATCTCCTTCGCCAGGTTCGGCCCGGAAACGACCACGATCCGGCCGTCCTCCACGGCCGCGATCTCGGCGATGACCTGGCTCATCCGCTTGAGCGTGCCCAGTTCGACACCCTTCGCGAGACTCACCAGGATCGCCTCGCGCGGCAGCAGACCGGACCACTCCAACAGATTGGTCCGCAGCGTCTGGCTCGGCACCGCGAGGACCACGGCCTGCGCACCGTCGAGGGCTTCGGCCGGGTCCGCCGTCGCGGTGATCCGCGAGGGCAGTTCGATATCAGGCAAATAGGACGAATTCCGGTGCTGGTCCCGGATCTCCGCCGCGACCTCCGGCCGCCGGGCCCAGATGGTCACGTCGCGGCCGGCGTCGCCGAGCACCTTGGCGAACGCCGTGCCCCACGATCCGGCGCCGAGTACGGTCACCCGCTGGACCTCGGCCATCAGGCGTCGTCCTCCGGCTTCTTCGCGGGCGGTTCCTCCTGGCGGATCTCCGCCAGCAACGCGGTGATCTCGGTCATCATCTGCTCGGTGACCTCGCGCAGTTTGGACGCGCTGCGCGTGGAGCCGTCCTTGTAGGCCGACAGGTCCATCGGCTCCCCGACCAGGTGTGTGATCGTCTTGCGCGGGAACGGCGTGAACTTCTTCGTGTACCCGTTGAAGATGTGGTTCGTGCCCCAGCGGGCGATCGGGATCACCGGCACGTCGGTCTCCAGCGCGAGCCGCGCGGCGCCGGTGAACGGCTTCTTCGGCCAGCCTTCGGGGTCCTTGCTGATCGTCCCCTCGGGATAGATCACGACGACCTTGCCGTCGCGCAACGCCTGGTGGGCGGCCTTGAGACTGTCACCGGCGGCGGCCGAACCGCGCGAGACCGGGATCTGCCCCGCGCCGACGAAGATCTTGCCGAAGAGCGGCGTCCTGGTCAGGCTCTCCTTGCCGAGGAACCGCGGCACCCGCTTCTGCCGGTGCACGAAGACCGCGTCCACCGCCGGGTCCATGTGGGACACGTGGTTGAGCAGCAGCAGCGCGCCGCCTTCGCGGGGGATCCGCTCGGCGTTGCGGTAGACGCGCTTGGCGATGGCCGTCGCCGGGTAGAACAGTGCGGCGGCGATGCCCACCCAGATGCCGCCCTTCTCACGCCGGGCCAATTCGTCCTCCTCGAAGTCGCACGTGCCGTCCCAGACCCCTGATCCTGCCGCCCGCGTACGAGCGGGGTCCAGGGAGGGTCGGGTAAGAATGCAGATGTGGACGTGGACCTGATCGTGCCGATGAAACGCCCGGCGCAGGGCAAGTCGCGCCTTCGCGGCGCGGTCGTGCCCGAGCGGCACCCCGAACTGGTGCTGGCGCTGGCGTACGACACGCTGGCCGCGGCGACCTCGGCGGACGGGGTCCGCCGGGTACTGGTGGTCGCCGCCGACCCGGCGTCGGTGGCGGATCTCGTCGAACTCGGGGTGGAGATCGTCGCCGAGCCGTCGCGAGGCGGATTGAACGCCGCCCTGCGTCACGGCGAAGAACTGCTTCGCCGGGACACACCGTCCGGTCTCGTCGGTGCCCTGCAGGCCGACCTGCCCGCGTTGCGGACCGAAGACCTCACCGCGGCGCTCGCCGAGGCCGCCGGAGGACGGGCGTTCGTCGCGGACCGGCAGGGAACGGGCACGACGCTGCTGCTCGCGGCGGCCGGTCTTCCCCTCGCCCCCCGCTTCGGCGAGGGTTCCGCGCGGGCACACACCGCTTCCGGTGCGACGCCGCTCACGATCGCCGCCGAATCGCTCCGCGCCGACGTGGACACCGCGGATGATCTCGCTCACGTCCGCACCCTGGGTGTCGGAAAGCGCACTTCAACGCTGTTGGGAACACCCTGCGTGGCGATGTGACGAGAGTTCACCACGGCGACGCGCGCGCGGCGCACATAATCGCTCCGAGTGGTGAACAATGAAGTCCGTGAGCACAAACGACGGCGGCACCCCGAACTCGGCAAGGAAGCGGAAGACCTCCGCCGCGAAACCGGAACCGGACAACAGCGGCACCAAGCCCGCCAGGGCGAGGAAGATCAGTCCCGCGGTGAAGACGAACAGCACCCCGCGCGCGGCCATCCGCGCGACGCGCGGCGGTTCGGCGAGCCGTCCCGCACAGGAGTTCCGCGCGCTGCCGGCCGCGCCGCCCGCGGTGACCTCGGCGCCGACCGCCGTCGAGACGCTGCCCGACGACCGGTACTTCAACCGTGAGCTGTCGTGGCAGGACTTCAACGCGCGCGTGCTCGCGCTGGCCGAGGACGAATCGCAGCCGCTGCTCGAACGCGCCAAGTTCCTGGCGATCTTCGCGTCCAATTTGGACGAGTTCTACATGGTGCGGGTCGCCGGGCTGAAGCGCCGCGACGAGACGGGCCTCCCGGTCCGCAGCGCGGACGGGCTCACCCCGCGCGAGCAGCTGGCCTACATCGCCAAACGCAACCAGGACCTGGTCGAGCGGCATACGAACGCCTTCGAACTGCACCTGCGGCCGCGACTGGCCGACGAGGACATCCACATCGTCGGCTGGAACGACCTGACCGGTGCCGACCAGCTCCGGCTGTCCAACTACTTCAGCGAGCAGATCTTCCCGGTGCTCACACCGCTGGCCGTGGATCCCGCGCATCCGTTCCCCTACATTTCGGGCCTTTCGCTCAACCTCGCGATCACCGTCCGGGACCCGGAGGCGGGCACCGAGCGGTTCGCCCGCGTCAAGGTGCCGAGCAACGTGCCGCGGTTGATGCGGATCGAACAGCAGCCGAGGGAGAACCGCACCGCGACCTTCCTTCCGCTGGAGGAACTGATCGCCGCCCACCTCGGTGAACTGTTCACCGGGATGGAGGTCACCGAACACCACGCGTTCCGGGTCACCCGCAACGCGGATTTCGAGGTCGAAGAGGACCGGGACGAGGACCTGCTCCAGGCGCTGGAGCGCGAGCTGGCGCAGCGCCGGTTCGGCCCGCCGGTGCGGCTCGAAGTCGCTCAGGACATGAGCGAGCACATGCTCGAACTGCTGCTCCGCGAGCTGGAGGTCGACCCTCGCGACGTCGTCGAGGTCCCCGGTCTACTGGACCTGACCTGCCTGCACCAGCTGTCCGGAGTGGACCGCAAGGAACTCAAGGACCGCCCTTTCGTCCCCGCCACCCATCCGGCGTTCGGTGAGCGCGAGACGCCGAAGTCGGTGTTCGCGACGCTGCGCGAGGGCGACGTCCTCGTGCATCACCCGTACGACTCGTTCTCCACCAGCGTCCAGCGGTTCATCGAACAGGCCGCCGCGGACGACAAGGTGCTGGCGATCAAGCAGACGCTGTACCGCACCTCCGGGGACTCCCCGATCGTCGACGCGCTGATCGACGCGGCCGAAGCGGGCAAGCAGGTCGTCGCGCTGGTGGAGATCAAGGCGCGGTTCGACGAACAGGCCAACATCACCTGGGCGCGCACGCTGGAACGCGCCGGCGTGCACGTGGTCTACGGGCTCGTCGGGCTGAAGACGCACTGCAAGGTGTCGATGGTGGTGCGTCAGGAGGGTTCGACCATCCGCCGCTACTGCCACATCGGGACCGGCAACTACAACCCGAAGACGGCACGCCTCTACGAGGACCTCGGCCTCCTGACCGCCGATCCGACCATCGGCGCGGACCTGACGGATCTGTTCAACGTGCTCACCGGGTACTCCCGGCAGGACACCTACCGCAACATCCTCACGTCGCCGCACGGGATCCGCCGCGGCATCGTGCGCGCGATCGGCGAGGAGATCGAACTCGCGCGCGCCGGGCAGACCGCGGGAATCCGGATCAAGTGCAACTCGCTCGTCGACGAGCAGGTGATCGACGCGCTGTACCACGCGTCGCAGGCCGGAGTGCCGGTCGACATCGTGGTGCGCGGCATCTGCGCGCTTAAACCGGGTGTCGAGGGACTGAGCGAGAACATCCACGTCCGCTCGATCCTCGGCCGGTTCCTGGAGCACTCGCGCATCTTCAACTTCCGCGCGGGCGGCACGCAGTGGATCGGCAGCGCGGACATGATGCACCGCAACCTGGACCGCCGCATCGAGGCGCTGGTACGGGTCAAGGATCCGAAGCTGACGGCGCAGCTGGACTACATCTTCGAGTCCGCGCTGCACCCGTCGACCCGGTGCTGGGTGCTGAACTCGACCGGCGAGTGGACGCCGTTCCCCGCCTCCGGCGACGACGTCCGCGATCACCAGGTCGAACTGGCGAAGCGACACGGAGCCGCCGGATGAGCGCGGTCGTGCGGGCGGCGGGTGCCGTCCTCTGGCGTCGTGACGGGGATCGGATCGAGGTCGCGCTGGTCCACCGGCCGCGCTACGACGATTGGTCACTGCCGAAGGGAAAGCTGGATCCGGGCGAGACCATCGCGCAGGCCGCGGTCCGCGAGATACACGAGGAGACCGGCTTCGAGGCGGTGCTCGGCCGGTATCTGGTCCGGACCGAGTACACCGTCGCGGGTGCGCCGAAGACCGTCGACTACTTCTCCGCCCACGCGGCTTCGGGCGAGTTCGCCCAGAACGAGGAAGTCGACGAACTGCGCTGGCTCGCCCCGGAGACCGCGGAGAAACTGCTGACACGCCCTGGCGACGTGCGGGTGCTGCGCGAGTTCTCCGCGCTGCCGCCCGACCTCACCACGGTGGTACTGGTGCGGCACGCCAAGGCGGGTAAACGCGACGAGTGGAACGGCGACGACGACCTGCGGCCGCTTTCGGACGCGGGCCAGCGTCAGGCCGAAGCACTGCGTTCGCTGCTGCGGCACTACGGGCCGACCAGGGTGCTCTCGGCGCCGCGGCTGCGTTGCGTCCAGACGGTGAACGGGCTCGCCGAAGATCTCGAGGTCGAGATCCGGCACGAGCCGCTGCTGTCGGAAGAGGGCTACTGGCCGGATCCGGTGCTCGGCGTCGCACGGCTGCTGGCCATCGCGGGCGACGGCGGGACCCCGGTGGTCTCCAGCCAGGGCGGCGTGATCCCGGACGTGGTGAGCGCGCTGGCCGACCGCGACGGCGTCGACCTGCCCGCCGCGCGTGGCGGGGTGGTGCCGTCGAAGAAGGGCTCGTTCTGGGTGCTGTCCTTCCGGTCGCCGACCGAAGAAGACGGACCGGTGCTGGTGGCGGCGGACTACTTCGCGTCGCCTCTGCCCACGCCGGCGCCCGCGCATCCCTGAGTCCCCCGCGGTGACAGCGAACTGACAGCGCCCCTTGGTTTACTCCACCCGTGTCCCCGCTGGGGGGTCGCGACGCGGTACTCGCCGTTCAGCCTGGGGGTGGAACGGACAGCAACGTCCGTACTTCGTCGGCACGGGGATCACCGAGGCGCTGGCATACGGCCAGCGCCTCGGCTCCGTATGCCTTGGCCTCTTCGGTCCGGCCCGTGCTCAGCATGATCTTCGTCAGCGTGATGAGCGTGTCGATGGTCCCGTATTCGGCGCCGAGGCCGTGGAGTTCGGCCAGCGCGTCGGAACAGCTCGCCTCCGCTTCTTCGAACCGCTCCGCACCCGCGAGTGCTTCGCCGGAGTTGGAGAGGGCGAGTGCGGCGTGGTACCGGTCGCCGAGATCGGCGAACGCCTGTCTCGCTTCCAGCGCGGCTTCGACCGCGCCGTCGTAGGCGCCCATCCCGATCCGGCTCGCGCTGATGTTGAGGAGCGCGTGCGGGACGAAGGTGCGCTGCCCGGTGGCGGCGGCGAGGCGCGCGGCTTCGGCGGCGACCTGTTCGCTCTTCTCGAATTCCGAGCGGAGGTGGTAGGCCCCTGACAGATTCGACAGGATCGCGACCGTGACCTCGGAGCCGCCGGTCTCCGCGGACGCCTTCCTGGCCTCTTCCAACATCTCCAGCCCCTCGTCGGGGCGAAGTGCCCGCAGGTAGGCGGACCCGAGGTTGTTGGCCGCGTACTGCAGGCCCAGCGGATCGCCCGCCGCCCGGGTGGCCTCGACGGCGATCTTGCCGGTGCTGAACCAGTCCTCCTGATCGTGCCGTTCGGTGTAGAAGGCGCGCAGCAGCCACGTGAGTTTCCAGGCGCGGGTGGCCCAGCCATGGTCGGCGGCGCTCCGGACCAGCGCGGCGAGCGCCTGGCGTTCCTCGACGTACCAAGCCATCGCTTCGGCGCGGTCGGCGAAATCGAGCCGCGGCCCGTCGACCGGTTCCAGCGTGACGTCCGAAGTGAGCAGGTCCGGCCGGATGAGTTCGTTCGCCGAGGCGACGGTGGCGGTGTACCAGTCGATCAGCCTCCGCAGCGCGGCTTCGCGTTCACCGGGCAGATCGTCTTCGGCGAGTTCCGCGGCGTAGACCCGCAACAGGTCGTGGAACCGGTACTGGTCGGTACGGGGCTGGTTCAGCAAATGCGCCGACGCCAGCTGGTCGATCAGTTCTCGTGCTTCGAGGACGCCTGTTCCCGACGCGACGGCCGCGGTCGCGATCCGGATCGACACCCCGGGGAACAGCCCGAGCATCCGGAACAGCCGTGCGGCCTCCGGGCGCAACGCTTTGTAGGACCACGAAAACGCCGCTCGCAGATCCGTGCCCGCGTCCTGTGGGTCCCGGAGGGTGTCGAGCCGGACACGCTGATCCCGCAGTTCGTCCACGATCCAGGCCAGTGAGGTTCCCGAAAACCGGGACGCCCGCTCGCCCGCCAGTGCCAGTGCCAACGGCAGGCCACCGCACAGCTGCGTGAGTTCCGCCACCGCGCCGGGTTCGGCGTCGAGCCGGGCGTGGCCGACGCTTTCGGCGAGCAGAGCCTTGGCGGCGTGCTCGTCCAAGGAACGCAACGGCATCCGTCGCGCCCCTTCCCTGGCGACCAGGCCCCGCAACTGGTTCCTGCTGGTGACCACGACCAGATTGCCCGAGCCGGGCAACAGCGGCCGGATCTGGTCGGCGTCACGCGCGTTGTCCAGCAGCAGCAGCATCCTGGTCTCGGCGAGCCTGCCGCGCAGTGCGGCCGACCGTTGCTCCACTGTGGAGGGCAGTAGGTCGGCGGGCATACCGACCGCCTGCAGGAACTCCGACAGTGCGTCCATCGGAGTGACCGGCGTACCGGCGGAATGCCCGCGCAGGTCTACGAAGAGTTGTCCGTCAGGGAATCTTTCCCGGAGCCGATGCGACCAATGGACGGCGAGGGCGGTCTTTCCGACCCCCGCCGTCCCTTCGATGACCACGATCCGTGTCGGCCGGTCCTGGCCGAGGAATCCGTCCAACCGGGCCAGTTCGGTTTCTCGGCCGCTGAAACCCGTGACGTCGAAGGGAAGCTGGCGCGGTACCGGGACCACCGGTGCCGCGGGCTCCGCGTGCACGTCCGCGGCGAGCAGTCCGGCGTGCAGCCGCCGCAGTTCCGCGCCCGGTTCGACACCGAGTTCCTCGACGAGAAGCGACCGCAGCCGGGCGTATCCGGCCAGCGCTTCGGCCCGCCTGCCCGAGCGTGCGAGAATCCGCACGAGTCTTTCCCATAACGATTCCCGGAGCGGATGCCTGCCGACCAGATCGGTCAATTCGGCGACGAGATCGGCGTCCGCCGCCACCCCGGTATCCAGGTCGATCCGCCTTTCGACGGCGAACAGATACCGCTCGGTGAGCAGCGGGCCCCATTCCTCGGCGAGGGTGGGGGAACCGACGCCTTCCAGCGGTGTCCCACGCCAGAGCGCGATCGCCTCCGCCAGCAGTTTCCGTTCCTCGGCCGGTTCTTTTCCGGCGGCCTCGTCGAGCAGGCGCAGGAATCGCAGCGCGTCGACCCCGGCGGGCGCGGAAATGAGACGGTAACCGTCCGGTTCGGTGACGACGATGTCTTCGCCGAGCAGCCGCCGCAAGCGCATCACATTCGTCTGCAGGCTGCCGCGGATCCGTTCCGGGGGTTCGGGTCCCCAGACGCCGCGCGCGAGCGTGTCGATGGAAACCAGACGGCCGCACGACAGGGCCAAGGTGGCCAGCAGGGCGCGTTGGCGGGCACTGCTGAGCGGGCGCGGTACCCCGTCCACGATCACCCGGAACGGGCCGAGAAGCCGGATTTCGATGATGGCCACCCCCAGTCCTGCCAGTATTGTGTTCTCCCGCCTCGCTCCCCCGCGAGAAGCGTGACACAGCGAGACAGCGGCCGGACGGGGTTCCCCCACATTCCGTGGCGAAGCCCGGGAAAACAGCGGCAGGGCCCCGCGCCGTGCGCGGGGCCCTGCCGTTGGCTCACTCGTGGAGAGGGAGCTTACTTCTTCTTCGCGGCCGCCGAAGTCCGCTTGGCCGGAGCCTTCTTCGCGGGAGCCTTGGCGGTGGTCGCCTTGGCGGCCGGCTTCGCGGCGGCCTTGGTGGCGGTCGCCTTCTTGGCCGTGGTGGCGCGAGTCGTGGCCTTCGCCGCGGTCTTCGGCGCCGCCTTGGTGGCGGTCGTCTTCGCGGCGGCCTTGGTCGCGGTCGCCTTGGCGGCCGGCTTCGCGGCGGCGGCGCGCGTCGTGGTTGCGGCGGCGCGGGTCCGCGTGGTGGTGGAACGCGTCGCGGCCGGGCGGCTGGCGGCCGTCCGGGTCGTCGTCGCGCGGGTGGCGGCGGCCCGAGTGGTGGTGGTGCCGGCGGTCGCACGCTTCACAGCGGTGGCCTTCGGCAGCTTCTTCGAACCGCTGATGACGTCCTTGAAGGTCGTCCCCGCGCGGAAGGCGGGCACGTTGGTCTTCTTGACGCGAACGGTCTCACCGGTGCGCGGGTTCCGCGCGGTGCGGGCGGCGCGGGCGCGCTTCTCGAACACACCGAAGCCGGTGATGTTCACCTTCTCGCCCTTGTTGACCGTCCGGATGATGATGTCGACAAGGCCATCGACGGCCTCCGACGCGACCTTCTTGTCGCCCAGGCGCTCCGACAGCGCCTCGATCAGCTGGGCCTTGTTGGCCATTCCAGTCCTCCAAGAAGAACTACTTGTACACGGCCCCGTCGGCCGACTTAGCGCACACGGTATTACCAATGCAGCACAAATTCCAAACGACGCGCGGAAATTTCCCTTGTCTCGGGGGCTGTTCCGCCTCTTGAGGGACCCCTCCAGGGCCTCTTGAGGTGCCGTTCGGTGTGGTTTCGGGGCTGTCTTGGAGAGCCTCGGCCGGGGTGCGGATTCCCTGCTCAGCAAGGGAATCCGCGCCCTTCGGCGGGCCTTAGGAAGCGGCCGCCGGGAGGGTCACCGGCTTCCAGGAGGGGCGCTGGGACTCGAAAGTGTCGATCTCATCCGCGTGGCGGAGTGTCAGGGCGATGTCGTCGAGCCCTTCGAGGAGCCGCCAGCGGGTGTAGTCGTCGATCTGGAAGGGCGCGGTGAAGTCCTTGGCTCGTACCGTCTTCGACTCGAGGTCCACCGTGACCTCCGTCCCAGGCTCGTTTTCGAGCAGCTTCCACAGCAGTTCGACGTCCGCCTGCTCGACCTGAGCGGCGACCAGGCCCTGTTTGCCCGAGTTCCCACGGAAGATGTCCGCGAACCGGGAAGAGATCACGACCCGGAAGCCGTAGTCCATCAGGGCCCAGACGGCGTGCTCGCGGGAGGAACCTGTGCCGAAGTCCGGGCCCGCGACCAGGACCGACCCGGTTTTGAAGGGCTCCTGGTTGAGGATGAACGACTCGTCGGAGCGCCAGGCGGCGAAGAGCCCGTCCTCGAAGCCGGTGCGGCTCACGCGCTTGAGGTAAACCGCCGGGATGATCTGGTCAGTGTCCACGTTGGACCTGCGCAACGGGACTCCGACGCCGGTGTGGTGGGTGAACGCGTCCATGGTGATGAAACTCCTCAGCGAGGTCGGCGATGTCAGCTGGCGGTGACGGACAGCAGGTCTTCGGGGCTGGACAGGGTTCCCCGCACGGCCGTCGCGGCGGCCACGAGCGGGGAGACCAGATGCGTCCGGCCGCCCTTGCCCTGCCTGCCTTCGAAGTTGCGGTTCGAGGTCGACGCGCTGCGCTCGCCGGGCTTGAGCTGGTCCGGGTTCATGCCGAGGCACATCGAGCAACCCGCCTGGCGCCATTCCGCGCCCGCGTCGATGAAGATCCGGTCCAGGCCTTCGGCTTCGGCGGCCTTCCGGACGCGCATCGAGCCGGGGACCACGAGCATCCGGACCGACTCGGCGACCTTGTGCCCGCGCAGGACGTCCGCGGCGGCCCTCAGGTCCTCGATACGGCCGTTCGTGCAGGAGCCGAGGAAGACGGTGTCCACCGCGATCTCGCGCAGCGGCGTGCCGGGCTTGAGGTCCATATAGGACAGGGCCTTCTCGGCGGCGACGCGCTCGTTCTCGTCGCCGATCTTCTCGGGGTCGGGTACCTCGGCGCCCAGCGGGAGACCCTGGCCCGGGTTCGTGCCCCAGGTCACGAAAGGCGTGAGCTCGTCGGCGTTCAGGTGCACCTCGGCGTCGAAGACGGCGTCGTCGTCCGTGCGGAGTTCACGCCAGTTCTCGACGGCGGCGTCCCAGCCCGCGCCCTGCGGCGCGTGCGGACGGCCCTTCAGGTAGGCGAACGTCGTCTCGTCGGGTGCGATGAGCCCGGCGCGCGCGCCGGCTTCGATGGACATGTTGCACACCGTCATCCGGGCTTCCATCGACAGGTTCTCGATGGCCTTGCCGCGGTATTCGAGGACGTAGCCCTGCCCGCCGCCGGTGCCGATCTTCGCGATCACCGCGAGGATGACGTCCTTCGCCGTGACGCCGGGACGCAGCTCCCCGTCGACGGTGATCGCCATCGTCTTGAATGGACGGAGCGGCAGGGTCTGGGTCGCCATCACGTGTTCGACCTCGGAGGTGCCGATCCCGAACGCCATCGCGCCGAACGCGCCGTGCGTCGAGGTGTGACTGTCGCCGCACACCACGGTCATCCCGGGCTGGGTCAGGCCCAGCTGCGGGCCGATGACGTGCACGATGCCCTGTTCGGCGTCGCCCATCGGATGCAGCCGGACGCCGAACTCCTTGCAGTTGTTGCGAAGGGTGTCGACCTGGGTACGGGACACGGGATCCGCGATCGGCAGCTCGATGTCGATCGTCGGGACGTTGTGGTCCTCGGTCGCGATGGTGAGGTCGGGACGGCGCAGTTTCCGGCCTGCCAGGCGGAGTCCGTCGAACGCCTGCGGGCTGGTGACCTCGTGCAGCAGGTGGAGGTCGATGTAGAGCAGGTCGGGCTCGGCCCCCTCGCCGCGCCGCACCAGATGCGACTCCCACACTTTCTCGGCCAGTGTCCGGGGCATTTCCGGCTCCTCACATGCGGTGAAATCGGTACTTCCCACCATCTGGACATCTCAAACTTCGGGAAGATAGTATCGGCTTGTGGGACAGCATAGCGGTATCGGAGTACTCGACAAGGCCGTGGCCGTGCTTCAGGCCGTGGCCGAAGATCCTTGTGGCCTGGCGGAACTGTGCACGCGGACCGGTTTGCCGCGCGCGACGGCGCATCGGCTCGCGGTCGGCCTCGAGGTGCATCGTCTGTTGCGCCGCGGCCCCGACGGGCGGTGGCGGCCGGGTACCGCGCTCGCGGAACTGGCCGGCGGTTCGACCGACCCGCTGCTCGACGCGGCGAGTTCGGTGCTGCCGAAATTGCGCGACATCACCGGGGAAAGCGTTCAGCTCTACCGCCGGGACGGCGTCCAGCGCGTCTGTGTCTCGACAGCGGAGCCGCCCAGCGGTCTCCGTGACACCGTGCCGATCGGCTCACGGCTGCCGATGACCGCGGGCTCCGGCGCGAAGGTCCTCGCCGCGTGGTCGGATCCGCATACGCAGCGGACGATCCTTTCCGAGGCGGTCTACGGCGAACGCACACTGCTCGAGGTCCGCCGACGCGGCTGGGCCCAGAGCGTGGCGGAGCGGGAACCGGGTGTGGCGAGTGTCTCGGCGCCGGTCCGGGATTCGACGGGCACCGTGGTCGCCGCGGTGTCGGTTTCCGGGCCCATCGAACGGATAGGGCGTAAACCGGGGGCACGCTGGGCAGCGGACCTGCTCGCCGCCGCGGACGCGCTGCAGGAGCGCCTCTGACCCCTCGAACCACGTGAAGAGGCCCCCTTACCTCGGCCCTGGTTTCGAATGACCAGCCGAGAGAAGGGGGCCTTCACGCGAAGTACGACCGTCCTATCAGAACTCGTCGGCCTTGGTCAGCTCGTGTTCGAAGGTGTCGGCACGCGCGACGAGGGACTTCAGCGGGTGTTCGAACTCGTTGACCAGGTTCAGGTCGACCAGCGGAATCGTGTGCTTGAGCAGTGCGACGCCGTCCACCACGGCCGCGCCGCCGACCGAATCGCCGCCGGCCAGTTCGAGCAGGCGCCGCAGGTCGATCTTGTCCGCCCAGCCGACCGGAGACGAGATCTCCACCCACTCCGCGCCGTCGTGGTCGGGCAAGTGATGCAAGGACACCTGCTGGCCGCGGCCGTCGCCGGTGTCGACCCGGAACCGGAGCCAGCCGTCCCGCTCTTCGAGCACCTCGTACCGCGCCCGGACGAAATTGATCACGCCTGCCCAGATGGACACCCTCGTCACCTCTCGGTTTCGCCGCCTCGTGCGCTGTCGAGCATGGCACATCCGAGGCGGGTTCAGCTCGTGGGATACAGCGCCGACATCGCCCGGATGGTCTCGGCCAGGTGGGTGACCAGGCAGGCGGGTTCCAGCGCCTGCGCGTCGAGGCCGAGTTTGAGCAACCCCGCGGCGGCGTGGGGCACGCTTTCCATCGGAATGGTGGCACGGCACCAGCCATCCTCGTCCGCCGCGGTGAGCGTGCGCCGAGCGAGACGCGCGGCCCTCGGGCCGAGGATGTCGGGCAAGGCAGCGATCCCCTGTGGCGACAGCCGGACGAGGGCGGTCGCGGTCTCCTCGGCCTCTTCGTAGGTTTCGACGTGTGCCCGCCAGAACGCGGAGAGTTCGAAGCCGTCGGGCCGCTCGGCCTTCTCCGGCAACGTCCGCAGCCGCTGGATGGAGGAGACCTTGTACGTACGCGGCTGATTCCGCCGAGTGGCGATGAGATACCAGACACCCGCCTTGAGCACGAGGCCCAACGGATGCAGCCGCCGCGTGACCACCTCCGGCCGCGGCGACCAACGGCGATACCGGACTTCCACGACCTGGTCCCGCCACAGCGCTTCCGCGACGGCGGTCAGATGCGGGACGGGATCCGCTTGCCGGTACCAGCCGGGCGCGTCGAGATGGAACCGCTGCCGGATGCGCGTCGAAGCGTCCCGGTACGGAGTGGGCAACGCGGCCGTCAGCTTGAGCTCGGCGGCGGCGACCTGGGCGCCGAGCCCCAGTTCCGCGGCGGGCTCCGGCATCCCGGTGAGGAACAGCGATTCCGCTTCACCGGCGGTGAGCCCGGTCAGGTGGGTGCGGTATCCCTCCATCAGCTGGTAACCGCCGGAAGGCCCTGGCTCGGCGTAGATCGGCACACCCGCGGCGGAAAGTGCCTCGACGTCACGGTAGACGGTGCGCGAAGTCACGCCGAGTTCCCTGGCCAGCTTGGCCGCGCTCATCCGCCCCCGGTTCTGCAACAGGAGCAACAGGGACACCAGCCGGTCGGCACGCACGGCCCGGAGTCTGTCAGCGACCACTGACAGAAGATGTCAGTGGTGGCGCCGCAGGATCACTCCCATGAACGATTTCGACTTCTTCACCGGCACTTGGCACGTCGTCAACCGGCGCCTCACGACGCTGTTCGAGGGCAGCGACGATTGGCAGGAGTTCCCCGGCACTTCCGTCTCCCGTCCGATCTTCGGGGGCGGCGGCAACATCGATGAGATCGATTTCCCGACGCTGGGCAGCAGCGGCCTCACCCTTCGCCTGTTCGACGTCGAGCGGAAGGAGTGGTCGCTTTACTGGGCGAGCAGCCGGACGGGCTTGCTCGCTCCGCCGGTGGTGGGCACCTTCATCGGCGGACGGGGCGACTTCTACGGTGACGACAGCCACGAGGGGATGCCGATCAAAGCGCATTTCATCTGGTCGCGGATCACCGAATCGTCGGCGCGGTGGGAACAGGAGTTCTCGGCGGACGGCGGGCGGACCTGGGAATCCAACTGGGTGATGGAGTTCAGCCGCGCCTGAGGTGGCAGGTGGGTCGTGAGTGTTTTGGGTCGTTCCAGCGACCCGAAACACTCACGAGGGCGCCAAGCGGTAACCCGAGCCCCGCACGGTGTGGATCAGCGGCGGATCCTTGAGTTTCCGCCGCAGCCGCGCGATGACGACGTCCAGCACGTTCGACGCCGGATCCGCCATCTCGTCCCACGCGTACCGGATCAGCTCCTGGCGCGAAACCGGTCGCCCGGTCGCCGCCAGCAGCCGTTCCATGACCAGATACTCCTTGCGGGTCACGGTGAGCAGCACGCCCGCGCGCGAGATCTGGTGCCTGCCGGTGTCGAGCTCGACGTCGGCGCAGCGCAGCACCACCGCCTGCCCGGCCATGTCGCGGCGGCACAGGCTGCGGACCCTGGCGATCAGTTCCGGCATCGCGAACGGCTTGACCAGGTAGTCGCCGCCGCCGACACGCAGTCCGTCGATCCGGTCGGCGACGCTGTCGCGCGCGGTCAGGAACAGCACCGGCATCGGCCAGCCCGCGCCGCGCCGGTTTCGCACGTACGCCAGCGCGTCGCCCGAAGGCAGCATCCGGTCGAACACCGCGCAGTCGTAGGCGTTCACCATCAGCGCCTCGTCCGCGCCGGGCAGGTCGGCGGCGGTGTCCACCGCGAACCCGTCGCCGCGCAGGGCGAATTCCAGCGCCACCCGCAAATTCTCGTCGTCCTCGGTCACCAGCACCCGCACACCCGAACGTTAGCGTGCGGTGGCCGCCAACACGTCGGCCACGTGCAGTCCGCGCAGTTCCTCGACGGCGGGCATCCGGCCCAGTAGGCGCAATCGTTGCGATTGCGCCTTGCGCACCTTCTCGAACAACCGCCGCGCGTCCCGCGCGTTGCCGAAGTTGACGTCCCCGGCGATGAGCCGGAAGTGCTCGGTCAGCACCGGAGCGGTGCCCGGATCGAGTACGTAGTCCCCCGACGACGCCATCCGCCCGAAAATGGCGAGCAGTTCGTCGGGACTGTAGTTCTCGAACTCGATGGTCTTGCCGAACCGGGACGCGAGGCCGGGGTTGGCGGCGAGGAAGTCGACCATCTCATCGGTGTACCCGGCCACGATCACCGCCACCTCGTCACGATGCTCCTCCATCAACGGCACCAGGGTGTCGATCGCCTCCTGGCCGAAGTCGCCACCGGAACCGGCGAGCCGCGACAGCGTGTACGCCTCGTCGATGAACAGGACGCCGCCCTTGGCCTCCTCGAACACGCTCCCGGTCTTCTCCGCGGTATGCCCGATGTACTGCCCGACGAGATCGCGGCGGGACACCTCGCGGAACTGGCCGTCCGGCAGAACTCCCAGCGCCTTCAGCAGTTTTCCGTAGATCCGGGCGACCGTCGTCTTCCCGGTGCCGGGAGCCCCCGCGAAGATGAGGTGGTGGCCGGTGGCTCCGATCGGCAGCCCGGCCCGGCGGCGCCATTCGTTGACCTGCAACTCGTCGACCAGTGCGCGGACCTCTTCCTTCACCCCGGGAAGGCCGATCATCGCGTCGAGTTCGGCGAGGATCTCGTCCAGTGCGCTGTCGCCGACCGCGCCCGGAGCCGCGGCCTCGGAGAGCTGCGGCGTCGCCCCCTCGGCGATCGAGATCCCCGGTTCCGCGGTGTTGGCGACCCGGCACGCGGAGATCTCGCCACCACAGCCGGAAGCGAACGCGATCCCGGAGCCACGGGTGTCGGTGACCGTGCACCGCTCGATCACCGGCGCGCCGTGGTGCGCCACGGCGATGCCCTCGTAACCGGTGTGCGAGATCACGCAGCCTTCGATGACCGGCCGTGCGTACTGGTAGACGTAAAAGCCGCGCAGTCCGCAGCCGGTCACCGTGCACCCGGTCACGACCGGGTCGGCGCCCTGCCCGAGGGTGATCCCGTCTCCCAGCACGTCTTCGACGGTGGTGTCTTCGATCCTCCCGGGCGCCCCGTCGACGAGGATCCCCTGCTCCGCGCCCGAAATCACGCTACCGGTCACGGTGAACGCCGTCGTGCCGCGGATCGCCATCGCCGGCCCGCGACCGCCGGAGACGCTGCAACGCTGGACGGTCAGTTCGGTGGCTTCGGTCTCGATCGCGGACGCGCCGCCTGCCAGGATTTCGATCCCTTTCAGGGCAAGCGATCCACCGGTGGCGCGGAAAACGGGCCGGTCGGCGCCCCTGCCGTCGACGACGACGGTCGCGCCGTCGGCCGCGGCCAGGGTCACCCGCAGACCGTTCAGTTCGACGGTCTCGGCGTATTCACCGCTCGCGATGGTGACGACGGCGCCGTCGGAGGCGTCCGACAAGGCGTCGCCGATGGTCGGATACGCGCCGGGTCGTGGTGCCACCAGCAGGACGCGGCCTGGGGTCGAAGTGGTCATCAGCCCGCCTTGGCCATCAGCCAGCCGCGGTCGACGGCCTTGGCGCCCGCTTGGAAGCGGCTCCGGGCGCCGAGCCGGTTCATGATGTCGGCGACCATCCGGCGCACCGTGCGCACCGAGACACCGAGCCGCGCGGCGGCGGATTCGTCGGTCGTGCCGGAGAAGAGCAGGGTCAGCAACTCCTGCTCGCGGCAGGTCAGCATCGAAGCGTCCTCGGGTTCCGCGAGGTCCAGCGGGACGAGCGGGGCGGCGGCCTGCCAGATCCGCTCGAACAGGCCGACCGTCGCGGTGACCACGCCGGGCAGCCGGAACACCGCGGCACCGGTCTGCCTGCCGTCGGCGGGGAGGACGACCGAGGTCCGGTCGATCACCAGCGCGTCCATCGGGACCTCGGCGTCGGTCCGCACCTCGGCCCCGGCCCTCGAGACCCGGTTGAGCGCGCCGGACATCCGCGCGGCGTCGGGGAAGAGCACCTTGTACCGCACTCCGGGGCGCACGTTCGCGAGCGCGATCCGCTGGAACGTGGAGTCCGTTCCCGCGCTCATGATGAGTACTTCGCTCCTCGCGGCCGCGAGGAGCTCGGCCAGTCCAGCCCGGTCACGAGCCGGTTCCGATCCCACGACCAGGCTGAGCCCGCCGGTCTGAACGCCCATGGCGCTGTCCCTCCCTTTGCCCCGCGCGGTACCGCCGACCACGTCCTGTTCATGCCAGTTCCCGCCGTCCGGACGGCCAGGGATGCCCGACGCGTTAGCGTTCAGGGGCAACACGGCCGGCGCGGCGGGTCGGTGAAACTGCATGCGTCTACTTTCGCTGTCCGAACATGAGGTTTTGATGACACGGGTGATGGTCGTCGAAGACGACGAGAATCTGCGGCTCGCGCTGGTCACGCAGCTGCGCGCGGCCGGCTTCGCCGTCGACGACGCGGCCGACATCGCGACCGCGGACAGGTTGCTGCGCGGAACGCACCACGACTGCGTGGTGTTCGACCGGATGCTGCCGGACGGCGACGCGATCGAATACGTCCACATGCGACGGCAGCTGGGCTGGCGAGCGCCGGTGCTGTTCCTCACCGCCCGTGACGCGCTCGCCGACCGGGTGGCGGGCTTCGAGCACGGCGGTGACGACTACCTCGTGAAGCCGTTCGTGATGGCCGAACTGACCGAGCGGGTGACCAATCTGTGTCACCGCTCCGCGTTCGACCGGCCCTCGGTGCTGCAGTACGAAGACCTGGTGATGGACTGCGCGCGGCGTGAGGTGCGCCGGGCGGGCGTGCTGCTCACCTTGACCAACAAGGAGTACGCGGTGCTCGAATACCTGCTGACCAGGGCGGGGCTGCCGGTGCAGCGGGCGGATCTGATCGAGCACTGCTGGGACGCGCAGGCCGATCCGATGTCCAATGTGGTCGACGTCGTGGTGAAGCGGTTGCGCCGCAAACTGAAGGAGCCCGAACTGATCCACGCCGTCCGGGGACTCGGCTACCGGCTGGGCGCCCGATGAACACGCACTCCTCGGCCGATCGGCTGCGCAGGCTGCGCTGGCTGCTGACCGCGTTGTTCACCGTGATGAACACGCTGGGGCTGGTCGTCTTCGCGTGGCTGCTCATCGCCGAGGACGGCGATCAGGGCGAGGAACGGATCGACGCCACGCTGATCCAGGTCACGTCTTCGGTCAGCAGGCTGGTCGCCTATGACGGCACCGTGGGCTTCGACCTGGTCAACACCGACGTGCTGAACGATCGCTGCCCGCAGTTCGCGATCCTGCCCGGCGGCGCGCCCGCGTTCCAGCCGCACCTTTCGCGCGCGACCTGCGTCCCGATGACTCCGCAGTTGTTGAACGGTCTCGCCGCCGAATCGGTGCGGACCGGCAGACTGGTGCAGGGCCATCAAAAGGCGACCGACGGCCAAGTGGTCAAGGTGCGCGCGGAACCGTTGCGGGACAAGAACGGCAAGACGTTCGCCGCCGTCGTGGCGGTGCAGTCCACGGCGGCCGAAGACGACGCCCACACCCAGTTCACGCTGCTGGTGATCGGCGGCACCGTGCTGCTGATCGCGGTACTCGGTTTCGCGGGCCACCTGCTGTCCGGCCGCTCGATCCGGCCGGCGGCCGCGGCCTTGCAGCAGCAGGAGGTCCTGCTCGCCGAAACCGCGCACGACCTCCGCACCCCGGTCGCCGCCCTGCGCGCCCTCGCCGAAACCGCGATGGTCAACCCGGCCCAGTCGGCCGAACTCCTGCCGCGAACCGTCCGTCTCGCCGCGAGAATGGGTGGCATCATCGACGACCTCCTCGTCCGCGCCCGGCTCGCCGCGGGCGTGGAACAGCTGAGCATCCAGCCGATCTGGCTCGACCAGCTGGTGGTGGGCGTGGTCGAGGACAACGCGACCGACAACGCCGAAGTCACCGTCACCGCCGCGCCCACGAAGGTCAACGCCGACCCCGCGCTGCTGCAACGGGCGATCGGCAACCTCCTCGACAACGCCGTGCGCTACGGCCGCCAACCGGGCGCGAAGGCGTTCGTGCACCTGACCGTGGCCGGCGGCACCGTGACCGTCGCGGACCACGGCCCTGGCATCGACACCACCATGGCGGACGACGCCTTCGACCGGTTCGCCAGCACCGGCGGGTCTTCCGGGCTCGGGCTGTCCATCGTGCGGTGGGTCGCGCAGGCACACGGCGGCACGCTCGCGGTGTACAACGCCGACGAGGGCGGCGCGATCTTCGAACTGAGGCTCCCGGTCAGCACGAACTGAGGCGAGGAACGTGACCTTCGACATCATCGGCCTGTGCCGTGAGGAACCCGGCCCCGACACCGTCCTTCCTGCCTTGGCGGCGGCGGGTGAGGAGCTGCGGGCCGACTTGCGGGACGAGCCGCCGCTCATCCGGCTTCTCCATCCAGACGGGAGGCTCCTGGTCACCGTCGAGGACGTCCATCTGGTCCGTGTCGAAGGCGAAGCACAGCGGGTGCTCGGTATCGGCGACGAGGTCGAAGTGCCGCATCCGGTGTGGTGGGTGGAAGTCCATGCCCCAGAGGGCGATCCCGAAGCGGAGGCCGCCGCCAGGACGTTCACCACGGCGCTGGTCGCCGGGACCGGAGGGTTGTCATGGTCGAACCGCTGAGGGAAGCGCTGGTCTTCGAGCAATTCCGTACCGTGGTCGCCGCCTCCCCCAGGTTGATCGACGCCGCTTGGACAGCCGTCGAGTCCGGGCGGACGCTCCAGGTGGTCACCGCCGAAGACAGCGGAATCACCTATCCGCTCGAAAAGCTGCTCTCGGAGATCGGGAGCGAGTGGGTGGTGCGCGACGGCCGAGGGCGGCATCGCGAGGGCATCAGCGGAATCCCGCTCACCTGGAACGGTGGCCGGTTCGTGCGCGAGGCGGGCGCGTCACCTTCGCCTCCCGACACCACGGTGGGTTCGGGAGAAGTGGAGATACAGATCACCGCCCTGCACCCGGCAGGCCGGCCGCTCCGGCTCGGCGAGATCGTCCAGGCGGTCGTGTCGGTGCTCACCGGTGCCGAGCCGACCGGCTGGGGTGTCGCCGAGCCGGCGACCGAACCCTGGTCGGCGGCCGAGCTCGCCGCGTTCTGCCGGGACCACGCGCCCGAACCGAACGGGCTTGTCGTCGTCGGCCAGGGGATCTCGGGGCGTCTGCGGGTGTCCACAGTGGATGGCGGCCTGCTCGAAGAGATCGAGCTCGCCGGACCGTCCGCCGGAACGGTACGGCAGGAGGCCATCGAGACGCTGGCCGTGGCACTCGCCCCTCTCGTGCGGCGGATGCTGGTCGCCGCACACCCCGGCAGGCGAGGCGGCCTACGGTCGAGCACACCGACGCTGCCCGCCATTCCCTACGGCATCCTCATCGGACACGAGACTGTCGGCGCGAAGGAGCCCCTTCCGGACGCCGAGGTGAAGATGCTCGGCATCGAAGGCCGCGAGGCCGCCTGGTTCCGGCTCGACTCCGGCCGCCGGTCCCCGTTCGAGGAACTCGACGAGATCCTTCGCCACTTCGCCGTCTCGTGAGCGGCTGGTCGTTCCAGGGGCGTGACCGGGGCATCGGATCGCGGATCAGGACATGGCCTAGTTGCGTGGGTACCGCCGGGCCCATTCCGCGGCGTAGCGCTGGTCCCTCGACGGCGGCTGCGCCGAGAAGTGCCAGAACGCGTCACCGGCGACGGTTTCCACCAAGTCGGCCGCCGCGAGCCGGTCGAGCCATCCGGGCGGCAAGCCGGGGATCCCGACCCGCGCGCCGACCACCGCGCCGGCGATCGCGCCCGTGATCGCGCTGCGGCCAGAATGGTCGACCGCGGCCTGCATCGCCCACTGAGGGTCGAAGAACCGTCGCGTCACCGCGATCATGGCCCGGCCCAACGCGTCGACGGCGGTGTCACCCCTGCCGACCCTGTCCAGCTCTTCGGAATCGGTGCGGACCAGTTCCTTTCGCGCACGCACAGCGTTGGCGAGGACGTCCGTCACCGGGCCGGGTGCGGGCCCGCGCCGGACGATCTCCTGGAGCAGGGTGTGCGGCGGCGATGGTTCCTCACGCCGGAACAACCGGCCGAACAGCGCGGCGACCACCCCTGCCGTTTCGGCGGTGGGGCCGTCGGCGCCGCCGCCCGCCGCCAGCAGGCGGCCCACCCGTGCCGCGGTGTCCACATCGGATTCCGGGCCGCCACCACAGAGCGCCGCGGCCAATCCCGGTACGAGATAGGCGACGTCGTCCGCGGTCGCGGGCGCGGCCTCGCCGGGCACACACAGTTCCGGGACGTGGGAGAGCCAGCCGTCGCGTTCTCCCCGCTGGGCGTCCTGCCAGCGCTGCACGGACAGCGCGCCCAGCGCCATCAGCCCGCCGGCGGCCGCGCCGCCGAACGGGGCGGGCAGCCCTCGCATCAAGCCCTCGGTGTGGAACAGCAACTGCCGGGTCAGCGGGCCGATCTTCCCGGTGGGTTCGAGGATCCCGGCCTCGCCGTACCGCGCGCGGATCTCCGGAAGGCTCAGTGCGTCCACGGCCGAACCCAGCGACTCCCCGAGCGCGAACCCGGCGAAGGCGCCGACGACGCGGTGCCAGGCGAAATCCGTGCCGTCGGCGTCCTGCCGGAAGAACTTGCCGGAAGTCGCCGCATGTGGCCGGAGCCGGCCCGCCGCGTCGTATCCCGCGGTAAGGCCGTTGGCCCGCAACTCGGACGGCCACCGCTGACCGGAGACGTCGTCGTCCGGCGAGTCGACACCGGTGGGTGCCACCCGGTTGCGCTGCTCCCAGGCTCGGCCGCGGACGAACCGCACACAGTCCTCAGTGGACAATTCGAATCCGGCGGACCTCGCCTTGGCCGCCGCTTCCGGAAGCCCGGAGACGGGTTCGGCGAGGCCGAGTTCCGCCCGGATCCCGTCCGCCGCTTTCGCCACCTCCACCGAATATTCGGGCGAAACCTCCACAGCCCGAACGGCCGTCCGGAAGTTCGGCCACTGCTCGCGGGTCCTCGCGAGTTCACCGGCGGTGACGACGTCCGACGGGAAGGCGCCCGGATTGATCGCCAGCCCGGTTCCGGGGAACTCCGCGGCGAGGGACAGCACGTCCGCTCGCACCCATTTCGTGGTGCCGGGCGGCAGCCGCCTGCGAGAGCTGAACACCGTCAGCATGCGCTTGTTCTCTTGCCACAGCGCGGGAAGCGGGTCCTCATTCCGGTGGTCGACGGGATAGTAGAGCTCTGCGGACAGCAGGCCGACCAGGTAGCGCGCCCGGTCGAACCGCCCCGTCTCCAGGCAACCGAGCAGATGCTCCGCGGTGGTGTCCATGGCCGGATGACCGAGCCGTTCGGGCCCGAGCCGGTAGTCCGGGTTGACCCGGATCTCCCCGCCGTCAGGGCCTCGCTTGCGCCAGGCCATGATCGCGCTTGCCGGGACACCAAGGTGCGCCACCCCGCTCCGCGCGAACTCCGGTTCCAGGATCTCCTCCCAGGCGTCATGACCGGTGACAGCCACCGCGACACTCGGCCCGGTGCCGTCGGGACCGGGGTCCGGATGGCGAAGGCTCCCGTCCTCACGCACGATCAACGCGGGTTTGGGGACGAGCGCCGCGAGCCGTTCACCGCCATCCAGCGCGCGAACCGCGTCATAGGGCACGAACCAGCCCTCCGGGATTCGGAGCAGATTCTCGTGGTCGACCCGCACCGCGTGCTTCCCAACGGTCAGGTCGACCGGATTCCCCGCCCTCAGCCACTGTTCGACCTTGGCGATCGCTTCGGAAGCCCGCACGATCAGTCCTCCCGCCATGTCCCTCACTTGAACTCCCTCACCAGTTTCCACTCGTGGTCCCAGATGCGGGCAGGCCAGGTCTGCCCGGCGATCCGGCCCAGCCGCTGGATCTCTTCAAGCCGTTCCCGCGCGCCCTCGGCCGCCTCGTCACCGATTCCGGTCGCGAGGAGCATCCGGACCAGCCAAGCCGGGTCGATCGCCCGGATCGCCGCGAGCACCTGGTCGTCGAACGGCTCATCGAACCAGGCGGCCACGAAACCGGACCTGATCCCGACCAGCGGATCGACGTAGTCCGGAAAGGACTGGCCGTTGTCGATCACGATCGCTTCCCCGTCCGGACCGGTCAGGCAGTCGCTCGGGCTTCTGTCCATGCTGGCCGCGACGTAGTCCAGGAAGGCGATCAGCTGTTGCTGCTCACGCGGATAGGCGGACACCTCCAGCGCCGGACCGGCGTCCCCTCGCCACACCTGGCTGGAACCGGGTCCCAGCGGACCGTCGATACAGGCGGTCGGCGGGACGGCGTCCGAGCCGACGACCCGCGCGAGCCGGTACATGGCGTTCTCACGGAATCCCTGTCCCGCCACGGGAAGGTGCGATCCCAGCGCGCGCGTCTCTCCCGAAGCCGGTTTGTAGATCGTCCGCGGATGGTCGGCGTAGGTCAGGTGGTAGGTGGCGTTGGCGCTCTGGCGACCATCGCCGAACTCCACACAGCCGAGCGGTTCGGCCGCCGCCATCGCGGTCTCGGCCGCGTCCCCGAACGTTTCCGGTCCCGGCGGCGGCGGCGAGGGCAGGCCACGCTTCGTCGCCTCGTCGAACAATTCGGACCTGCTCCGCAGGAGCACCACCTCCAGGGCCTCCTCGGCACGCGTCAACGGGCGCGTCCGTTCTTCGGCCCTGCCGATGAGCGTGCCGACTGTTTCGTCGAGCACGCGCGCGGTCTCCGCGACCTCCTCGATCGCCTTGAGCCTCAGCTGGAGTTCCGCGAGGTGCCCGCTCGGCAGCCGCAGGACCAGCCGGAGATCGCGGTAGCCGTCGTGCCGCGGCCGGAAGAAGCGGTCTTCGAGGCCCACGATCTCCATGGATTCGCTGCCCAGCCGTTCCCGCACGACGTCCAAGGCCTGATAAACCCAAGACACCTTGTCGAACACGACGAACGCGGCGGCTGCCTCACCGTCACCGTGACCCGGGGTGCCACCGGCGGCTTCCGCCAGCCAATCGGCGAGCTCGTTCACCCGCTCCTGGTCCTCCGGCCGGAACTCGGCGACGGGGGGACTGTCCGGGATGCCGTCGACATTCTCGCGCGCGGCCCGGACGGCGGCCCACTGCGCGTCGGTCAGGTCGATCGGACCGGGAGGAGCCGCCAGCACGCTCTCGCGCAGGATCTCCTCCGCGCCACGCCGCGCCACCTCGGCGGTCGCCGCCGTGAAGATCGCGGCGTCTCCGCGCGGGGGCAGCTCCGCGTCGGTGAAGGTCAGCAAGCCGATTCCGGTCACCCGCTTCGGCAAGCGCATCAGCCAGCCGTTGTGCGGCTCCAGGAACACGACGCCGTTCTCGTCCCGGCTCACCAGCGCGACGTGGTCCCGGACCGAACCGCCCCGCTCGGTCGAGGTCACGTGGATGACGGCCAGCGCCCCGGCCGGCCGGTCTGTCATCGCGGCGATGACGCTGTCGTAACTCGTGCCGTGGCCGTGATCCCAGGTCCCGCCGAGCCGATCCGAGATGTACTCCAGGCTGGACATCTCCAGCAACCGGTCCAGCGGCACCGGCGGCGCCGTCACGTCCTCGCCGCGCAGGCGCCGCACGTAGTAGACGACGGCACGGGTGCAGTTGGTGAGGTAGCCCTCGTCGAGGGCGTCCGGCGAGTAGTAGTGCGGGTTGGTGCCGGGAAGCTGGGGATATTTCGAGAGCAGGTAGGAAACGGCGGCGGTCCAACGGCCGATCACGGTCTTCGCGTGCATCGCGGGCAGTGCGTTGCGCCGTGTGGTCCGGAACAACGCGGAGACCTCACGCGGCCCGGAACCCGCCCGATTCCCGCTGTCCCGGTAGGCGGCATGGCCCGGCTTCCGCGCATGGACGGCTTCCACCTCGGCCGGGCCGAGCCGCACTTCGTCGTCCTTGCCGTGATATCCGTTCCCCTCCGACGGGACCCCGGCAGCCTGAGGCTCCGGCAAATGGATATCTCCGCTCGGCTGCCGGGCGCCCGCCGTCGCACCGGCGGGAGGCAGCTCCACATCGGTGAAGGGCAACAGGGCCAGCGCGACCGGCTCTTTCGGCAGGCTCAGCAACCAGCCGTCCTGCGGGTCGAGGAAGACGATCCTGCCCGCGTCGTTGGTCACCAGCGCGACGTGCCGTTTCAGCCGTCCGTCCGCCAGGCGATATTCCATCGCCAGCGCGGCCATCGCGCCGGAAGGACGGCGCAGCATCGCGGCGATGACACTGTCGTAACTGGTGCCATGACCGTGCTCCCAGGTCCCGCCGAGCCGATCCGAGACGTACTCCAGTGTGCCCAGCGCGGCGGAATCCGCCGGACGCAGCGGTGGGGCTGTCACGTCCTCGCCGCGCAGCCTTCGCACGTAGTAGACGACGGCGCGCGTGCAGTTGGTCCGGTAGCCGTCCAGGTACGCGCCGGGCGCGTGGTAGTTCGGGTTCGTGAGGGGCAGTTCGGGGTGGTGCTCCCGGATGTACCGCGCGATGTCGTGGATCGCCGGAAGGCGGCGAGCCGGGCCGCCTGCTCGCGCGGACGAGCCCTGCCAGCCTCCGGGGCCCCCGATCGCGCTCCGCCGGACCTGCGGATAGCGGTACCGCAGATGCCTGATGGCCGCTTCTTCGGCCTGCTTCACCTCCGGATCGTCGCCAGGACGACGAGGAGCGTCCGGCGCCGGATCCGGTTCCTTCGGCCACTCGGGCGAGTACAGCCAGAGATACCAGTCGACGGCGTTGCTCAGGTCGGCGTTGGCTTCCCAGACCGGCAGGCCGTTCCCGGTCCGGTGATAGTCGGCGAGGTACGTGGCCGCTCGTTCGGCGAGGGCGACGAGTTCCACGATCGCCAGCCGCCGGTCACCGAGCGTCCGGTAGTCACCCCAATCCCGTCGCGGCCGGTTCAGGCCCAGTCGCGCCGCCTCCGCGCCGAGGGAATTCCGCAGGTCCCCCAGGGCGGCTTGGTATGCGCTCGCCCAGTTCCCGTACGGATACTTGTGCGGGTCGATCCTGATCGCGGTGAACTCCGGGGCGGCCGTCCCCACCGGTCCGGCCTGTCGCGTGACCGACCGGCCGGGCCGTTCCAGCTCGGCCATCACCGTCGCGGCGGAGAGGATCACCTGGGAGTCCACGAAAGCCGACGCGGCCATCTGCTCCGCGACGCGTTCGGCCGCCTTCCCCTTGTTGGTCTCGGCGATGTCCTTGTCGCTCAGTGCCAGTTCGTGTTTCCGGTGCCACCACTTGCGCCAGCCGATCACCGGGCCGTACAGGCCTGCCGTCAGCGCGGCCACCGCGAGTGATTGGGTGACTCCGAACGCCTCCACGAAACCGACGGTCACTCCGGTGCTGACGACCGAAACCCTCGAATAGGTCTTCACGAACTCGGCCCATGGCGCGAACGTCGGCCGGGTCTCGATCGCCGGAGCGCCCGGAACGACCGAGCGCACCGGTTCCGGCCGCGGTCGCCCGAGGAAGGGAAGCGCCTCGCGGAACCGCCGCAGCAGGCCGGGTCGCCGCGGGGCGATCATCTTTTCGACCTGCTCAAGCAACGCCATGCGCTCCGCGAACACGTCCGGCCTCATCAGCCGTCGGATGTCCCGCTCGTCGAAGAACTTTCTGTCCACTGTGTACCCGAGCTCGAGCTGGTCCAGTTTGTTCAGCTGCCAGATCGCGATCGGCAGCATGAGCAGGCTCTTCCCGGCTCCATAGGCGCCAAGCGCCTGGAACAGCGTCAGATGCTGGGACAGCAGCGCGGTGTTGTCGATCGTGCCCGACGCGGTGGGCCGCAGCCCTCGCCGCAGGATCTCGCTGACGTACTGGGAGAAGTCCGGCAGATTGGCCATGATGCCCAGTTCGGGCACGGACCGGCCGACGCCGTGCGGGTCGGGGACTTCGTCCGGCTCGGGCGGCCGCTCCAGGCCGAGCCGCTGCCCCATGGCCGCGTAGACGTCCGCCTCGGCCTTGTCCAGTCCCCTGGCCCGCTTGTCGATCTCCTTGAGTTCCACCCCTTTCTGGACGCGGGTGCGGGCGCGCTCGGCGAGGGGCAGGAAGACCGCGGCGCCGACCGCGTACACGGTGAGGCTGAGCCAAGAGGGCAGCCCGATTCCCGTGCCCGCCCAGATTTCGAAGGGCACGGCGGCCGCGGTGCCCGCGCCGAGCGCCGTCAACTGCGGGACGCTGAACCGTGCCCAGTGTTTGCGCAGGGGCTGGGCGAGGTCGGGCCGGGGACCCATCGCCTGTTTGCCCGCCGGGGCTTCGGGGCCTTCTTCCGGGGCCCAGCCCAGGACTTCCAGCAGTGCACGCACCCGCTCGGCGGGCGCCGCGACGGCGTCGATCTCGCGGGCCTTGGCGTCGTATTTCCGTACCTCCGCGACCTGCGCGTCCTTGTTGATCTCCCACTGACGGGCGAGGAAGCCGCCATAGACGGCGTTGACCAGGCCGAAAACGCCCCACGCGACGCCGCTGGCCGGTGAGCCCGAGGCCGCGAAGACCACCGCCGCGCTACCGGATGGCAGGAAACCGGTGATGAGGCCCGTGGCGACATGGGTCCGCGTCGCGAGGTAGCCGTCCGTGACCTTGGGCGGGAGGTGACGCTTGATCAGCGCGGTGACGGGTTCGCTCCCCAACGCGGCGAGGCGGTGCCCCTGGTAAGCCTGGTTCGGATCGAGGCCGAGTTTGCCGATCACATCCCGGATCTCCGTCCGGAGGCGGTATCGCCGCGGGAGGTTCCACTTCGCGCCGTCGAAGGCACGTCCGAGGATGACGAGCTGGGCCAGATAACCGCGGTCGGCGGCGGTCGGCCGCGGCAGGGCGTCCAGATCCCCGTCCGGGCTCAGGAATCTCGCGCTCGCGTCGGCGGTGGGTTCGTCCGTCAGGTTCGTGTACCCGGCGATGAGTCCGTGCACGGCCACGCGGAGGGCGACGTCGAGCGGCATCCGGGTCGACGCGGCGATCCTGATGGTGCCCAGCATCGGGCTGTGCTCCGGGTGGCGGTTCGGTACCGACCACTGGCCAGCCGCGTCCTCGAGGTCGGCGAGGTCGAGGACGACGCCGATCGTGCGTCCCCGCGGATCGGCGACCGTGATCGACCGGGGGTCCGAGCTGACGATCGTCATCCCGACGGCTTTCACCGCTTCGGGGAACGCGTGCCACAACGCCTGCTGGACCTTCTCGGGAGAGGTCTTTCCCTGCACCGGCTTGCCCGCCTCGATGGGGACAGGGCCGGCCGCGGCGGGAGCGGGAGCGGGCCGACCGGCCGGAAGTACGACCGGTGCGGCCGGTGGCAACGAGCCGATCGCCGCGGACAGCTGCCGGGCGAGGACGCCGATCAGCTCCGGATGTCCTCGCAGGTCCACGATCTGTTCGAGGATCCCGCCCTGGTGGGTGGTCAGGCCGGCGACCCGCTCGATCAGTTCGCCCGTGGCCGCGGCCGCACCGACGGCCGTGATCAATTCCGCGAAGGGGTGCTGCACGGTGGCCGGAAGCGCGTGCCAGACCGGAGCCCACTCCGGCGGGAGACCCGCCGGAGGAGCGACCTGTGCCAGCCAGTGGGCCAGTGCCTCCCCCGCCTTCTCGGGGAAACCGTTCTTTCGGGCCAGCAGCGTGGTGAAGTTCTTCAGCACGGGAAGTCCCGCCCTCGGTCCCACCTCCGCGGCGAGATCCGCGAGCGCACGACGGTCCTCCGGCCGCAGCGCCATCCAAAAACCCGTCAGCTCGGCGGGTAGTCCCGGCGGGAGGGGCGCTCCCCCGTGCCGGGGATGCGGTGCCTGCCGCTGGGGATGCCGTGGCCGCTTCCCCGGCTGCCACGGGGCACCGAAGTCGACAGCACCGTGCCCATCGATCATCGGGTCCGGCCACAGCAGGTCGCCCGGGCCCACGGACGGCCGTGGCGGAGGTGGCGGCATTTCGGGCTGGATCGCCGGCGAAGGTGGCTGGTACTTGGCCGCGAACGCGGCCGGATCGGCCTTGAACTCCTGGACGGCCGGGGTCTCGATCCGCGGGTGGAGCGGATCGGTGACGGCCCGCCGGATCCGGACGGCGTCGCTTTCGTGGCCGAAGCCGATCTCCCGCTGCTGCCCGAACAGCGCGGTCCGGCCGGCTTCACCGAGACGACCGGACTCGATGCCGATGACCCGGCCCATCCAGAAGGCGTCCCATTCGGCAGGCGGCACCCGCAACGAACGCGGAACGACGTCGACGCGCAGTTCCCGCGGCACGACCGAACTCTCGGCCCCGGCTCGCAACGCCTCGACCACCAGGAGTTCGCCGCTGCGCCCCTGGAATTCGTGCGATGCCTGGATGAGGGTCTCGAACCATTCCCCGGCGAGGCCGCGGTACAGGTTGACGGGCTTCGGCTCCTGCATTCCGTGGACCACGCACTCGTGCACCAGCGTGGTCACGAGCTCGCCAAGACCTGCCTCCGGGCGGATCAGGCTCACTCCCAGTTCGGGCAAGGCCACCGCTCGCCGCTTCAGCTGGCCGAAAAGCGTGTCCTCACCGATCTCGGCCAGGATTTCGTCCCGCCTCGGATGGCTCGCGATCGACCGGCTGGTCCAAGGCACCGCCGTTTCGGTGAGGCCGTGCGCGAAATCCACTCCATCCGGGCCGAACATCACTTCGAGCCAGTGGCGCGTGATCGCTCGTGTGACCACGTCGAACCGGCCGTTCCCGGTCACCGATGGCTGCAGGAAACGCATGCGGTGCGGATCGAGGAGATCGAATCCGGCGACCTCCACCCAGGCCGGCACCGCGGAATCCGCGTGCTCCCTGGCGTAGGCGCGCAGGGAATCGCCGAGGGCGCGCAAAGAATCCAGCACCGGCCGCACGTCCTGCGTGCGTTCCGCGCCGGCGATCGCGTCCCGCAGCTCAGCGGCCTGGGCGACGAAGCCTGCCCACGACGCCGTCCGCCGCTGGACCACCTCGGGCGAGAGCGTGCCCAGCGCCGCTTCCTGTTCCAGCAGTGCTGATACCTTCGGGGCGGCCTCTTCGAGCTGCCTCGGCAGCTCGTCCGGAGGATGCGAACCGGGCTTGTCACCGGCATCGAGGAAGACGGCGAAGTACTTTTTCGCGACGAGCGTCTTCTCGTCGATGGAGTACGCCCCGTCGCCGAGATCCCTCAGCAGCGGTTCGAGGTTCTCGGGCATGGTCTGCCGGACCCGGTCGAGGAGAGCGCCGAACTCGCGACGGAAGACCGGGAGTTCGGGCGCGTAGGCGTCCAGCGCCGCCAGGTATTCGCGTTCCGGGCCGGTCAGATCCCAGCCACGTCCGATCCCGAGCGCGACGTTGTCGAGATGGTTCTCCCGTGCCGCCGCGGACCACGCCGGCCGCTCGATGCCCTCACCCAGCAGATCGGCCAGCCTGCCCGCGTCGACACCGGCCGCCGTACCGGCTTCCTTGAGATAGGCGAACAATTCCGGGTTGTTCTCCCTGAACACCGCGAAGACATCGTCAGGGGCGACCGACGCCCCCGCCTCGTCGGCGAGTCGCTCGTACAGCCCGGCCATCCCGTCGGCCAGCGCGCGGAACTCGGCCAGCCATTCGGCTTCCGAGATCTCTTTCGGCGCCGGGGGCTCGTTCTCCGGTTCCGGCGCCATCGGCTCGCGGGGAGGAGCGGCGAGCAGCTTGCCCTTGAGTCGGGGATTCGGCGTCAGGAGGGTGAACGGCGAGTCCTTCCCCGGCGTTCGCGGCCCTTCCCAGTTCTGGCGATACAGCACGCCGGTGAACCGTCGTCCCGGCCCTTCCGTCAGCTGCCGGGCGATCTCCGTCAGGCCGGGCTGGTCGTTCCAGGCCGCCGCGCCGTTGATCACCAGGAAATCGCGTTTGCCGAAGGGCCGGTTCGCGAGATCTTCCCGTGCCCGCCGCAGCAGATCCTGATGAGCGGCGTCGGCCACCGTGACCCGCGCGAGGCTGCCGTCGGCGAGCCGGACGACGACCCACGGGAAACCGGTGGACCTGCCATGTGCGTCCAGGTCCGGGCGCACGACGTGGACGATCTCGGCGCCCACTAGCAGCGCGTCGGCGAGTTGCCCGGTGTCGAGCCTGCGTAGATCGCCCGCGAGCGCTCGCTCAGGCGAGTGCCGCTCGACGAACTGCCTCGCCCTCTCCGCCGCTTCCTCACTCAGGGCCTTGGCCAGTCCCGGGGAACGCATCGGGCGATCGGCGATCACCGTCGCCTTCTCCGGGAACGAATTCGTCGTGTGCGGCAAGGAGTCCAGCACCGAGTACGGAGCCGCCTCCGCTTCCCTGCCATGGAACTCGCGATGCTGGAAAACCGCTTCGAAACCGAGGGCCATCAGCTCTCGGGACAGCGACGTCGTTTCGGGATCCGTGCCCACCGGACGCCTGCCGTCGAGCACGGCGCTGTTCCGCACGCCGTCCGGGGCCGCGTCGAGCCAGGCCCTGGCCCGATCGACCGCTTCCTGGCGGGCCGCGGATCCCTCACGAAGGTCGCGCGCCGGGACGATCAGGATCCGCAAGCCGGTGAGCCCGGCCAGTCTGCCGGCGACTTCCACCATCCCGGTCGGCTCACCCCGCTCGTCCAGCACAGGTCGCGGTTCGCCCTTGATCTCCGCACCGGCGAGCCAGCCGGGATTCTCCAGGATGAGCTCGTACAAGGCGTCCAGCGCGAGGTCTTCCCCGCGTATCCGCTGAGCCCGGTAGGCGAGGATCTCGCGGAGCGCCGCCCGTTCGCCGTCGCTGAGCGGGTTGTTCACCGGGTCGGCCAGATACGCCGCGAACCGCTGGAGAGCTTCGATCTCCTGCCGAGTCCGCTCCTCGGCGTCGGCGAATCCCCAGGGACCCAGCGAAATCGGCATACTCTGGCGCGCGAGAATCCCGCCGCCGCCACGTTCCGGTCGTGCCGTCCTCGGTTTCTCCGGCCGCGTGCCGGTCAGCTCGGCCAGCCGCTCGCCGAGCCATTCGCGCTCTTCATACTCCTCCAGGAACTTCAGCTTTTGGATCAGATCGGCGTTGCGGGAGATCATCCGTCGCGGCTCGCCGGGCCGGGGGTGCAGGATGAGCCGGTCGACGATCTCGTCGAGAACGCGGTGCAGCACCTGCGCGGCGTTCCAGCCGAGTCCGGCGGCCAGGTTCCGCAGCGCCTCGCGCTCCGCGTCGGTCAGTTGTTCCAGTACTTCGGGCGGGACTTCGGCGAGGGGATCGGCTTCCGGGTCGACGCCGCCTTCGTCTATACCAGGCCAGGCGGGGATTTCCGGCGTGAGCGGGCCCGGCCGGTCGATCCGGAGCGGGAACTCTTCGGGCCACCCGGGCACCGACGGCCGCGGAAGACCCGGTGCGACGGGATCCCCGGGCCGAGCGGGTGCCTGCGGCAACGCGGGGGGATCATGCTCCGGCCGGGCGGGAAGCTCGATCGGCGTCGGCTTTTCGGGTTGCGGCGGCCGGTGGAGAGGAAGATCGGGAGCAGGCGGCTTCCCCGGTGCGGGACCGGGAAAGTCGCCAGGCGGCACGTGCGTCGCTGGGGAATCCAGCGGACGGACAAGCCGGTGATCCAGATGCTTCGGCTGGGGGAACTCCGCGGGCCGCACCGCCGGGAACCCGTCGGGAGGGCGGGGTACGACGTCGGGTTGCCGCACCGAGGGAAACGCCGCGGGAGGACGCGTCCGCGCGGCCTCGCGCGGAGTCACTGTCTCGTCGGCGGCGCGTGACAGCGGCCCCGCGGCCGGACCGTCAGCCCCGCGAGCGGGCTGCCGAGACGGGGCATCCGGCTCCGGGGTGATCCGACCCGGCGGGCGTGGAGGCGGTGAAACCGGTGGCTCAGCGGGAAGACGGGCCGAATCCCCTTGCGGTAATCGCTCCTCTTTCCAGAATTTCAGTTCTTCCGGCTTGGGCCGGGCAAGGTCCACCGCGTCTTCCGGCTTCGCGGCGTGCTCCCTGACACCCATGGGCTCGGCTTCGCGAAGCCCGGCGACAGGCCCGTGAGGCAACGGCTTGGGCGTCACGGTGGCCGATCCCGTGCGATCCACGGCGCCCCGCGCGGGCGAGCCTTCGAGCAGGCCGACCGACGACGGACTCGACGCGGCCGCCGACGCACCGGTGCCGTCAGTCGGTCGCGGTGCCGGTTCTATCGGCTTGCCACCGCTGGGCCCCACGCCGTCGCCGGGGCCGTCTTCCCCGTGACGCTTGGCGTACTCCTCCGGCATGTGCTTCTTCGCGAACTCGTCGATCGGCGTTTCGAACCGCTCGCGCCGTTCTCGGAGAGCCGGCTCGTCGTCCTTGACGCGATCGGCGGGACCGCCGTCCTCTCCGTCACGCTCGCCACGCGCGCCGTCCCGGTCGCCGACGGCGCCGTCTTTCGAGCCGTGGCCTGCCTCTTCGGCGACCGGATTCCAGCGATCGACCGGCCCGTCTTCCCCGTGCTTCCCGGCGCGGGTCTCCCCTGGCTGTCCGGTTCCGCGGTCGCGGAGTCCATCCAGGACCTTCGCGGGCGCCGGTCCCTCACGCCCGAGGTTCCTCAGGTCGTTCCGGGCCATGTTCGCCGCGTCATGCCCGATCGCGCCGTCGCGGACATCTTCCTTCGTGACGGAGTCGCGAGACAACTTCGACTGCGGAGGGTCGATGTCCGCCTTGCGGATCGAGTCGATGATCTCCATGCGGATGCCGTGGCCGAGGTTGGGCGAAACGTGCCCCGTCGCCCGCCAGAAGGCGAATTCCTCCCGCACCCTCGGCGGGTAGCCGGACTGAGCGGACTCCTGCCACGCCTTGTCGAACAGGCCGGTTTGCCCGGGGCCGAGCTGATCGCGGAGGCCATGCGGTGGTGCGTCCACGTTCGGCTGCGCGTGCCCGTCCTGGCCTTCGAGGCCGTCACGGGACGGGGAGGCGTCGGCGCCACGGTGGGGCTCCGGCGGCGCCTTCGGCTCGGCCGCGGGCGGCTGGCGATCCGCTTGCTGTACGGGATCCGGTCCACCGTGCCGATTCGGGGAGGCACCGTGGTGATCGGCAGGCGTTCCACCGTGCGACGGAGTGTGCGTGGCTTCGGAGGTCCGCACGAGATCGTGGGGAGAAGGGACGAAGTCGCCGCCGGAACGCTTGTGCGCGTCGAGGAAGTTCTTCTCGACGCCCTGCCGGAGCGACTCCTTTTCGTGCGGCGTGGGGAGCGATGGCTCTCCGTCGCGCGGTGGCCCCTGCTTCGGTGGTTCGGGGCCGGCACCCGGTGCCGTCGGCTCGACCGGCCGTGCGGGAGGCGTGGCGTCGTTGCCGTGGGGCACCTTGGGCGCGGCTTCTTCGCCCCGGTGGAAATTGCGGATGCCGTCGACGACGTGAGCGGCCTTGCCCAAGCCGTACTTGGCCGCACCCGTGAGATTCGCCTTGCTGACGATTTCCCCGACCTTGTGGAGCCCCTTCGGGAATCCGGTGAGGTCGGCCGCTTTGGCACCTTTTCCCAGTGCGCGCGCACCGCGGGCGATACCCGCCCCGGCGCCGCGGGTGCCGATCAGGCCGATGATGTTACCGGTGATGTAGCCGGCGACATGCCATCCGTCCTTTCCCCAGGCACCGTAGTCGACGAAGTTCTTGCCGAATTCCACGAGCGTGTCACCGAGCACGCCCTTGAACAGCTTGTCGTCGAGGAATCCGCCCAGCTCCGGGTCCAGGCCGTACAAGAGCGCGCCGCCGACCAGCATGCCCAGGTTTCCCCAGGACTTCTCGATGTTGTAGAGCGACCAGCCGCCCTCGCCGAATCCGGCGAGCCCGATGAACGCCTGGAACTGCACCACGGCCGAATCCCAAAGGCCACCCCAGAATCCGTCGTGCGGTGTCGGATCCGGCTCCTTGGGGTTCCGCATGTTCGCCGCGGTTTTGCTGATCATGTCCTTGATGTCCTTGGCCACCCCTTCCGCCAGCTTCCGCCGGTAGTAGCCCCGCACCCCCGGAAGATTGCAGCCCAGCGCGATGTAGATCAGGTGGTTGCGGTCGTAGGTTTCGTGGATCGTGTCCTTGACGTCGACCAGGAGGTTCGCGTACGACTCGTACGCACCACCGATGGAGTCCAGACCGACGGCTATCTGGTGGATGCCGTTCTCGCCGTTGTTGTTGTTCTGGACGAGGTCGCGCATGCTCGCGCCGCCCCTGTCCCGCCACGCGGTGCTGTGCAGGCGGGTCACGATGTCGTTCGTGCTCGTCACGGCTTGCTGCACATGCCGTCCGGCGTCCTTGAACCCGACGGCCTTCTCGTGCGCGTGGACGGCGCTGTCCGGGGGGTAGTAGTCGTCGACGGTCCCGCCGCCTTCCGACAGGATCAGGTTCCAGAAATCACCCGACGGCGGGGCTTTGTCCTCCATGACCGCGAGCGCCGATCAGCGGTTGACCGACGCCCAGATGGCACTGGCGGCCTCGGCGTCATGGGCGAGATAGACCGGCACCAGCAACCCACCGATTTCCGCGACATTGGCATAGAAGCCGGGAACCGTGCCCACGGCCGACCTGGCCTTCTCCGGCGCGAATTCCCCCGTCTCGTTCGTCAACAGTTCATGGAACGTCTTGCCCAGCAGGCCTCCCCCGACCCGCGTGGCGGCGACGATCCGGTTGTTGTCGCGGGTCCAGGCGTCACGGAGATCCGCGGAAGCGCCACGCAGGTTCCCCATGAAGGTGTTCGTCGCGTCCGGGTCCATGTCGGCGACGTCGTCACCGTTCAGGCTCAGCCAGGTCATCGGTGCTCCCCCGCGATCTGCCGGTCGAGTACGTGCAAAGCGGGCCCGAACCGCAGATCGGCCACACCGGGTTCGGGCTTGTCCGGCAGGTGGCCCGCGACGAGCTCGGCACACTGCTCCTGCGCGCGTTCATGGGCGCGGTGGATCGTGTCCGTTATGGACCGAGACAGTTCGGCGGAGTCGGGGACGCGGTAGACGCGTGGATCCAGGTGCAGCTCCACCAGTTCGCCGTAGCCACCGACGGTCGCGCTGATCAGCCCGTCGTCGGATTCGGCGGTGACCCGTAGTCCCGCGATCCGGTCTTGGGCGGCACGGAGTTCCTCTGCCATTCGCCGATAATCGTCGTACCTGTTGACGGACGTCTCCACGGTGCCTCCCACCTGTCTCCAGGCCAGTTTGCGGCCGTCAGGGCGCGGTGACCGCGCCGTGGCAGGTTGCGGCCAGCCGGCACCGGTGCGCCGGTCGACGTCCGACGATCGCCAGGGTGAAAAGACATCGGATGCTCGCCGCCGCGACGGCGCTGGCCGCACTCCACTGCGGCACCGTCTCGGTACCGGCGTACGCGGCCCCGCCCGCGGGGGCCTGCCGTGATCCGGAGCCGGCGCATGCGGAGGTCCAGGCGGAACCCTGGGCACAGCGCCTGCTCTCGCCCGAACGCGTCTGGCCGTACAGCCGGGGCGCCGGGGTGCTGGTGGCGGTGGTGGACTCAGGGGTCGACGCCGATCATCCGCAGCTCAACCGACCCGGAAAAGTACGTCAGGGCAGGGACTTCTACCTGCCGGGCGGACTGCCGGGTTCGTTCGACTGTGTCTCGCACGGCACCGGCGTGGCCGGCGTCATCGCCGCCGATCCCGTGCCGGGCATCGGTTTCCACGGGATCGCCCCGGACGCGGAGCTCCTCCCGGTCCGGATCACCGACCGGGATCTGAGCGACCAGGGCGATTCACTGCGGATCGACCCGCAGGTGGTGGCCAACGGAATCCGGTACGCGGCCGACCAGAACGCCAAGGTGATCAACCTTTCCCTGGCCGGGCTGAGCGACTTCGCGGTCATCCGCGACGCGGTCGCGTACGCCGTCGGGAAAGACGCGGTGGTGGTCGCCGCCGCGGGCAACTCCCAGCGGGACGCGAACTCCGGACTACCGTCCTATCCGGCGGGCTACCCCGGCGTGCTCGGGGTGGGCGCGGTGGACATCGACGGTGCCCGGATGCCCGCTTCGCAGATCGGCCCTTACGTCGGGATCATGGCGCCGGGCGCGAAGGTGCTCGCGACGACCCGCGTGGCGGGCCACGCCTACGTCGACGGAACCAGTTTCGCCGCGCCGTTCGTCTCCGCGACGGCCGCGCTGGTGCGGTCCGCGTGGCCGGAATTGTCCGCCGCGCAAGTCGTCCAGCGGCTGAAGGCGACGGCGAACCCGGCACGGGGCGGCCGGGCGAGCGCCGCATACGGCGCGGGACTGGCCGACCCCTACCGCGCGGTGACCGATGGACTCGACCCGGCGAAACCCGCGGCCCTGCCGGTGTATGTCCCCGGGCCGGTCGACCAGGCGGCCCTCGACCGGGCCGACCGGCTCAGGGAAACCGGGGCGGCCGCGAAATGGCTGACCGCCGCCGCGATCGCCGGGATCTTGGTGGCCGCGCTGGGAGTGGCCCTCGTGATGCGCGGCCGACGACGTCGCTGGCGGCCGGGCCGGGTCACACCTTTGCCGGCCGAACCGGCCGCGGTGGAACCGCCGGAGCAGATCTTCCTGCTCTCCAAGTGATGAACCATTCCTCGTGGGTACCCGCCGCTCAAACGAACCCGAACAGACCCACTCACGAGAAAAGGTCCCTGGGTACCGGCAAAGTCGAGATCTTGCAGGTCGGGGCGACTATTCCTGCGCTGTCACGGGCCCGCGCGCACCGGTGGCGGAGTTGATCAACGGAAGATCGGGCTCGATTCTGAACACCGGCGAGGCTTCGGTGTCCACAAGGGACACCGCCGAGCATTTGAGCATCCGATTGATGCCGCCATGTACGTTTCCGCATGGGGTCGCGAGGGGCGATTCGGGTTATTATAGAACAACCCACATCACTCACAACCCCCTCGCGAAACCGTGCAAGTCACCCAAACCGGGAGCATTTGTCTCGAAAAGTGTCTCTTGTGGATAGTCAAGAGCCGACCAGCACTTATGTGACTTCGCCGGGACCGTGAGAAAGGTCCCGGCGAGCCGAGCTCGCCGGGACCCTTTCGTCCTCAGTGGATGCTTATTCAGAGACCCCTGAGCAACTGCGCCGCTTGACGAGGGGCGTCGAGCAGGGTTTCGAACGCGTCACGCGTACCGCGCGCCTGCCCGATCTGGGTGTGGAAGGTTTCACTGGCCTTCGCCATGTCACCCTGCACCTGCTGCATCAGATCGTGACCGAACCCGGAACGAACCTCCGAGTCGTACAGGAAGCCGAATTCGTTCCGCTGCTGGCTGACGTTGTCGATCTGGTGATTCGCGTCGTCGGTGAGAGCGGTCGCCATCGTGTCGCCGGTTTCCCGGTGCGCGGTGACGCGTTCGGAATTCATCGCCATTATCAGTCTCCTTTCCGGATTACATCCTGGCCGCGAGGCCGTAGGTCGCCGATCCCTGAGTCAACCGCGACGCTTCCGAATCGTGGTCGACGATGATGCCCGCCGCGGTCATCATCCCGTCCGAAGTGTCGGTCGTCTGCCCGACGTGGACACCGGTCTCCCCGCGCCGCGACGAATCCACGTCACACATGGCGGGAACGAACGTCCCACTGCACGCGGCCGCTCCCTCGTCGACCGCGTTCGCGACCCGCTTGGAGCCGTCCGCCATGGTCTGGCCGAATTCCGAGAAACGCGACGACTGGGCGCGCAACGCGGCGGTGTTGTCGTCGATCAAATCCCAATACGACATGCTCGGTTCTCCTTTCCGTGCTCTCGCACTCTTCCCAGAGGCTAGGTCGCCTTACCGCCGTATTCCGGCCCGCGGCAAGTTCCTGCCATCGCCACCGGACGGGCCCGGTCTTCACGGACTATCGGTGACGTGGCGACAATCATGGTGAAACGGCCGAGCCGTCGGCCCGCTCCGGAAATGCCGGCCGGTGAGCTGATCCTGCAGCCACCGCCGGAGATCCCGCCGCCGCCCGCGCGGCAGTGGACGCAGATCTTCATGGTGTTGCCGATGGTGGCGATGATGGCGGCGATGCTGCTGATGTACTCCGGCAGCATGACCGGGCAGATCCGGTTCGTCATCTACGGTCTGATGGGCGTCGGCATGCTCGGCATGGTCGTCACCGGATTCCTGCAAGGCGGCGGTCCGAGCAAACGGGAAATGGCCTACGCGCGGCGAAAGTACCTGCGCCACCTGTCTCAGCACCGGCTGCGGCTGCGCCGTTCGGTGCGCCGACAGCGCGAGGCGATGGAGTACCTGCATCCGGATCCCGCCACGTTGTGGTCGCTCGCTTCGAGTTACCGGCTGTGGGAGCGGCGCAAGAACGACCAGGACTTCGGCGTCGCCCGGATCTGCCGAGGTCCGCAGGCTCCGACGCTCGCCCTGATCGCGCCCGACACCAAACCGCTCGAAGAGCTCGAACCGTTGTCGGCACTGGCTTTGCGCCGGTTCATCACCACCTACACCACGGTGGGCAGGTTGCCGATCGCGATCGCGGTCAACGGCTTCAGCCGGATCTTCCTCCGCGGCGACCGCACAGCGTCACTCGGCGTCCTGCGTGCGATGCTGGCGCAGCTGGTCACCTTGCACTCGCCCGACGACCTGCGCGTCGCGGTCTGCGTCGGCGAAGACCGGCGCGCCGACTGGGACTGGATCAAATGGCTGCCGCACGCGCTGCATCCGGAGCGTACCGACGCGCTCGGCCCGCTGCGCCTGGTCGCGGCCGGCATCCAGGGCCTGGAATCGATGTTGGAGGAGGAACTTGTCAAACGTCCACGCTTCGACCCGGAGGTGGACGTTCGCGTTCCCGGTCCGCACGTGGTCGTCGTGCTCGACGGCGGATCGGTCGCGGGCTCAGACCATCTGATGACCGGCGGTGGCGTCGAAGGGGTGACAGTGGTCGACCTCACCACGATGCCGCCGCGCGCACTGGACCGGACCTCGGTGGTGCTGGCGGTGGACACCGACGGCACGCTGGTCAGCGAAACCATCGACGGCGAAACCCCGCTCGGGCAGGCGGATACGTTCGGCGAAGTAGCGGCGGAAGGCCTGGCCAGGCAACTGGCTCCCCTTCGCCTGACGGCGGGCCTGCGCGGCGAGGCGCCGCTGACCTCGGAATTGGGACTCGCCGAACTGCTACAGCTCGGGGATCCCTACGAATTCGATCCGGTCGACACCTGGCTGCCTCGGCCGAACCGGGACCGGCTGCGGGTGAAGCTCGGGATCCAGGAAGACGGCACCCCGATCGAGATCGATCTGAAGGAGTCGGCGCAGGAGGGGATGGGGCCGCACGGACTTCTGATCGGCGCCACCGGTTCCGGTAAATCCGAGCTGTTGCGGACGCTGGTGCTGGCGCTGGCCGTCACCCATCCGCCGAACTCGCTGAACTTCGCACTGGTCGACTTCAAGGGTGGAGCCACCTTCGCCCGGCTGGACGCGCTCCCGCACACCAGCGCGGTGATCACCAACCTGGCCGACGAACTGCATCTGGTCGACCGGATGACCGACGCGATCAACGGCGAGCTCATCCGCCGCCAGGAACTGTTGCGCGCGGCCGGCAACTTCTCGTCGTTGCGGGACTACGAGAAGGCACGGGCCGCGGGCGCCCCGCTGCCCGAAGTCCCGACGCTGCTGGTGATCTGTGACGAGTTCTCGGAACTGCTGTCCGCGAAACCCGATTTCATCGACATGTTCGTCCAGATCGGCCGCGTGGGCCGTTCGCTGGGGGTACACCTTCTGCTCGCCTCGCAACGGCTCGACGAGGGCAGGCTGCGCGGGCTCGAGGCCCATCTGTCCTATCGCGTCGGCTTGCGGACGTTTTCCGAAATGGACAGTCGCGCGGTTCTCGGCGTGGCCGACGCGTTCCATCTGCCACGAGCACCGGGGCACGGCTTCCTCAAGGTCGGCACCGAGCCGATGGACCGGTTCCGCGCCGCCTACGTGTCCGGCGTCTACCAGCGCGAAACCGGGATCCCGGTGCCGTCGACCGGACGGGAACAGCTGGAACTGCACGAGTACACGACGTCGTATGTCGCTCCGGAGGTCGGCTTCGACGACGAAGTGGAGGACACCCCGGAGGACGACGACACGGCTGTCGGCGAGACGCTCCTCGACATCCTGGTCGACCGGCTGGAAGGCCAGGGCACTCCCGCGCACCAGATTTGGCTGCCGCCGCTGGACGAGTCGCCGACGCTCAACGGGCTGCTGCCCGGCCTGCTCGTCCACCCCCAGCGCGGGCTGACCGCCGGCTCACCCGAGCGGGCGGGCGCGCTCCGGCCGACGCTCGGCATCGTCGACCGGCCGTTCGAGCAGCGGCGCGATCCGCTGGTCCTCGACCTGTCCGGAGCGGCGGGCCACTTGATGGTGCTCGGCGCGCCGCAGACCGGCAAGAGCACCGCCGTGCGCACGCTGATCACCAGCCTCGCCCTCACCCACACCCCGCGGGAGGTGCAGTTCTACTGCCTGGACTTCGGCGGTGGCACGCTCGCCTCGATCAGCGGCCTGCCCCACGTCTCCGGTGTGTCCGGCCGGCTCGACACCGGCGCGGTCCGCCGCACGGTCGCCGAAGTGGCGGCCCTCCTGGCCCAGCGGGAACGGATGTTCGCCGAACACCGGATCGACGGCATCGTCACTTACCGGCGGCTCCGGGCCGAGGGCAAGTTCCCCGAAGACCCGCACGGCGACGTGTTCCTGATCGTCGACGGCTGGCTGACGCTGCGCAACGACTTCCCGGAACTGGAGGACATCGTCAACGACATCACCGCGCGCGGCCTGTCCTTCGGTGTGCACGTGGTGGCCTCGTGCACCCGCTCGTTCGATCTGCGGATGAACGTGCGGGACCTGTTCGCCAGCAGGCTCGAATTGAAGATCGGCGACCCGATCGACTCGGCCATCGACCGCCGCGCCGCGATGAGCGTGCCCTCCGGCGCGCCGGGCCGGGGGCTCGCCATGCAGGGGCATCAGATGCTGATCGCCCTGCCCCGGATCGACGGTAGTCCCGATCCGGAAGACCTCGCCGACGGCCTGGCCGCCTTGGTCGAGGCGATCCACAAGGCCTGGCCGGGCGAACCCGCGCCCTCGGTCCGCCTCCTGCCCGGTGTCCTGGGGTACGAGGAACTTCCCGAGACCGACGAGCTCACCGGCGCGAACGCCGGGCTCACCGTCGGGATTCACGAAAAGGACCTCTCACCGTTCCGGCTCGACTTCGCCGCCGACCCGCATTTCCTCCTGCTGGCCGACACGGAGTCCGGCAAGACCGCGTTCCTGCGCTTGCTGGCCCGGCGGATCACCCGTACCTACACCCCTGAGCAGGCGAAGATCGTGCTCATCGACCACCGGCGGGGCCTGCTCGGTGAAGTCGGGGACGAACACCTGCTCGCCTACGGCACCGGCGACACGCACAGCCGCGGCATCCTGACCGAACTGGCGGGGATCTGCGAACAACGGCTGCCCGGCCCCGACATCACGCCGGAGCAGCTGCGGGCACGCGACTGGTGGCAGGGCCCGGAGATCTTCGTTCTCGTCGACGACTACGACATGGTGGCCACGCACAAGGAACATCCGCTGCTCCCCCTGCTGAATCTGGTCGCGCATGGCTCCGACGTCGGACTACACCTCGTGCTGGCCCGCCGGACGGGCGGCGCCGGCCGTGGGATCTTCGAACCGTTCTTCGGCCGGGTCAGGGAAGTCGGGGCGCCCGGTCTGATGATGTCCGGCGACCGGGATGAAGGCCCCTTGCTCGGCGGGATGCGGGCGCAGGTGCTGCCACCTGGCCGGGGCTGGCTGATCGACCGGCGCGGCACCAAGGGCCTGGTCCAGCTTGGCTGGCTGCCACCGACGGCGTAGGACCGGCCGGTTCCTGTCGCGGCGGCCCGCCGTGGCTGGGGAAGTGATTGCCTTTCGGTAAGACTCGAATTCGGGAGTGGAAAATGGGACTCGGCGATCTGACCGATGCCGATACGGCGGCGATGGAGGTGTTCTCGGCCAGGGTTCTCGCGCTGGTGCAGGACATCCCCGAGACTCTCCGGTACCGGGTGGAACCCGCGTGTGCCGGAGGTCTTGGCGAATGCGGGGACCTGACCGACATCGAAGCCAAGGTCACGCATCAGCTCCAGAAGTTCATCACGGACGTCAGGTACGGGTTACACGCGTATGGCCTGTTCGTCCGCGACGAAGGAGCGAAATACCTCGCCGCCGCAGAGGCCGGCAGGCGGGAAATCCTCTCGGGCATCGCCAAACGGCAGGACAACGGTCTCCCTGAGATCGCGCCTGAGTTCCCTGTCGCCATCGTCGGCCAACAGAAGTAGGAGAGGCTGATGACCTACGCGGGCTTCCGGGTGGAGGATCAGTTCGCCCGGATCCGGGCCGAAGTCCAGCATGCCGACAAACTGGACAACACGGCCAAGATGATGGACGAGGCGAACCAGTGGATCGAAGGCAAACTCGTCGGGTTCGGCAACGAGGTCAAGACACTCGTACACGATGGCAACTGGGGTGACTCCGCCGGCGGGGAATTCGCTAGGCGCGCGGAGGAGGACCTCGGCTCCTTACGTACGTGGACGATGGAGACCAGGCAGGTCACGGACTACCCGATACCGGTATCGCCGACGCAGAACGCCTACGCCGTCCGCGATGCCGTCGACGGGATCTCGCTCACCGGTGTGGCCCGGATCCTCAGGACGCTGGCGAGCCATGTCCGGTCGACCTACGACTACGTGGCGGGACAGTACGCGGACTTTTCCCGCCTCGACGCGGAACAGAAGGCCCAGCACGAGAGGGAGTACAGCGAACGCATCGGCGGGCAACTGGACCAGCTGGCTTCGGAGTACTTTCTCGTGTCGTACTACGTGATGCCCCAAGCGATCGGCAAGGACTGGACCGGACCGAGGGCTTTCACTCCGTCGGACCCCGCGAATCCGGCCGGTGACGGCACCGGCCCGTCGGGAACCGGCACGAACGGAACCGGGGCAGAGGCGGGGACACCCGCCGAACCCGCGACTCCGGTCGAACCCAAAACCCCCACCACACCGGAAACCCCCGAGAACAAGGAAACCCCGCAATCCCTCATGAACGCCGCGTCCTCGTTGCTGGACAGCGGTTCCCAGGCCCTGGAGGCGGCGAGCGGGCTGTTGCAACAGGTCGGTGGCACGGATATCGGCGGTGAACTCGGCCGTCTCGAACCAGCCGAATTGTCCCCGCTGGCCCCCTGGCCAGATCCCCTGGACTCCGTTGGCCTGCCGAGTGATTCTTCTGGACTTCCCAGTCTGGCCGGTCTCGACGCGGGCGCGGCCGGAATCGGCGGCGGAGGTGGCGGCGGCATGCCCTCGGCGACGGGCTCGGTACCGATGTCCAGTACGGCAGGCCTTGGCGCTTCGATGCCGGGAGCACCGCTTCCCAGCGTCGGAACGACGGCAGGGGCCGCAGGCGCGTCGCGCGCGGCGGCGGGCGGGATGGCGAGTCCGGGGATGATGCCCGCGATGCACTCGCCGCACGCAGGCGGCGCGAATTCGTCGAACGGGATCCGCCCCGGAGCCGCCGAGCAGGTCAACGCCGTCCGATCACGGAAACCCGACAGCACACCGGGTGTGTCGCTGAGGGGCCGGACAGGGCGGCCCAACGCCGTCACGCCGCCACCCGCCGCCGAACGGCGCTGGGACGGCGAGAACACCGTCCAGTTACTCGACGAGGAACTGTGGCAGGTCGGCCCGGCCGGGCACGACGAACCGAAATACCGCACCGGACAGTGAAGGAGGGGGCTCATGCCCGATTACGTCGACGGTGATACCGAAGCGATGGCCGCCTATTCGGGTCAGCTCAAAGCACCGGACATGCCCGGTTCACTGGGCAGGCTGGGGAACGGACTGAACGCGACCGGATTGTTCGAGGGGATCGCGATGTCCTTGCTGGACAAGGCCGCGACCGCCGAGATGACGGCGTTCCTGACGAAGATCACCACGGACCTCGCGACGGATTCGACGAAGGTCAAAGCCATCTCCGCGGGCTACACCGCGGCGGACGCGGCGAGCGCACTGACACTGGCCTCGTCGTCCTTCAAGATCGCGCAACAGGGTTTGAGTCTGCTGCAACAGGCGTCGAGCTCGATCAGTCAGGCCCCGAAGTCCCCGACCGAACCCACCGAGACACCTGGAGCCGACGGCTCGCAGGCGAGTGTCTAGGAGCCGACGATGATTCCTTACCAGCTGCTTCCCATCGAGATGCACTTCGAGATGGCTCGCGCCGAGGCGCGCAAGGCCGGGGACCTGCTCCAAGCGGCGAGCATGTGGACCGACGTGCGCCGCTGGATCGACACGACCACCAAGGAACTCGGTACCCGCGTGGCCGATCTCAGTCCACACTGGACGGACGAGGCCGGACGGCTGCACGAAGAGGAGGCTCAGCGTACCCTCGCCGAGCTCAAGTTCTGGGGCGACCGGATCGATCTGGCCAAACCCGCCGAGACCCTGACGACGCTCGCCTCTCACGTCACGACCACCGCGGCGGCGGTGGCGGGACTTTACGCGGAGTACCGCCTCGCCATGCTCACCCCGTTCGGCGCGGGGGCGGCGTTCGCACTTCAGCAGGCGTCGGGGGTGAAAATGACCGAACTGGGCGGGCACTTCGACACCTCGATGCTCACCGTTTGCGCGGCCTCGGGCATCGAGTCACCCGCCGACCTGGTGACATCGCAGGAAACCGTGTCGGCGGAGGGGAACTCACCGACCGACTTCCTCGCCGCGGCCGAGGCCGGGATGACCGCGCTCACCGAATTGCAGAGCCTCGCCGAGACGGCGGGTTCCCTGGGCGGTGGAACGGGCTCCGAACTCCCGGCCATCGAGGGGCTGAAGGGGGTGAACGGGGTGAACGGGCAAGACCCGTCCTCCGGGATTTCGCTGGCGGGGCTCGCTCCTCTTCCGGCCGCACCTGGCCCGCTCCCCTCTCTCGGCGGGTTGCCCGGCGGTTCCGGTGCTCCACCGATGCCGTCGGGCCTCCTCGGAGGCATCGGCGCGGCAGGAGGCTTCGGCGGTATTCCGACGGGCGCAAAGCCGGTCGCGGGGAAGCGGGCGCCCAGCCTGGCGTCGGAAATCCAGCCTGGTGCGGCGAACCCGGCGGGGGCAAAGGCCGCGGGGACAGGAGCCCCGCCGATGATGTCGCCCCACGGTGGTGGCGGACAGGCCACGGCGGGCACGCTGCGACCCGGCTCTCGCGACCAGCCGACCGGGCGGAACGGAGCGTCCCGGCGGGCGTCGTCCGGGAAGAGCGACGGCGTTCCGGCGAAGTTGCGCGGCCGCGCCGCCAACGGCAATCCGGACGCCGGGTTCACCCTCGCGAGGGGTCGCCAGTCCGCTGAGTCGGAGTCGGGCTCGGTGCAGATGCTCGACGAAGACCTCTGGCGGCCGAACGCCCGCTGAGCCGCACGCCGTGAAGGCCTCCTTCCCTACTCTCAAGGTAGGGAAGGAGGCCTTCACGGCTTTCGAGCGGCCCTCAGCCGCCCAGGGTCTGGCGCTGCGCGGCGGCGGGGTCCAGGCTCGGTCCCTCAGGCAACCTCGCCACCAAACCGGCCGGAAGCCGAACGGGACGCGCTGACGGATAACCGAGCATCTTCAGTACATCCGGCGAAGCCAGCGGATAGCGGCGCCCCATGTCGGTCACCACGGTGAGCGTCCCGGCCGGAGCCTGCGCGGAAGGCATCGCCTCGACGACGATCGCGCTGCCGGGCGGCACGTGGACGCGGTCCGCGAGCGGGGTCCCGGCGGCGGTCCGGCGGGCGGTGGTGGACATCGGATCCGCGGGCGGCAGTGCGGGATCGACGGTCAGCGAAGGCGCTGCGGCGTTGTCGCCGAAAGTGGCGCACACGGTGGCGTCCTGGTCGCGCAGGCGCGCGATCGCGGGCCGGGCGGGCGGCGCCGCGCCCGCATCGGCCTTGATCGGGTCCAGTTGCCGCGACATGGTCGCGAGAGAAGGCGGCAGCGGCACCGTTTTCGGTTCGGCACCGGGATAGGCGGCCATCATCTGGGCGCTCGCGCGCTGGACGTCGTACTGCAGTTCGGTGATGGGCCGCAGGGCGTCTCGTTCGGCGAGGTAGTACTGCCTGCCACCGCCGGAGGTCTGCACCATCAGCAGCATCCCGTTCCGGACGTCGGTCCGGCCCGGCACCGCGGTGGACGCCTCTCCCGCCGCGGCGACGGGAAGCGGGCCGATCGGCGCGCCTTCCGGGAGCACGTCGAGCCACGCCCGGCCGACGCGTGCCCACGGTTCGGCGGTGAGCGCGAGGCCGGTGCCGACGGCGCCGTAGTCGTTGATGCGGTGCCGATGCCCGCGCCACACGACGAACCGGTCGCCGGTCGACGTCGATTCCACCAGCAACGCCTGGTCTCCCAGGTCCGCACCGCCGGACGGCGAGGCGCCGGCCAGCAGGACCGACTCCTCGATCCGGCTGCCTGCCAGATCGCTCGCGGGCGCGGAGCACAGCGACCACGAGCCGGTGAGCAGTTTTTCGGGTCCGGGCAAGGCGTCCGGCGCGTCGGCGATGCCGATGCGGGGCCCTCTCGGGACTCCGGCGAGTGAATCGCGCGAAACCCGTTCCGTGGTGCCGTGTTCGCCGAGCAGCAACAGCGCGGACGCGTAGTTCGCGACGGGATGCAGCCGTTCGCCGAGGTAGACGTAGCGGGTCCCGGTCTCCTTCTCCACGATCACCGCGGAATTCTTGCGCCAGGCGTTGTTCCCGCCCGGCACGATCATTCCGTACACCCCGACGCACGCCAGCGCCACGATCGCCAGCGCGACCCCGGCGAAAGCGGCACCGGACGGACGGCGGAACGGCGGCTGTTCCGGATCGGTCTCCCTGGTCACGAGCGCGGAAATCGCGCGCTGCACCAGGAACTGGTACGCCTGCAGTTGATCTCGTTTGGACGCCACGGTTTCAGCCCCCCAGTCCGCGCACGTAGCCGTACAGGCCGAGCACCGAACACGCCACCGGCACGATGGCGATCGTCACCAGGATTTCGAAGTACTCGGCGATCCGGCCGAGATACGGGTTCGCGGCGCGCGTGCTCAGCACGACGCCGGACGCGACCACGACGGCGGCCACCGCCAGCGACAGCGGCCCCGCCAGGACGAGCAGCAGCGAGCGGTCCGCCATGAGGGGCCCGGCCAACAGGCATCCGGCGCCGAAGATCCCGGTCACCAGCACCAGCAGCCGCTGCCGCAGGATCGGATACAACCTCGCCCGCACCAGGAATCCGGCCGCGAGCAGGGCCACGAGGACGACCGCGGCCTCGCTGTCGCCGCGGATCAACCGCGACTGGCAGTACATGACGACGATCGCCGCACCGCCCAGCATCCCGGTGAGCAGCGCGTCCGCTCTGGCCACGGCGGCGTGCACGAGATCGAGCGGTGGCTGGGGATCGTCGCGGACGAGGTCGGCGGTCGAGCGCGGCAGCACCGGCATCGGCACCCGGCCGAGCCGCAGCGCCAGCGGCGCGAACGTGGTGGAGAGCACGAGCACACCGCCGCCGATCACGGCCGCCGAACGATAGCCCGCCAGGTCGTCGAACGTGGCCAGCCAGCCGCCGAGCACACCGAGCACGCCCACCGTGGCCGCGCCCGCGAACAGTTCCGGCGCGGCGGTCACCCCGAGGTGGCCGACGACGGCCGCGAGCAGCAGCGCCGCGCTCGCCAGCAGCAGGTGACCGGCGGACAGCTCGCCGAGGGGATCATCGCCCGCCAGCAGCAGACCGCCACCGGTGAACGCGAACGGAAGCGCGACGGCGGCGAGTACCGCACCGGCCCCCGCGTCGCGGAGCGCCCGCGCGAGCAGTACGCCCGCGGCCAGCAACAGCGCGGAAACGGCGAGGGCCCACGCCGCCGGGGTCGTCCAGGGCGGACCGGCGCGCAGGACCGCGACCAGACCGAAGAGCACCGCCAGCGCACCGGCCGCCAGTCCGGCCTGCCGCGTATGCCGCGGCCCCCAAGCCTTGCCGGTGCGGCCGGAACCGGTGGCGATCGCGTCCACGAGGTCGTCGTACTCGGGCTCCGGCCATTCGGTACGGCGCGGTGTCAGATGGAGGATCTCCCCGTCCCGGACCCGGTGCGCGCCCAGCGTCCGGTCCGGGTCGAAGGCGGTCCCGTCGGCGCGGCGCAACTGCCAGCCGCCGACGGCGACGCCGTCGTCCGCCATCCCCTCGCCTGCCCGCGCGAGCAGGCCGGGGAGGATTTCGGCGACGGACGCGTGTTCCGGCAGCGCCATGTCGATGCGCCGGTGCGGAGTGGTGATGGTGACCCTGACCAGGCCGGCAGTCTGCATGGGAAAAGGGTCTGCCAGCGACCGCTCCGGCGGGCCGCTTCGGCAGGAACCTGCCGCCGGGAAAGTACGCCGAAAGCGGTCTTCTTGCGCGACAATGGAGGCATGAGCATCGAGACAGGAGTCGGCGGACCGCGGCTGCTCGCGCAGGGCCCCGTCGCGACCGTCTACGCGGGGCGGGATCCCGCTACGGGCAACGACTTCGCGATCAAGATGTTCCCCGGTTCCTTCGACCGCGAGACCTCGGCGTGGCTCGAACGCGAGCGGAAGGCGCTGGCCGCCGTGCGGTCGACGCGGTCGATCCTGCAGATCGACGACGTCATGGCCTATCCCGACGGCCGCAGCGGTGTCCGCCGTGAACTGTGCCCGGGTTCACTCGCCGGACTGCTGGATTCCGGTACCCGGCTGGGGGTTTCCGACGTGCTCGCCCTCGGCGCCGCGATCGCGTCGGCGCTCGCCGCGGCGCACGGGGCGGACGTCGTGCACGGTGGGGTCAGCCCGCACAACGTGCTGTACCGGGCTTCCGGCGAGTTCGTGCTCGCCGATTTCTCGGTGGCGCTGCGACGGCGGTTCCCGCGCGACCCGATGCACGCGGTCGAGTACACCGCGCCGGAAACCCTGCGTGACGACACGCTTTCCGCCGCGTCCGACCTTTATGGACTCGGCGCGGTGCTCTACACCGCGTTGACCGGCGCGCCGCCGTTCCCCCGGCACACCGGGCAACAGCCAGGCGAACGGATCCTCCAGGTACTGCGGGAACCGGTGGCACCGATCCAGGACCCGAGCGTCCCGAGGGAACTCTCCGGCACCGTCCTCCGATTGCTGGCCAAGGAACCGGCCGACCGGCCGCAGGACGTTGCGTCGCTGGCGCGGCTGTTCACGAAGCTGCGTCAGCCGGGCGGCGAGGTCGTCACCGGAGAATCCGCCGACCTGCCAAGCGAAGAAGAGGAAGCCGACGTCGAATTCGACGACTTCGCCGAGGTTTCCCGGCCGGTCGCCGCCGCGCCGTCGGCCCCCCAGCTCCAGCCCGTGCGGGTGGTGCAGGCCCCACCGGCGGGTGGCCGGACCCTGATCCGCGAGTTCAGCGGCCCCCTCAAACGGGAACGCGAAATCCCCTGGCGGCCCGTCGCGATGGCCGGCGCCGGAGTGCTCCTCGCCGGACTGGCCGTGGTGCCCTTGGTTCTCGGCCCGGCGGAGATCGGCGGACAGGCCGTCCCGCTGGCGGCCGCGATCCCGCCGCCGTCACCGGCTTCCGCGCCCGCGCCGGACGTCAAGCTGGCCCTCGCCCCGCCGCAGGATCAGAGCGATCACGTCCAGCTGACCTGGACGGCGGAAGGGGAACTGGACTTCGTCGTGATCATGGCTGGCGAGCGGCTCGAGACGAAACAGCTCGTCGCGCACCGCCAGCGCGGCATGGACGTCCCGGTCGACCCGGCGCGTCGGTACTGCTTCCAGCTCAGGGCGACCGACGGCCGTCACGTCTACACCACCGACCCGATCCCGATCCGCGGCGCCCGCTGCAATCCCTAGCGCGTACGGAAGGGGCCTCACCTGGCTCCCGACTGTCCATAAGGGACACTTCTCGGGACAAATGTGTCCGATTTGGGTGAGTTGCGGGGTGTGGCGAGGGGGTCGTGAGTGATGTGGGTCGTTCTATTGAGGGGAAAGTCAAACGTGTCGTGTCGCGGGCTGCGGTCGCTGCTGCCTACGCGTTTCCCTGGTGGTGAAGGCTTCCTTGCCTACGCTGACGGTAGTGAAGGAGCCCTTCACTACCGTCAGGCGTGATCC